>JAFRWN010000017.1 GCA_017437965.1 Lachnospiraceae bacterium
CGTCTATGATTATGGTGAAGACAGCCGGATCCGTGATTACAGTTATATATATGACAGGCTGATGGACTGGATGATCGGAAAGCTTAACAACCAGGAAGACATGGGCCCTGCCGAAAACATAAACTCCTACCTTAACGAAGCAGGAAATCCGTCCCTGCTTTTAATTTCAATAGGCGCAACAAGATATACGGAGTTCGGAGAGAAAAACTATCTAAGACCCGGCGACCGTTCGGTAGTCGTGCTCTACCCCTCACCTGCCTACAACCATGAAGATATCAGGCAGCGGGTTGCCGCAGGAAAGACCGATGCGGCCGACCTGTCGGTACTGGATCAGCTGGTAATGAGTGTGCCTGTTTAAAGAAGATATTTCTATACTTCATATGTCTTCCGATCGATTCGTGTTTCGAATTCCTCAAGCGGAAGAGGTTTGTCAAAATAGTAACCCTGCACTATCCTGCAGTTGTTTTTCTTTAAGATCTCCATCTGCTTTCCGGTCTCGACACCTTCGATGACGCACTTAAGACCGATGTCATGTGCCAGGGAGATAACATGTGCAAACATTTTGTGTGATGTCGAATCACTGCCTGCCTCGTCAACCGGAACTATGCTCTTGTCAACCTTCAGAACGTTCCATGGAATCTCGCAGATAAGATTCAGCGATGAATAGCCTACACCGAAATCGTCGACTGCTGTCCATATGCCCTGCTCCTGAAGTCCGCGAACGACACGGCGAAGATCCGAGAACAATACGTCCGTGGTTGTCTCGGTAAGCTCGATCTCGATATATTCATGAGGTACCTTATATTTGTCGATCACCTCGATTATATGATCCACAAGATCCACATCAACCAGATGCTTTCTGGAGAAGTTTACCGAAACACGGATGGCCTCCCTGCCTTCGTCAATCCATTTTTTCAAATGCTGGCAGACATGCTCCAGCATGTAAAAATCAAGGTCGCATATGTCGGTATTCATTTCCAGAATCGGAATAAAGCTCATCGGAGGAATTATCTTGTCGTCCTGTATCCATCTGCAGAGTGCCTCTGCTCCGATCAGCACGCCGTTAATAATATCAACCTTCGGCTGGTAGAATACGGCAAATTCCTCATTTTTGAGGCCAATCTTGAAATCGGCCTGTACCTTTTTCAAATGATTGATTCTTTCCTTCATCGTGTCATCATAGACAACGATGCCGCTTTCGGCCTGCTGCTTTGCAATATTGCCGGCCATCATGATCTTGTCCATGATGTCGCCGTAGCCCTTCATCATGAAAGGTATCGGAAGAATATAAATACCTGCGGCCGCAGATACATTTACCCTCTTTTTTCCTTCGCTGTCATAGGGAATAGGAATACCGGAAAATATTTTATATATCTCCTCTTCGAACACTCTGTCATAGACACCGATGAACTTGTCTCCTCCGAGTCGGGCAACTACGCCCATTCCATATATCGCTTCCTGTATCCTCTTATAGTAATTCTTCAGTACGATATCTCCGTTATCACGTCCGACTTCCTGGTTAACCACCGTAAAATTGTGAAGATCGATATGAAAGGCCGCCTTTCCTCCAAGCTGGTTTTCGGCATTTGCAATGTCAATATAGCGGGCAAACGCACGGAAATTGTTATAGCCGTCCAGGTCAGAGAAGCCAAACTCCTCAAGCTTACGGATCAGCCTTCTTCTTGCAACAAAGCCCATGATCACACGGAGCATCGTATCAAGCTGCATGATTTCGTCTTCGCTTTTTTCCTCATCAGCCGAATTAACATAAAGCGTGGCAATGATAACAGCCTTTGAAGAAGAAACGATACGTATTTTGATAAGGACCTTGTCACCCTTCCCGTTGTCAAAGTCACAGAAAATCTCTCCCGTTCCTCTCTGTTCCATCATGGGCGTGGGATAAAATTCGGTAACACCCTTTGCAAGACCATAGACATAACAGATTTCGGTAATCAGATCCACATATGCTTCACGGTCAAACGGTTCCATATGGGTTATCCTTACCAGTCTTTCCAGAAAGGAATTATATTGTTCATTAGTTATTTCACTCATAGTTTGTCACCTTTTGTGGTTTGTTTTCGGGTTTACAGTCTTGTTCTAAATTGGGTAAATTATATTATACCATAAAAACCGCACCAAAAGTGCACTAAATTTTTCACATGTTTTGCACTATATTTCTTACCCATATGCCTTTTTTGACCATCATAAAGCCCACAAAGCACTTTCCGAGCTCAAGAAGAGACACGAAAAGGTAAATCTCAAGTACGGGAATTTTAGTGAAATGGGCAAGCAGGTAAGCTGCCGGGACACTGACCACCCAGGTAAAGCAGCTGTCGAAAAGTATGGTGATAAATACCCTGCCGCCCGAACGGATCGTAAAGTAGGCAATGTTTGCGAAACCATTTATCGGCATGCAGATGCCCAGCACTTTGATAAAATCCGACGCCATCTCCTTTATTTCCGGCTCGACATTGTATATGTGCGGGATGAAGGACGAGATCATGAACAGTATCCCGCCGAGTCCGATGCAGGTCACAATGCTTAGCGACATGATCCTCCATGAGCTTCTTCTGGCCTCCACAAGCCGGTTCGCACCCAGCTCCTGTCCGCAGATTATCGATGTGGCATTTCCGAGTGAAATAAAGACCTCATTGAAAATCTGGGCTATGGTGTTGCTGATGTTCATCGCCGCAATGACGGCAAGACCTCTTACCGAATAGCACTGCAGAAGCACTGCCATGCCAAGCGCCCACATGCACTCGTTTATCAGAAGTGGCAGCGATTTCATGAAAATCGCAATGAAACTTTCTTTCGGAATCCTGAAATTCTTAAGTACACCTCGGAAGAACGGGTACTTCTCTTTGTTTTTTGCCCCGAATGCTATTATAGCAAATTCAACAAAGCGGGAAATAACGGTCGCAACCGCTGCTCCGCAGACGCCAAGCTTCGGAAAGCCTAAAAGACCGAAGATCAGAAGGGCGTTGAAGACGAAGTTCACGAACATGGCCGTGATGCTGGCCTTCATCGGAAGCATGGTCTTTCCGCTCTCGCGCATCGTTCCAGCAAGTACCTGTCCGAAGCCGAAGGGAATGAAGCCTATCAGCATGATAAGCATATACTGCCTTGCAAGCCTTAAGGTCTCCGCAGCGTCCTCGGGTGAAGTATCGCTCGAAATGTAGAGTTTTACAAGGGCATTTCCGGCAAAAATAAACACAAGTATAGCGACGGTAAGGACAAAAATGATGTCCACGATCTTGAAGCGTATCGTGGTTTGCATACCATCTATGTCACCCTTTCCGTAGTACTGGGTACCATAGATCCCGGCACCCGAAAGGGAGCCCCAGATGCAGAGATACACTACAAAAAAGAGCTGGTTGACAATTGCGACGGCAGACATCGGAACGGTTCCGACCTGTCCCACCATCACGTTGTCGAGAAGGCTCACGATATTTGATAGCGTGTTCTGAACTATTATGGGCAGCACCACAGCGGCAACCTTTTTGTAAAAATGTCTGTCGCCAAGTATGCATTCACGCAGGCTGAGTTTATATTTTCTGGCCTCCTCTTCAGTAAAGGAGGGCTCATTTTGTATTACTTCTGTATTCATAGTGAAAGAATTTTAACAGTAAACGCGGAATATGTCAAGTAAAAAGGACGGGGACTACGGCCCGGAATTCTTTCCGCCATAGTTCCCCGTCCCTGTAATTCAGTTATTAACTATTATTCGTCGCCAAGCTCACTGTAGTCAGCGGTTTCACCGGCATCAGAAGTATTTACTGCAGGCTCCGAAGTTTTCTCTTCCTTCTTTCCTGCATCCTCTCCCGAAAGCTTGTTCTTTGTGAAGCTTCCGATAAGGCCGGAGAAATCAACTCCCAAACTGTCGCTGATTCCGTCGATGGTCTGCTTGAAGGATCTTGTGATGTCGCCTGTCAGCTTTGCGGTATTGCCGTCACCGTACATGGTGATGGAATCAACATTCGCAAGAGGAATTGCGATGGCCTGTGCAACCTCGGGATACATCTTGCAGAGCATCTCGATGATGGCTGCTTCGCCATATTTCTTCATTGCCTCAGCCTTCTTGTCGATACCGGCTGCCTCAGCTTCTGCCTTGGCGCGGATAGCCGCTGCCTCAGCCTCACCCTTGGCCCTGATACCTTCTGCTTCCTTCTGCATCTTGATCATGTCAGCCTCAGCCTGGATCTTTCTTGCTTCGGCATCCTGCTGCTGCTGATATTTAGCGGCATCAGCCTCGATCTTCTTGGCTTCTGCGGCCTGGGCCTGCTCATATTTCTTAGCCTCAGCCTCTTTCTGACGCTTGTAAAGTTCAACGTCGGCAATCTGCTGCTGACGGTACTTCTCTGCATCTGCCTGTTTCTTGATCTCGGCATCGAGTGCCTGCTCACGAACCTCGGCCTCACGTGCCTTCAGCTCGACTTCCTTCTGCTGTTTAGCAATGTCGGCTTCGGTCTTTGTGATCTCGATTGTCTTTCTCTGCTGCTGTTCCTGGATCTTGTAGGCTGCATCTGCCTCAGCCTTCTTGGTATCCTCGGTAACCTGCAGCTCGCTCTTCTTTATTGAAAGCTCGTTCTGCTTGATTGCGATTTCTGTTGCAGAAGCAACCTGTGCATCGTTTGCTTCTTTCTTTGCTGCAGCCTGTGCAATGGCTACGTCGCGCTCTGCATTGGCCTTTGCAATACTTGCGGACTTCTGGATCGCTGCCATGTTGTCCTGACCGAGTGCGGTAATAAGGTCATTCTTATCCTCAACATGCTGGATGTTGCAGGAAATGATCTTGATACCCAGGTTGTTCATATCGATCTGGGCCTTTTCCTGAACCTGATCACCGAAAGTTTTACGGTCGTTGCAGAGATCCTTGAGGGTAATCGTACCGATGATCTCACGCATGTTACCCTGAAGTGAGTCAACAAGCTGCTCGTTGATCTTGTCCTTACTCATGTTAAGGAAGTTCTTCATTGCAAGCTTGATGCCTTCCGGATCGGTCCTGACCTGAACCTTCGCTACCGCATCGATGTTGACACCGATGAAATCGGAGGTCGGTACGAAGTCACCCGTCTTTATATCGATCGAAATCTGCTCGATCAGAAGCTCGTCCTTTCTTTCAAAGAAGGGAAGCTTGATGCCCGCCTTACCTATCAGTACCTTCGGTGTCCTTCTTAGACCCGAAATAATGTAGGCCTTGTTCGGGGGCGCCTTTACATAGCTGGGAATGATGAACAGCGCAAGCAAAATTACGACAGCCACAGCAATAATTACGGGCAGGTAATTTTCAAGCGAAAAATCAGAGGCCAGCAAAACATTTTCAATTTGGTTTCTCATATCACTACCTCCATAAATCTGGTTGTAAACTCCCCGTGTCATCCACGGTAATAATAATATACCATATTTTCGGCAAAAAATATTTTAAGGATTTATTAAATCGGTTTTTCCGGATTTTGCCATCGAAAATATACTTAACATAAATATGCTTATCAGCACGCCGCCAAGTATGTCCGTAAACCAGTGTACTCCGCAGAAGAGACGTCCGAGCACTGTTGCCACAAGAACAGCCTTGCAGCATATATCAAGTATCCTGCGGATTTTTTCATCCTTTATATATTTATCAAGGACCATGCAGGCGCTACCCATGATAACGCAGATGAGCATGGTATGTGAAGACGGGAAGGAGGCTTCGGGCTCGCTTTCGCCCGACATGATCACGGGCCTGTAATTCACCACGACCTTCTCAAAAAGAACATATAGTCCCAGCGTTACCACATAAAGCACGCCGAGGGCATATATTTCCCTGTCCACTTTTTTAAAGCTTTTTCTTTTTATCAGCTGGTAAAGGCCCAGGCAGGCAAATGACGCTGCCACAAGGATGGCAAGTACTGCGAACACATCCGTGATCGTGTAAAGTATCTTTATTTCGCCTGTAAGACGGTGAAAGCCCTCATTGATTCCCGAAAGACCGATTTCGGTTCCGTTCGGGCCGATCGCATCCACATTAACGGTTTTTACGAGTATGATCAGGACGATGAACAAAAGTCCCGACACTCCTGCAAGCATGGTTTTTTTCCTGTTTTCCATTATTATCCCTTTCCTCCGGCGGTTTTTCTTTCCGGCAGTAAACCTGTCAAGACAGTAAAGCACTCCCGGAAGTATGAATATGATCAGAAGTATCGCACTTGTTGCTCCGATGGAAATTGTCCTGCAGATCTGCTCCACTGTCGGATCCCCGAAGCATTTGCTCATGATCGCGGTTACCACCACCATGATAAGGCCCGAAGTAAGTATCGTGTGCATGGATCCGCTGTAGGCAGTCTTAAGAGCTTCGGTACGGTCAAGGCTCTCTCTTGCCTCGCGGTAGTAATTACTGAAAAGTATGCCGTAGTCGATGGTCGAGCCCATCAGTATGCACTGCACGATAAGAAGTGCCAGGTAATGTATCGAATAACCCTGGATTCCGATGACCGAAACGGTAATGAAAACACCGCACTGCACCAAAAGTACAAGTATCACGGGAACCACAAGGGATCTGAAGCTTATCAGCACAACTATGAAAATAGCAAGTGCGGTAAGTATCGTGATCGTGAGAAGCTCCTTACGGAAGGTAAGGCTCATCTCATAGTTCATCGCGGATGACCCTATCAGATGGTATTCACCCGAAAGCACCTCACATTTTTCATTCAGTTCGCGGTAGAAAGCCTCCGCCTCCTCTCCCTCTTCGGGAACGGTAACGGTCATTATGAGCCTTGAATATTTATCGCCCTTAAGCTGCTTTATGCCGTCCGCAAGCAAAACATCGAAATCCTTTATGTCATTTATCATTTCCTCGTCAAGCATTGAAGAAAAAGCCTTGTCATAGATCAGGCTGTCCGCAAGGTAATGCATCAGCTGCTCGATCGACATCGTCCGTTTTTTGTCTGCATTTTTGTTTGCGTCATGATAGATATAAAGGAGCTCCATTATGTTCTCGTCAAGGCCGTCGCCGAGAGAAGACATCACGGAAAGCATCTCATTTTCTGAATACTCTTTCTCCGAAACCACAAGATTTACGAGTCCGTAAGCACTTTTAAGCCCTGTAATCTCCTCCTCACTCATTTCTCCGGAAATAGCAGGATCCGCAAGCACGACATCGTTTAGGAAAGCAAGAAAATCATATACCGAAAGCTTTTGAGGGAGCGCTTCGCCATATTTTGTGGCATATAGCTGCATGATCATCCTGACATCCTCGGGCTTCATGCCGGTAAGGCCTACTATTCCGTCGGCATCAAGAGGGTCATTGCCGAGAGGATTGTTTGCGATCACTTCGGTCATCGAATCCATCTGGGCATAGGCATCCTCATCAAACATTGGCGCATAGGCCGGATCGGTTGCGATATCCTTTAAAATAAAATCTATGAATTCGGCAAGGGTAAGCGTCAGGTTCTGCTCGCCTGCATCCTCATTTACCGAATAATAGTACATTATCAGCTGCGAAGCCTGGTTTTCGTCCATGCCGAAAAATTCCGCAAGTTCCTTTGCATCCTGCGGTTTTTTCAGGGCCTTTGCATCAGAAAAGCGGGCAAGCATGTCCTTATAGGCATTCATGTCATCTCCGATGCGGCTTGCAAAGTTCGGGTTTTCAAGCACATCCTTCTTTAAAAAGGAAAGGAACTCTCCGACAGTCATTTTGCCTGTTTCGTCACCATAGTACTTGAAATAAAGCATATTGAAAAGGCTGGCGTCAACCTCATAATCCTGCTTTTTACCATTGCCCATTCCCTCCGAGAGCTCATCTATCGCATCGACCATTTCTTTCGAAGTATGCTGCTTTGCAAGGGTGTTGGAATAGTTCGCTGCGCTGTCCACATCGTCCCTTTCCTCAAGTTCCTCTGCAATTTCTGTCACAGCCTCATCGTCCGTATTTTCATATATCATCACCACCATGCTCTTGTTCGGGAAAACATCCGCGATCTTGTCAGGTGAGAGCATTGAAAAACCGATGACAGTACGGGTCTGCATATAATATGCTCCCGCAAAAAGAAAAACAAACACTACGCAAAGCACGGGAGCGATTTTTCCGCATAGTCTGGAAAGCCCTCCGGTCGGAACATCCGGAACCGGCTTGGCGGTTTTTTCTATTACTTTTGAAAAAGTCAGTATAAGTCCCGGCAGGATGAGGAAAACACATACCACGCTGCAAAAAACACCCTTTGCCAGCACGACACCCATGTCAAAACCGATCTTGAAGCTCATGAAAACCAGCACCAGAAGCCCGACTATCGTGGTAAGCGAGCTACCGGCTATCGATGAGAATGACCCGACGAGAGCCGCCTTCATCGCTTCTTTTTTGTCGCTGTTATTTTTAAGCTCCTGACGGTAACGGTTGATCAGGATGATGGAATAATCCATCGAAAGCACAAGCTGCAGTATCGCTGTACACGAAAAGGTTTTGTCGGAAATCGTACCCATGATAATGTTTGTTCCGAGGTTTATCACAACCGCAACAGCTATCGTGAACAAAAACAATAACGGCTCGAACCATGAACCGCTCATGATGATCAGCACTATCATCAAAATAAGCACAGCAAGAACCATGACGCGCACCGTCATTCCGGGTCCGTCACCGCTGTCGTTCATATAACACATATCATAGTCGGAAAAATTCTTTTTCAGAGTCTTAACTATCGATTTTTCCTGCTTTGAACCATAGTCATACTCCATGTGGAGCACATATTTCGTATAGCCGTCCTTCTCATAATCTTCGTCGCCTGCCTTAAAATCCACATCCGACACATATTCGATTTCCGAAAGCTCTTTTGCAAGCTCCTGCTTCCTGTTATCCGGAAGATCCTTATACATCACACGTATGGTATTGTCGGTCTCCGCCTCCGGAAAACTGTCATTCATGATGTCCATGCCCTTCTTCATGGAGGATTTCTCCGGAAGGTATTTCGTCATATCTTTATTGACATTTACCTTAAAAATCAGAAAACCGCAGAGCACGGTAAATGCCAGAACGGCCATAATAATTATTTTTCTTTTTTCCACCAGAAAATCTGATAGCTTCTTCATTTATCCTATGACCTCGTAATTTTTTCTTTTGTTTTGAAATACTTTTTTATTATAACACGGATTTCTTTTTTCGTATATTGTTTTTTATATGAAAAGGGTAGGTTAGAAACAGGGAGGCCAAAAAATACCGCAAACCCTTTATTTACAAGGATTTTCGGGGGTTGTTCAGTGTTCAATTTTAGTGTATCATTATGCATCCTTTTGTGCCCTGTGTTGGCAAATTGTCGGCAAGGTTTTATTTCCTATAGAACATCATAACTTGGGATTTTTATCTATAACCCAGCTACCACCTTTTGCCGGACCAACTCGGTGTATAATTCCATTCTTCTTTAAGGCATCAATGGCTGTTCTAACTTTTTTATCAGACTCCCCAAGCATATCTGCCAACGCTATGATTGAAATCTGCGGATTCTCTCTGATAATACCGAGTATAGAAATCATTCTCTTCTCTACCTCGCCATTTTTGTTTTCATGTACTTTTTCATGCCCTTTTTCATGCCCTTTTTCATGCCCTTTTTCAGAAACGGCATGATCCGAGGCATGATCATCCACAAGTGGCAGCGTCACCACCGTCCTGTTCGGCTGGTCCGGTCCGAAAAGTTCCTCAACAGTCGGTAGCTCGTAACCAGCCTCTTTCCACGTTGCGAAGATATCCGGCACGCCGCTTCCGGCTTTCTCACCATAACCGATCAAGTTGAACATCTTCATAAGTCCGCTGTTACGAGGTTCGGATATTCCGCCTTTGAGCATCTGCTTTTTTCCCACGATAACGGAACCGGGGTTCTGGAGTATGATTTTGTCCGGATATTTCTGGATTACAACACCTCTGGCCTCATAAAAATCCGTATTCACAAGACAATTAACCAGCGCCTCTCTGACCGCATCATGTATCGGTGTTTCATCTACCCTTACCATATTAACTAACTTGAACGGCTTCTTTAAATCCACTGTCAGCTTCGATGATACCCTAACAAAAAAGTCGAACACGTTTCCCGACCAGTCAGCAGACTGCGACTGAACGCGATCCGTCCATCTCACCTTCGAATTGAGATGCTCTCTGTAATCAAGGAAATAAAGCGGATACTCATAGAGGATCTTATACTCTTTGCCAAACATCAGCAGGCCCGCTCCTGTCGGACGGAGTTTATCGTCTCTTGAAACCTTGGCAGCTCCGATCATTTCAAGGAACTCAGAATTGTTCATTTTGTTCCATGCATGCCCGGGATGCTCTGACTCAAACCAAACTCTATAGTTCTTCACTGAATCCTGGTCATAGTCATCTATGCTCAGATTGTCAAGGAGCTTCATATCCATTGTTATCCTCGGCTGATCTCTGAGCATAGCCTGGACTTCTGCCTTGGTACAATGATAATCTCCTTCGTGATTTCTCTTATAGGTTCCCCGGAACATGTCCCTACCGATGTAAACAGGCTTCATATCCCGGTCTGCAACAGGAACGTTGATAACAAGAATGCCGTCGCCATTCATCTCATAGGCGGCTACATCCTCGTCCCTCAGCAGATTCACACTGACTTTGTCCGTGCTATTTATCGTATCCTAGAACTCTTTCTTGCGTTTGTTAACATCTTTTAAGCCGGTAGTATACCAACTTCCGTCTTCTCGTTCACCAACGCCGCAAATGATTACGCCGCCATATGTATTTGCCATCGACGAATAAGTGTCCCAAAGACTTTTAGGAAGACCGCCGTTTGCTTTTTTCACTTCACGGCGGTTATCTTCGCGGTAGGAGTTGAAATTGTTAAGATCGAATACATTTTCCATAAATGCATTACCTTTCATAATTACTAAATAGTTGTAAATTTTCTTATCTGCTTGTTTCAAATAAACATAAAAACCATCATAATTAAATAATGGTTAAATAATTATGATTCTGTTAAAATTCCTACATCAATCATAACGAGTTATGAAAACTACATCTACACGTTCTGTTTCCTGTTTAACCAGATCCAGCATTGCATTAACTTCACGTTCTGCAGTAAAAACCTCGCCATGATCTGCAACTCGTTGTTTGGATTTTACTTGATTCGTCATTCTTTCGTGTCCTCCCCAAAAGAAAGCCAAAGTTCCTCCAAATTTGAATACTCAAATCCTTTGTTTTCACAAAATTCTTTGATGTTCTTCATAGCAATCAAATTGGGTTTGGTTTTTCCTGATTCCCATCGGTTAACAGTAGAAAATGAAACATTTATTTCCTTTGCAAATGCTTCCTGTGATAGAAAACTTCTCTGTCTGATTCTCTTTAATTCTTCTGCAAAAGTCATATCCGCATCTCCTTGTCATATAAACGGCACAAATATAGCATTATTATACCATAATTTTCCAAAGAATTCTACTGTCACCGATGGTAAAATTTTACTTTACTTGTTCTTCTTCCTCCTCATCACATTCTCCATCGCGTCCGCCGCCTCGTGGTCGTCCTTCTTAAGCCTGTGCGTATAAATATCAAGCGTCGTACTGATCTTGCTGTGGCCCATTCGTTTGCTTACAGTAAGAAGATCCACATCAGATGATATTTCTCTGAATTCTTTCGCAGATAATAAATCATATGGAACCGGTATATAATTCTTATATTCGACTTTATCCAAATGGAAAAAGGCTTATTCGTTTAATTCGTTCATTGTTCTGGCCTCCTATATCAACTTTCACAATAACATAAGACAGTATAAAAGATAATCAACAAAATAAATCTTTTTAAATCAGTTTGCTGGGATGGTTTTTGGCAGATCAGCCTGAAAATATGAAATAACATTTCGAAACATTGCGATTTTTTGTAATGTTCTATATACCCTAAACCTTTCCTCATGTCACAGGCAACGAAATGATCCCGATTTTTACCCTCAGAATAAAAAAAACGAATCTTCTTTCCTGGATGAGGCATTTCCTCCACATCCCAGTCAAAGAAAACTCGGCATCTTAAACCCTCAAATTAAAAAACGGCCAGCAGAGATGTTAATCTCCACTGACCGCAGTCATTACTTCAGTCTTATTTCTTCTTTTTCGTCTCCGGAAGCTCTTCCCACATACTCTGAACCAGCTTGCACAGAAACTCCCGATTATCAACATCATCAACCAAAAGCATCTCCTTCGCACCGTCATAAGGCAATTCCAGCTCTGCATCTGGCATCATCTTCACCGCCGCCGGAACCGGCTTTACCAGAAGCCTGTCATCGTATATTCCACCAAATACCTTTCCGCGATAATAAAGGATGTATTCTCCCATCATCGCCCGACTGCTGATTTCTTCCAATTCTGATAATTGCTCCAGAACAAACTCCAGATACTCTTTTGTTGATGCCATGCTCCCCTCCTATGCGTTTACAAGCTTCAGGAACTTTTTATCGTTCATCTGCTCATTCGTAATATATTCCCCGTCATGAAACAGCGCATAGTTTGTGATCGGAGTCGGCGCATTCTGTGCTTCCTCTCTGCTTTCAATATGAATCGTATGGAATGGTATACCATTCTCTTTCGCTGTCTGCTCTAAAACCGGAACATACTTCGCATTGAAGGGACACTGACTGGTATAATACAAAACATATCCTTTTTCTTCTATGTGTGGATGCTTTGCGCATTCCCTGAACTCAGGCTTGTCTGCGTCCTTTCCAAAGGGCAAATACCACAACTGGATTCCATTATCCGCTTCATCGCACACAGTAAATCCTTTATATTTCAGGAACTTTGGATCAGCTAGGAAAGGCTTCTTCTTAGCCGCCGCCAGTATACACAGCCCTTTCTTTCCCTTTTCTTTACTATCTTCGATACAGGCATCCAATAATTCCGCCCCGTACCCATGCCCCTTGAAGGAGCCAGACA
>JAFRWN010000018.1 GCA_017437965.1 Lachnospiraceae bacterium
CAGTTATTGCAATGTACCATTGCCACATCATCGCCCACAGGCGTTGTTACAACATCGATTTCCTCATGCACCGCCTTAAGCGCATGCTCCATTACGACCATAGCGAACACCGAGGTTCCGGCGGAAACATTACCTGTCCTTACCGCAACGGAATTGGTTGCAACCATACCTGTTCCCGCATCTCCTTCGGGAGGACAGAGTGGGATTCCTGCCTGAAGCTTTCCTGAAACGTCAAGTTTTTTTGCACCTTCAGCACTTAAAGCGCCTGCATTCTCTCCTGCGGAAAGTACCTTCGGAAAAATTTCGCGAAGCTTTTTGCCAAAGCCCAGCTTAGCTGACAATGCATCATATTTTGCAATATATTCATTATTATAATCATGTGTTTTTGAATCTATGGGGAACATTCCGGATGCATCACCGATACCGAGCACCTTGCCTCCGCCAAGCTGCCAGTGGATGTAGCCTGAAAGAGTCGTAAAGAAAGCAATATCCTTTACATGTTCTTCCTTATTTAAAATAGCCTGGTGAAGATGAGCAATGCTCCATCTCTGCGGGATATTGAATCCAAACTCGCCTGTCAGTTCCTTTGCAGCCTGCTCAGTGATAGTATTTCTCCATGTCCTGAAAGGAACAAGAAGCTCGTCCTTATCGTTAAAAGCCATATATCCGTGCATCATTGCGGAAAAACCGATAGAGCCGGTTGTTGTCAGCTCACAGCCGTATTCCTTTTCCACATTTTCAGCAAGCTCCGCATATGCAGCCTGAAGCCCCTTCCATATCATATCCAGACTATAGGTCCAAACCCCGTTTTCATACTGGTTTTCCCAGCCGAAACCGCCCTGGGTGAGCACAGCTCCGTCCTCCGAAACCATTACTGCCTTGATTCTTGTGGAACCGAATTCAATACCTATCGCTGTCTTTCCTGCTTCGATCATTTCTCTGATACTCATTTTCCTTCTCCTTCTTAACCGGCCATTTATATTTCGAAATTCCGAATGAACCGGCAAAATATCTCCAAAATAAATTTTAACATACGTTAAGGCTTCGTGCAAGTATGAATAATTTCCTTGTTTATTTGGATTTTTTATGATAATATATTGTGGTGTATGGCATTATCCCTTTCGGATATTGCACAATATTTGTACTTTTGGAGGAAAATATGACTACTGCTCAAATCGGAATTCTGGTAGCCATCGGCATTTACCTTATCGGTATGCTCGTTGTCGGCTTCATGGCTTCCAGGCAGACCAACGACGTCGGTGATTTCTATCTCGGCGGCAGAAAGCTCGGTCCCTTTGTTACCGCGATGAGTGCGGAAGCATCTGACATGAGCTCCTATCTTTTGATGGGTGTTCCCGGTCTTGCTTACCTTACCGGTATTGCAGACGCAGGCTGGACAGCACTCGGACTTATCACAGGAACCTATCTCAACTGGCTGTTTACGGCAAAAAGGCTCCGTAACTACACCTCAAAGATCGGTGCCATCACCATTCCCGAATATCTGAAGAAGCGTTATAAGGACAATTCCAATGTCATCCTGCTCCTTGGTGCCCTTTTCATCATCATCTTCTTCATTCCCTATACCGCATCAGGCTTTTCAGCCTGCGGCAAGCTTTTTGAGTCACTTTTCGATGTCAATTATCAGCTTGCCATGATAATCGCTGCAATAATCATCATCGGATACACCACAACAGGTGGTTTCCTTGCAGCATCAAAGACTGACTTTATCCAGTCGATCGTTATGACCATCGCACTCTTTATCGTGCTTGGCTTCGGTGTACATAAGGCAGGCGGTTTCAGTGCCGTTATCGAAAATACAAATCAGCTCAAAGGCTTCCTTGACATGTCGGCAACCCATGACAATGCCGAGCATGCAGCAAAGGCCTACGGTATTTTCAACAAGATCACAATGTTCGGCTGGGGTCTCGGTTACTTCGGAATGCCCCACATCCTTCTCCGTTTCATGGCAATTGAGGATCCCAAAAAATTAAAGCTTTCAAGACGTGTAGCTTCAATCTGGGTATTCTTCTCACTCGGTGTTGCCGTATTCCTCGGAGTTGTAGGACGTGCAATGACAGAAGTTGACGAGCTTAACACTCTTGTTGATCCCGCAGATCCCGCAAGCTCTGCTAAATCAGAGACACTTATTGTCAAGCTTGCCAACATGATTGCAGATCACGGCTTCATTTTCGCACTTATCGGCGGTCTCATCATTGCAGGTATCCTTGCATCCACGATGTCAACCGCAGACTCACAGCTTATCGCTGCATCCTCTGCAGTTTCAGAAAACATCATTCAGGACACCTTCGGTATAAAACTTTCCGAAAAGACTCAGATGTTTGCTGCACGAATCACACTCATCATTGTTGCTGTATGCGGTATCTTCATTGCCTGGGATCCTTCAAGCTCGGTATTCAATATTGTGAGCTTTGCATGGGGCGGCTTCGGTGCGGTATTCGGTCCTGCGATCCTCTTCTCTCTTTACTGGAAACGTAGTAACCGCTTCGGTATCATCGCTGGCATGATCTCCGGCGGCGCAACAATCTTTATCTGGAAATACTGTGTACGTCCGATAGGCGGCTACTGGGATCTCTACGAGCTTGCTCCTGCCTTCCTTGTTGCATCAATCTTCATCGTGATCGTATCACTTCTTACCAAGGCTCCCGATGAGGAGATAACCAAGGAATTTGATGAAGTTAAAGAAATGTAAAAAACAATCCTTATCATACTAAGAAACGC
Source organism: Lachnospiraceae bacterium (assembly GCA_017437965.1). Classification (GTDB taxonomy): domain Bacteria; phylum Bacillota; class Clostridia; order Lachnospirales; family Lachnospiraceae; genus UBA3775. The sequence continues at coordinate 2,740 of JAFRWN010000018.1, forward strand.
CACAGGGTCAGTTCCCTGTGGCGTTTATCATGTCCATAATTTTTAATTCAGATAGGAAAACATCTTCTTTGCCTGACGGAAATATTCATTTATCAGGTCATCAATGCTCGAGATCTTTCCTTGTGCATAGAAATAAACACATCTGTTCAGGCATCCGCGCAGGTCTTCATATTCCGGTACTATCATGTCAGCATTGATATTCTCCGCAAGTTCGGCATAAACCTTAATGACATTCTGGGAATACATCTTCTTGCTGTTTATCGAATAATCCTTGTTAACTCTTCTGTTGTTGGCAAGTTCTCCGGTGATCTCCTCATGGGATTTCATAACATTATCATCGCAGGTAACAGCCTTTATAAACTCACCGGCTGTTGTGGTATTCCGGCAATTTTTAGTTACCGCCATAAAGCTGCCGCCCCAGAAATAATTCTGAGGTCCTTTTACGAGTATTGTATTATTGTCCCACCTGTCATATATCATAAAGCTTGAAAACCATGTAGCACCTGCATAGCAGAGGGCTTCACGTCCGTTTTGGTCACTTCCTTCCCTAAACTTCTCCCACTCTTCAGTCCACTGCATATACTCTGTATCGGCAGTATCAAATGTAAGTCTCTCATCATACATTTTACGCGCAAGCTCCGCATAGGTTTCAAACGAAGGATCAAACCTAAGCTTACCGGTATTTTTGTCATACAGTCCGTTCTTTACAGAATTGAAGAAAATACGTGACAATTCATCAATACCGGCAAACAGCTTGAC
>JAFRWN010000019.1 GCA_017437965.1 Lachnospiraceae bacterium
ATCGGTTATCCTTCCTTCGTCAAGCACCTGGAGCAGGATATTGAAAACATCAGGATGAGCCTTTTCTATCTCATCAAAAAGTACGATGGAATATGGTTTCTGCCTTACCTGTTCAGAAAGCTGACCGCCGTCCTCATGGCCGACGTAGCCCGGAGGCGAACCTATCATTTTGGAAACCGAGTGCTTTTCCATGTACTCGCTCATATCAACTCGTATGACCGCAGTGTCCTTGCCGAACATTGCCTCGGCAAGTGCCTTTGAAAGCTCTGTCTTGCCGACACCCGTCGGGCCTAAGAAAAGAAACGAGCCAATTGGTCTGTCGGGATTCATTACTCCGGCCTTACCGCGCCTTATTGCCTTGGCAACAGCCTTTATTGCCTCTTCCTGACCTATTACCCTCTTATGAAGGGTCTTTTCAAGATTAAGCAGTGCGGTATTCTCGGACTCTTTGAGCTTTGCAACCGGAACCCTGCTCTGAACACTTATTACTTCTGCAATATCGTCCTCGGTAACCACAAGCTCTTTCTTTGAAGATATGTTGCCCTTAAGCTTTTTGAGCTTCTTTTTCGCAGCCTTTATTTCTTCCGACAATTTTCTGTATTCATCGTCAAAACCGTCAGAAAAAGCATCGTCAGCATCGTTTTCAAGTTCTGTGATTTTTTCTTCAAGCTCTGCCATTTCAGGTCTTAACCTGAAATCCTTTAGTCTTACCTTACTGCAGGCCTCATCGAGACAGTCTATCGCCTTGTCAGGAAGACAGCGGTCTGACACATATCTTGCCGAAAGCCTTACCGCAGCTGTAATCGCAGAATCAGTGATCAGAAGATCATGATGCTTTTCAAGTCTGTCGCGCAGTCCTTCAAGTATTTCAATGCTCATCTCTTCATCCGGTTCCTCGATAACGATCTGCTGGAACCTTCTTTCGAGAGCTGCATCCTTTTCTATTCTTTTTCTGTATTCGTCTCTGGTAGTAGCACCGATGATGCGGAGCTCTCCGCGTGAAAGAGCCGGCTTTAAGATATTAGCCGCATCAAGCGAGCCCTCAGCCGAACCGGCACCGATAAGGGTGTGGATTTCATCGAGGAAAAGTATGATATTTCCTGCCGAAATGACCTCAGCTATCACCTTTTTGATTCTTTCCTCAAATTCTCCTCTGTATTTTGAGCCGGCAACCATACCAGAAAGATCAAATGTCAGTATCCTTGTTCCGTTAAGTTCTTCCGGAACACTGCCGTCAGCTATCAGCTGGGCAATTCCTTCGACTATCGCCGTTTTTCCGACACCCGGCTCTCCCACCAGACAGGGATTGTTCTTGGTTCTTCTGCAGATAACCTCGAGCACCCTCTTTATTTCTTCTTTTCTTCCTATCACGGGGTCAAGCCTGCCCTCTGCGGCTTCCTTTGTCAGATCCTTTGTGAACTGTTCAAGCATTCCGGATCCGCCCACTCGCCTGAGTGCCGACATTTCACGGCGTATATCCTCGTTGCCGTAGCCCTGTGATTTGTATATTTCAGCAAAAAGCTCCGGAAGGTTTACCTTAAGGGTATTGAGTATCCTTACGGCAATGCAGTCATTTTCCTTAAGTATCGCAAGCAGCATCTGGGCAGTCGTGACCTCTTCGGTCTTCTGCTTCTTTGCCTCTTCCTTTGCAGCTTTAAGTATCAGCTCGTATTTTTCACTTTTACGAAGCTTTCCTCTTATCTGCGTATCTGTTCTGGGCGAGAGTTCATAAAGTTTCTTTTCATAATCACTCTCTTTGACATATTTTTCGAGCACCTCGCCCGCAACGCCGCCCATATTCATCAGCGCATAAAGCAGATGCTCGCTGCCAACATATCTCTCGCCATATTCCCTTGCGATATCCTCTGCATATTCCAAAGCTCTTCTGACGATATAATTATACTCTATCATACTTTAAGCCTCATCGATAGCCTTACCGATATCATGTCTGTAATATTTATTTGCGAAGTCAACCCAGTCAACTGCCTCATAGGCCTTGGCACGTGCTTCTTTAAGTGTAGCACCTTTTGCTGTTATACCGAGTACTCTTCCGCCGTTTGTTACGATGTTTCCTTCAGCATCGAACTTTGATCCTGCATGGAAGCAGAAATAATCATCCCTGCCGTCAAACTTTTCAAGTCCTGTGATCTTGAATCCTTTTTCATACTTAACCGGATAACCATCGGATGCAAGAATTACGCATACGCAGGCTTCATCGGAGAATTTAAGGTCAACCTTATCAAGTGTACCGTCTATGCAGGCATTGAAAACATCAATGATATCATTTTCAAGTCTGGGAAGTACAACCTGCGCCTCGGGATCACCAAAACGTGCATTGTATTCAAGCACCTTGGGACCGTCGGGAGTAAGCATCAGGCCTACAAAAAGCACTCCTACGAAATCCCTGCCCTCAGCCTTCATGGCTGCCATTGTGGGCTTGAAGATCTTTTCCTCGCAGAAAGTCTTGATTTCTTCGGTATAGAAAGGGCTCGGTGAAAAATTGCCCATTCCACCGGTATTGAGCCCCTGGTCCCCGTCCTTTGCACGCTTATGATCCTGCGCCGAAGACATAGCCTTAATATTGGTTCCGTCGCAGAACAGAAGCACGCTTACTTCACGTCCGGTCATGAATTCCTCGATTACCATCCTGTTACCTGCAGAACCGAACTGCTTGTCAAGCATTATGGTCTTAACGCCTTCTTTTGCTTCTTCCAAGTTGTTGCAGATAAGCACTCCCTTTCCGAGTGCAAGTCCGTCAGCCTTAAGGACGATGGGCATCTTTGCAGTTTCAAGATACTTAAGAGCCGCATCCGGATTGTCAAAGGTTTCATAGGCTGCCGAAGGAATATTGTATTTCTTCATCAGATCCTTTGAAAAAGCCTTCGAGCCTTCGATTATCGCTGCCTTTGCC
>JAFRWN010000020.1 GCA_017437965.1 Lachnospiraceae bacterium
CAACCTTGAACTCACGAAGAAGCCTGTCTACGATGATCTCAAGATGGAGCTCGCCCATACCTGCGATGATGGTCTGACCGGTTTCTTCATTGGTTCTTACACGGAAGGTAGGATCTTCTTCAGCAAGCTTTGCGAGAGCCTCGCCCATCTTGTCCTGACCGGCTTTGGTCTTGGGCTCGATAGCGATATCGATAACGGGCTCCGGGAATTCCATGGACTCGAGGATTACAGGATGCTGCTCATCGCAGATAGTATCACCTGTTGTGGTAAGCTTGAAGCCTACTGCAGCAGCGATATCACCTGAATAAACCTTGTCAAGCTCCATTCTCTTGTTAGCGTGCATCTGAAGGATACGGCCTACACGCTCCTTCTTACCCTTGGTAGAGTTAAGAACGTATGAGCCTGAATTAAGTGTACCTGAATATACACGGAAATATGCAAGCTTTCCTACGAAAGGATCGGCCATGATCTTGAATGCGAGAGCTGCGAAAGGCTCCTCGTCAGAAGATACTCTTTCAATCTCGTTTCCGTCCATATCGGTTCCCTTGATATGAGGGATATCGGTAGGAGCGGGGAGATACTCAACTACTGCATCAAGAAGCTTCTGTACGCCCTTGTTTCTGTAAGCAGAACCACAGAATACAGGGATGATGGATACGGCGATGGTAGCTTTACGAAGGGCTGCCTTAAGCTCGTCAACGCTGGGCTCCTCTCCCTCGAGGAACTTTTCGATAAGCTCGTCATCTGTCTCGCAGATAGACTCAACCATCTTATCATGCCATTCCTGTGCCTCGTCTGCCATATCGGCAGGAACGTCGGTAACAGTAATGTCATCGCCCTTATCATCATTGTAGATATATGCTTTCATCTCAAGGAGATCAATGATACCCTTGAAGGTATCCTCCTTACCGATGGGAAGCTGCATGGCAACGGGATTCTTTCCGAGTCTTGTTCTTATCATGTCTACACAGTTAAAGAAGTTTGCTCCGGAAATATCCATTTTATTAACGAAAGCAAGACGGGGTACGTTGTACTTGTCTGCCTGACGCCAAACGGTCTCGGACTGAGGCTCAACACCGCCCTTTGCGCAGAATACACCGACTGCAGAGTCAAGGACTCTTAAGGAACGCTCAACTTCTACGGTGAAGTCAACGTGTCCGGGGGTATCGATGATATTGATTCTGTGCTCTAAAGCTCCGGCCTTCGGCTTTGTCTCTTCTTCGAGTGTCCAGTGACAGGTGGTAGCTGCAGAAGTAATGGTTATACCTCTCTCCTGCTCCTGAGCCATCCAGTCCATGGTCGCATTACCTTCATGGGTGTTACCAATCTTGTAATTTACGCCTGTGTAATACAGGATACGCTCGGTAAGAGTAGTTTTACCGGCATCGATGTGAGCCATGATACCGATATTCCTGGTTCTTTCCAGGGGATATTCTCTTCCAGCCATTTTATTCTCCTATTACCAACGATAGTGAGCAAAAGCCTTATTAGCCTCTGCCATTCTGTGCATTTCTTCTTTTCTCTTTACTGCATTGCCGGTATTGTTTGATGCATCGATAAGCTCGTTAGCAAGTCTTTCAACCTGGGTCTTCTCACTTCTCTTGCGTGAAAACAATGTAATCCAGCGAAGTGCAAGTGCCTGTCTTCTGTCAGGTCTTACCTCGATAGGAACCTGATATGTAGCACCACCGATTCGACGTGCTTTTACCTCAAGCATGGGCTGAGTGTTGTTCATTGCAGCCTCGAAAACCTCCATAGCATCCTTGCCGGTCTTCTCTGCAATCTTGTCGAATGCGCCGTAAACGATCTTCTGGGCAACACCCTTCTTTCCATCAAGCATTATGTTGTTGATGAGCTTTGTAACAACCTTTGAGTTGTACATAGGATCTGCCAGAACGTCTCTTTTCTGAATATGTCCTTTACGTGGCACGGTACTTCCCTCCTTAATAATTTTATTAATTCTTAGGTACTCACATTACTGTGTTCATGCTCATTATCTCTATATTATACGCCCTATGACCACATCTGAAGCGCAAGAATGATAACTTACATTTATTAAAGTAATGATCAGTTGTTTATTGTCTAAGGATATTATTTAGCGTCCTTAGGTCTCTTAGCGCCGTATTTGGAACGAGCCTGACGTCTCTTCTGTACACCTGCAGTATCAAGTGTACCTCTGATGATGTGATATCTCGTACCGGGAAGGTCCTTTACTCTGCCGCCACGGATAAGTACAACGCTGTGCTCCTGAAGGTTATGTCCTTCACCGGGGATGTAGCTTGTTACCTCAATACCGTTTGAAAGACGTACTCTGGCAATCTTTCTGAGAGCTGAGTTAGGCTTCTTAGGGGTTGCAGTTCTTACAGCTGTGCAAACGCCTCTCTTCTGGGGAGAAGAATTGTTTACAGCCTTCTTATGAAGGGAGTTGAAGCTTCTCTGAAGAGCGGGAGCGGTTGACTTTGACTCAAGTGTCTTTCTGCCCTTTCTTACTAACTGGTTAAATGTAGGCATCCTCTTTTTTACCTCCTTTATTATTTGGAATGTGGTCATACGCGGATTCATGTCAAACTGTTTGTGCAAAGCACAACAAAATAAACGCAGACGAAACGCGCAAATGTTATTATAACATATTTGTTTTGTTTGTCAACAAATTTTTTCAAAAAAATATACCTCCCAATCAATGGGAGGTATATCCTGAAAACGTTTTCTTTTTATTTTTTTTAAAGAGATTAGTTTTCCTTCTTTGCAGTAACAGCCATACCAAGAAGAGCTGCCATAGCAATAAGTGCAACTACTGTCATTACAGCGGGCTCGCCAGTCTTATCAGAACCCTCATCCTCTTCGTTTGTGTTCTTTACATAAACGACAACGGGTGAAAGACCAGTAAGAGTAGTAGTAAACTTGTTAGCTTCAACGCCGCTAACTTTTTCCTTTACGAAATTACCATCTACTCCGTCATCAACATCGTGAGCAACGATTACATCAGCACCAAGTAAAACAACGGGGGTCTCGAATGTTACATCGATATCTCCAACCTTTACAGGGTTACCGTCTGCATCTACTGCATACACATTAAGAGCATATGCCTCGTATCCATCAGCACCGAAGTCTGCAGCATTAGGAAGGTCATAGCTTCCATCCTCTACAACGATGGTGTAACCATCAGCTGTTGCAGTAAACTTCTCACTACGGCTACCAGCAGCTAATGCTGAGCTCACAAGAAGAACAGCCATGCACATAATTGCGATAAACTTTTTCATTGGTGTTTACCTCCTATATATACTGACCCCATCTAACCCTAGCTAGATGTTCAACATGTATTCTACTACAATTATTTCTTTTTGTAAAGCATTTTTATCAAAATTTTCTGCAATTCGTAATTATCGACAAAAAATTCGTCATATTTTTCGCCTTCTTTGTCAGTTCCGGGCACAAAATAGATCTCATCAGTGCTCAGATTGTAGTCAGCGAGCTGATCTATCCTATCTGCAGAAAGGTCAGTTACCATGTAATTTTCGATCAGAGGATAGAATTTATCATAAAGTCCGCTTCCGCCGAGCTTTTTCCTTACCTTCGATATCATCGCAGGTATGTACTGTACCTGTCTCTGCATACGGTCGTTGTTGCTGCCGGTAACGGAAGTATCCCTTGACCTTACATATTTCTCAGCTAACTTTCCGTCAAGCAGCACAGTCTCTCCTTTTTTAAAGGAAGGATCTATCCATGTGTAATCCTCGGGAACGGTAAGCTCAACTCCTCCTACCGCATCGTTAAGTATCGGAATCGCATCAATATCAAGCGCAATATAGCCGTCAATAACAGTATCGTAGAGCAGCTCCCTCACTCTTCTCTTTACTGGAAGGCAGCTGGTATGCTTTCCGTTTCCATAGGCATACTGGGCGCAGATCTGGGCAAATGTCTTGCGGACAACATTGCCTGCAGTATCCATGACCTCGATATCCATCATGGTATTTCTTGAAATCTGCAGTATCGTACACTGTTTTGTGCTCTTGTTAAGCGAAAGCAGCATCAGAACGTCCGCCTGGCCGCCGAAGGTTGGAGTATTATATTCCCTGAATTCTCCATTTTTATCAACACCGATGAAAAGTATATTTACAATATCGGTATTGTAGACATACTTCTCTCCGTCAAACTCAACCACATCATTGTAGTCGGAAGGATCCACTATCCTTTCAGCGCTCTCATCCGTAGCTTTAGCGTCCCTGCCATCCTCGGTACTTTCGGCACTGCTTAATGACTTTTTCTTCTGGTTGCTCTTAACAAGCGCAACTATTCCGAAAATAAGACAAAAAGCAATAACCACTCCGCTTACCGCAATGATTACTGCTTTATTTTTCTTTTTTGCGTTATTGTTCATCCACTAACACCGCGCAGAGAAGGAACCTCTGCTTTTCATTGCCGTTACAGGTCGAAAGGACGATTATCCTGTCTTCCTTCGTCACTGTTACACCATCTCTCCAGTATGTTCTCCAGTTTCTGACACTCTTAAGAGAATTCAGGAAGGCCTCAAGTCCATCCTCCGTATGAGCATTGAAGGAGGTTGTGATCATCCTGTTGTCATAGGTCACGCCCGCGAATATTTCATAGGTAAGAATATGCTCGGGTGTAAATATCTTTATTTCGTGCTGTGTATTTGCATAGTTCTTCGCAGTATATCTGTTGAGAAGTCCGAACATTGTTCCGTTACCCATGTTATGTCCGTAGATAACGGTTATATGGTCGGAAAAGTCCTTCGCATTTACCCTTCTTGTATAGATCGAACCGGGCAGACCTGCCTTATGATTAACCGTATGATCAAGATAATAATTATCGGCCGCAGGAGCAACACTCTGGAGTATCGGATAATTCATCAGATACTTCGGAGCCTCCGACGTCTGGTCATATATCCTTATCCATGCATATATATCCTTGTTGGTCTTCCATGCTTCCTCGAAGCTTACCGGAATGTCAACCGGCACCGGCGTTTCGGTAGCTGTGGGACCTTCTGTCGGAGTATCGCCCGGAGTATTCGTAGGAGCAGTTGTAGGCGTCCCTGTAGCTTCCGGAGACGGAGTCGGAGTATCCTTCTCTACCGCATCAGCAAGCTCGTCATAGATCTCGCCTCTTTTATTCTGCGGTCTCTTTACAGCCACATAATAAACTATTCCGAAGATAACCGCCGCAGCAAAGATTGCAGCGAATACATAGAACAGCGGATTTCTTTTTTTACGACTGTCTCTTTCTTTCTCTTCGTTCATTCAATGCCTCACTCATTTCCTTGAGCTCTTCACGCTTGGAATCTCTTCCCTTGATCAAAGGCACTACAGCAAGGGTAGGCACTCCAAGATATCTTTCGACATCCTCTTCTGTCTTGATATTGTCGTTCATCATATGGTGTACGATGATCACGCCGCTTACAAGTATGCATCCGAGAAGGAAGCCGATGACCGTATTTCTCTTTGTATGAGGGCCTGAGGGGTGGTTTGCAGGTTCTGCATCCTCAACCTTTGTCGGAGGATCTCCGCCCATAACCGAGCCCATTCTGTTTGCCGCACATGCCGAAACCGCATTCGCAATGATACTTGCCATCTCGGGATCAGTGTGGGTAACAGTGATTGTTATGATACGTGTATTGTTTGCGTTTGTTACTGAAAGAGCGCCTTTTATCTGGCCTCTTGTGTATACCTTGCCTGTTTCTTCCTTTATTATTTCAATAGCGGAATCAATAACCGGATTACTCTTAGTAATGATCATGAAGTCGTTTGAAAGAGCGCTACCGATCTGGATATCCGCAAGGGAAGTAACTGAGGTAGTTTTATTGAGTACGAAAAGCTTTGCGCTTGAGGTATAGGTCTTGGTCATGAAGAACTTCGAAAGTCCAAATGCAAGAGCCGCACCCACAATGGCACCGATTGCAATCATCCACCATTTTTTCAGAAGCACAAAAAACACTTCTCTGAGATCTATTTCAACTTCTTCATCACGATGTTTGTTTTCGTTCATCTTGTCCTTTTCTCCGTCCTTACTTATTCACTCGCTCCGTAATAGCTCGAATATCCCTTTCCATAGTAACCGCCGTACTTCTTTCCGTAGTAGCCGTTGGATTTCATATCTACCTTATTAAGCACTACTCCCAGGAAATTAGGGTTGGAAATCTTGAGCTGGTTGACAACTCCCCTTACCATGGTCCTTGAAGAAACATCCGAAGCGATTACAAGAAGCGTTGCATCACAGCTCTTTGCAACTACTGCAGCATCAATGACATTTCCGAGCGGGGGTGTATCAATAATTACATAATCAAAAATCTTTTTTGCGCTTTCAACCATCTGATCCAGTCTTCCGTTTCCGAGAAGCTCTGTCGGATTTGAAGGGAACACACCGGTAGGCATAACGAAGAAGCCCTGTTTCTTTGTCATATAGATTACATTCTGAAGGGCAGCCTGGCTTGAAAGGTAATGGCTGAGTCCCTTAGGATTCTTCTTTATCGAAAGTCTCTGCATAAGAACGGACTTTCTGAGGTCGGCATCAACATAAAGAGTTGTCTTTCCGCCTTCTGCAAGAGCTGTTGCCAGATTGAAGGAAACTGTTGTCTTTCCGTCATCGGGAGTACAGCTGGTTACACAGATGACCTGATTGTCAAGTCCGGTAAATTCAATGTTTGTACGAAGGGTACGGTAAACTTCCCTTTCCCTGTTATTGCTTCCCAAATCAAATTCAAAATCAAGCTTTTCCACTTAAACTATCTCCTTTTAAGATCAGTCTCGGATTGATCTCTGTAATCAGTTTCCTATAGTCGGCACCGAACTTCTTTTCCACTATTCTGAGTGCTTCCTTCATTTCGGGACGCCTTCTCTGGATTCCGTGGGCATCGGTTCCGAGAATATCAACAAGTCCGTATTTCATCAGCTTCAGCACATAATGCTTTACGCCCCAGCCCATTGCTCCCGTCACGGTAGACGCATTTACCTGCATTACCGCTCCGCACCTGACAAGCTCCTGTACCTGATTCATCTTGGTCATTCCTTCATATCTTTCGATATGGGCAATGACCGGACGGTATCCCGCATAGGTCAGAGTTCTTATTGCCCTTTCAATATAGGCATATTCCGAATAAACGGGAAATTCAACAAGTATATAGTCCGTGCCGTTGAGCGGCTTTGCTTCACCGCTTTCGAGAGCCTTTACGGTACTGTCTCCGTAAAAAATCTCATTTCCGTAGAAAATCTTCATCCCGGGACATATTGTTTCGGCGAGGCCTCTTGTGAGAGCCAGTGATCTTTTTCTCTTTTCGAGAAGCTCAGGTTTCATACCGGCTTCAAAATGCGGAGTGCACACTATTCCCCCTATCCCGTCAGCCGCTGCGATTTCAATCATCTTTGCGGTCATCTCGGGACTTTTGGAGCCGTCGTCAACACCCGGCATCAAGTGGCAATGCATATCAATGATCACTGTATTTCTCTCCTTTGCACACAGACACTCAACGATAATTATATAAATAATAGGAAATTTTGTCAACTGTCATTTTGCAATAACGTGCATTGAAATTTTGAACGTTTTATGGTAAACTATCCAATAAAGACTATGCGTCAGGCTCTGACGCCGGAAAGGAAAGAGTAATAAAATGAAAATCAGGACAAGATATGCTCCGTCTCCCACAGGACGTATGCATGTAGGAAACTTAAGGACAGCACTCTATGAATTTCTTATCGCCAAGCATGAGGGAGGCGATTTCATACTCCGTATAGAGGACACCGACAGGGAGCGCTATGTTGAGGGCGCAGTCGATATCATCTACCGCACAATGAAGGAAACCGGACTTGTACATGATGAAGGTCCCGACAAGGACAAGGGCTATGGCCCTTATGTACAGAGCGAGCGTGTTGCCTCCGGTCTTTACATGGAATATGCAAAGCAGCTGATCGAAAAAGGCGAGGCATACTACTGCTTCTGCGATGCCGAAAGACTCGCAACTCTTAAGTCCACCGAAGGCAGCGAAGGCAAGGAGATCACAAAATACGACAAGCATTGCCTGCATTTATCAAAGGAAGAAATAGAAGCAAATCTTGCAGCAGGCAAGCCCTTTGTCATCAGGCAGAACATACCCGAAGAGGGCACAACCACCTTTACCGATGCAATCTATGGCGAGATCACGGTTGACAATGCCGAGCTCGATGACATGATCCTTATAAAGAGCGACGGCTACCCGACCTACAACTTTGCAAACGTAATCGATGACCACCTGATGGAGATCACCCATGTAGTGCGCGGTAACGAGTATCTTTCCTCAACCCCGAAATATACAAGGCTTTATCAGGCTTTCGGCTGGAAGGAACCGATCTACATCCACTGCCCGCTTATCACAAACGAGGAGCACCAGAAGCTTTCAAAGAGAAGCGGCCATTCCTCTTTCGAAGACCTTATCGAGCAGGGTTTTGTTTCGGAGGCCGTTGTAAACTTTATCGCGCTTCTCGGCTGGAGCCCGGTTTCAAACCAGGAAATTTTCTCGCTTGATGAACTGATCAAAGAATTTGACTATACCCATATTTCAAAATCCCCCGCAGTCTTTGACATGACAAAGCTCCGCTGGATGAACGGCGAGTACATCAAGGCGATGGATAATGAGAAATATTATGAGATGGCGCTGCCGTATATAAGGGAGGCTCTTAATCTTTCCTCATCCCCCAATGCCCAGCTCGAAAATAGCCTTACCAAAATCGCCGACCTGGTAAAGACCCGTATCGAAGTATTTCCCGACATTGCGGAAAAGATCGATTTCTTTGCTGCACTTCCGGACTACGATACCGAAATGTACACCCACAAGAAAATGAAGACCAACTCGGAAATCTCTCTTTCGGTACTCGAAGAGGCACTTCCGATGTTTGAAGCATTAGACGATTACTCGATTCCCGCAATCGAAAAGGTCTGCATGGATCTGGTCGCAAAGCGCGAATGCAAGAACGGAGTTGTCCTCTGGCCTCTCCGTACCGCAGTATCCGGCAAGCAGATGACCCCCGGCGGAGCCTATGAGATCATGGAAATCCTCGGAAAAGAGGAAAGCCTCAGAAGAATCCGCAAAGGAATTGAAATGTTAAAAGAATAATAAAACGGATGAGGGGTTTATGAACAAAAACCAAATTGAAGCCGTAAATGCCGTCCTCGGTCCCGTAATAACAGTTGCGGGACCCGGCTCCGGCAAAACCACGGTAATCACCAGACGTCTGTGCAAAATGACCGATGAGCTCGGAATCGAACCAAGCTCCATTCTTGTAATCACCTACACCAAGGCTGCCGCTGTCGAAATGCGGAGCCGCTTTCTAACGGAAAAGAATCCCGTCCATGAAAAAGTCAATTTCGGAACCTTCCATTCAATCTTTTTCCAGATTTTAAAACGACATTACGGTTACACAGGCGAAAACATAGTCACCCAGGACGTTATTTACAGAATAATCACGCAGGGGCTCGGAAACGATGCCGAGTTACTCGGCGGAAGCTTTGACTTCATACGCGAGGTTTCTGATGAAATCGCGACCTATAAAGGCCTCGAAGAAGACAAAAAGCAAAGCTTTAAATCCGGCCTGCTTTCCAAAGAACGCTTCCTGTCACTCTACTTGCACTACAACTCTGCCCTTTCGGAGCTTGGCCTCATCGATTTCGAGGACATGCTTCAGAAAACTGACGAGCTCTTAAATAACGAGCCGAAAATCCTTAAAGCATGGCAGGAAAAATTCAAGTATATCCTTGTGGATGAGTTTCAGGACATAAACCCGATACAGTACCGTATCGTAAAACGTCTTGCGCGTCCCGAGGACAATCTTTTCGTTGTCGGAGACGATGACCAGTCGATCTATGCCTTCCGAGGCTCCGCGCCCGAAATCATGCAGAGTTTCATAAAGGATTTTCCGGAAGCAATGGAAATATATCTGAACGTCAATTATCGCAGTTGCGAGGAAATACTGTCCGCAGCCTCAAATGTAATATCAAATAACAAGAAACGTTATGCTAAAAATCTCATAACCGCAAAGAAAGAAAGCCGTTTTCCCCATCCCGTAAGGATCAAAAGCTTTGCAAACAACGATGCGGAATATGAAGATCTTGCGGACACCGTTAAAAAACTGATAAACGAGGGCCAGGATCCAGCGGAAATTGCAATACTTACCCGCACCAATGCCCAGTCGGGCTTTGTCTGCAGTAAGCTCCTTGCCGCAAACATACCTTTTTCGACAAAGGCAGGCATTCCGTCAATCTACGACAACCGCTATGTACAGCCGCTTACCGCCTACATCCGCTTCCTTGCGGGCGATGACTCACGCGAAAATTTCCTGAAATTCATGAACAAGCCCGTCCGCTATATCGAGCGTGCCTCGCTGCAAAGCGAAAAGGTCGATCTTGACGAGCTGATGGAATATTACGAAAAAGCAGAAAAATGGTACGCCGTAAAGAATGTGCAGGAATTAAAAAATCATCTCAGAACCATGTCACGGCTTGATCCGTCGGCCGCCATCCACTACATCCGTAAGGTAGCAGGCTATGATGACTATATCAAGGAAAATCTCGGCCTTGCGGACGATTTTGCCGATGAAACACTTGACATACTTGACGAATATGAAGCTTCGGCAGTACCCCACAGAAGCTTCGTGGCCTTTCTTACATATATCGAGGAATTCAAGGAAAAGCTTAAAAAAGCACTTAAGGATACTCCGGCAAAGGCTGTAAACCTTCTTACCTTCCACGGCTGCAAGGGTCTTGAGTTTGACGTTGTTTTCATGCCCGACTGCCTCGAAGGCATCACTCCGCATAAAAAAAGCCACACTCCGGACGAGCTCGAGGAAGAACGCAGGATGTTTTATGTTGCCATGACCCGTGCACGTGATCTTCTGGTGCTCTCCTCGTCAAAAAAGCGTCATGGCCATGACGGGCAGAAGACTTCCCGCTACATTTCCGAAATAAGAAGGAGCCAGACCCCTCCCGAGCCCGGCTCCCGTATATTCCATGCGGCCTTTCAGTCAGGCACCGTCATAAAACGTGAGGGCGATGCGCTGACCGTTAAATTTGATAAACTTCTCGTTCCCAAAAAAATCAGTTTTGAGACCTGCATGGAGAAGGGGCTTCTTGAAATACTTTGATTTATTCAGCCGCAGGATTCTCCACAACACCTACAAAAAGCGGGATGTTGTTGCTTGACATGATAACATAGGCGTAGGGCTGGTCGAGGTTCAGTTCGATGCTCCATTCTTCATACATAGGCGCACCGTCCTCCACTGCAATTTCAGTAACTGCGGCCGCCTCGGTGCCCTCTTCATTCATGATGATCTTGCATGACTGGGCAATCATCGAAACATACAATCCCTGTCCGCTTCTTCCGTCGATCGGTGAAAAAGGATCTCCGTCTATGGTGAAAAGCGAATTAACTCCAAGTTCCTTAAGTTCTTCATGCATATAATCGATTTTCGTGCCATATTCCAGCTTCGGAATACTGAAGTTTAATGAACCTGTACTTTTTACGCGATAGTTTGCATAGGCATCGATAATGTCAGGAAGTTCATTTTCAATTATAGCATTCATTGCGGTCTTATCGCAGACCTTTTCGGGCCGTACAAAAATACAGTAGCTGCCATCCGAATAATACAGAGGCGCTGTCAGGGTATTTTCGGTCCTGTAATACTTATTACGATATTCCTCAACAGGGCTGACTTTCATCATGTCAACCTTTGTTTTTTCTCCGGATGACAAAGTAAAATCTTCCTTTACTGTCTTCGTTTTATCAATTTCAGACTCCCAACTTTTCTTGAAATACAGGGCATTGAACAAAAGCATGACAGTTTGTTCGCTAGGTTCAAAAGGTATTTCCTTGATGAGTCCTTCGGTCTTTGCGTTTACCCAGCTGTTCATCGCTTTAATTGTTTCATCTGACTGAAGATCGGCATTATATAAATCCGCATAAAGCTTTTGGGAAACATTTTCGAGCACCTTTTTCGCTTCATCATCAAGAATCAGCCTGTCATCCGACCATATGGAATTTGATATCCTGCAAATTGCAGGTTTCTTATCATTGTCAGTTTCGGAACTGATGCCCCTGATTATCGTATCAGCCATTTTTTCCATGTCAGAAAGATTCTCGGCTCCCATAAGTGAAAGCAGGTCTGCCGTCACCTTTTCGTCTGTCATATCTTCAACAAGACAAAGTGCAAGATAAAGGCTTGCAGGCGAATAAAGGAAATTTTTGCCTTCTTCACTCTTTGCAAAATATTTTGTAGTTGTTGCCGTAGCAAATTTCAGCAGTTTCTGCTGCTTTTCTTTATCAAGTGTCTGACGCGCACGGTCAATCGATGAATAAAAATCGGTAAAGGAATTTTCCGCAGCATACAGCATGCCTTCGGAGTTGAACTTTTCGGCAGAAGAGCTTCCGTTTGAAGAGGAGGACGAACTTTCATTTACCGATGAGGAAGAACTCTCCTGTTTAGCCGAGGAGCTGCTTTCCGATGAAGCACTGCCGTTTTTGGCAGATGAGCTTCCTGCACTTCCGCATGCTCCGAGTAACATGGCTGCACTAAGAGCCACAGCAACAATTTTATTTTTCACACTGTTTTTTTTCATATGAATTCCTTTCTGCTTATTGACAGCTCATACTACTTCGCAGGATTCTCCACAACACCTACAAAAAGCGGGATGTTGTTATTCGACATGATAACATAGGCATAGGAATGATCGAGATTCATGTAAATGATTTCCTCGGGCTCATCAAAAGCTGCATTGCATTTCATATCGATCTGCGTAACAGCCGCTGCCTCGGTACCTTCCTCATTCATGATGATCTTGCACTTCTGGGTTATTGCGCTCACATAAAGCTTATCATCATTTCTTCCGTCAAGGGGGGAGAACGGATCGCCTGTCGGTCCGAATATGGAGCTTACACCGAGCGCCTGTATTTCATTCTGCATATCCTCAATCTTGAACTCATATTCAAGCTTTGGAATCGTGAAGTGAAGTGAGTCTGCTTTCTTTAACTGTCCGTTTGCATATGCCGAAATGATTTCCGGCATTTCATTCTTCATTATTTCGCTCATGGCCTGCCTGTCGCAGTTTTCGTTAGGTCTTATGAATATGCAGTAGCTGCCGTCAGAGTAATAAAGAGGAGCAGTTACGGTATTTGCGGTCTTGTAATATTCCTTTTTTTCCTCTACACCCACGCTCATCATGTCGGTCTTTACGGTCTCGCCCGAAGGAAGCGTGAATTCCTTCTTCTCGGTATAATCCTTATTGATTTCTTCTTTCCATGTCTTCTTGAAATAAAGAGCGTTGAAAAGGATCATTCTTGTGTCAGCATCGGGTTCGTTCGGAATTTCCTTGATAAGTCCGGCGGTCTTCTCCTCTACCCACTTGTTCATTGCCTCATAGGCTTCTTCGGTCTGAAGGTCGGTGTTATATATATCCGCAAACATCTGCTCTGCGGCATGCTCTATAGCCTTCTTTGCCTCATCATCAAGCACCAACTGATCATCCGACCAGATAGAATTTGCAGTACGGCAGATTGAAGTCAGGCCCTTGTCATCCTTTTCGGAGCTGATGCCCTTTACAATTTTGTCGACCGCGCTTTCAAGCGTCTTGATATCCTTAACACCAAGTGTAGTAAGAAGATCACTTGTTACCTTCTCATCTGTCAGCTCCTCACACAGAGCCAGTGCAAGATAAAGGCTTATGGGTGAGTAGAGATAGTTTTCGCCGGCACTTCCCTTTGCAAAATACTTTTCATTGGTGCTTGTAACAAAGCTTAAAAATGCGGCGAGTTCTTCTTCTGAGAGTCCAAGCTCTGCCCTTTCCCTGTCCTTAAGATATTCGGTGTAGGAATTTTCTGCGGCATAAAAATTTTCGCTGCTTATTCTTCCGGAGCCGGAAGAGCTGTCTGCCGAGCTTTCTTTTCCCGAAGAGCTGCTATTCTTCGAAGATGAACTGCCCGCTTCACTGCCACAGGCGGCAAGTAACATTGATGCACTCAAAAGCAGTGCCACAACTTTCTTTTTCAAACCGTTTTTCATAATCATATTTCTTTCCTTTCTTTATATCTATGTTCTCATTTAATCAAATAATCTGCTTACTTCTAAAGCAAGATTGGCATCTTCTTTTTCAACATTATACTTTTCATAAAGAAGCACCGCAGCTTCACCACTGTTATTTACAGGCAAAAGAAGCGAGCAAAACTTCTTTCCGTCTTTACCTTTAAGCAAAAGAGCCGTATACAAAGCACCTTCCTCCAACGGAAAATCATACTGTCCCATCATACATGCCTGTGTGTAATTTACACCTTTTTCAGGTTTCATCTCTATTGTTATAGTGTCATGCTTATAAAGTTCTTCCAGATCCTTAATATTCTCACCTGTGTTCTTATTGATCAGCCTTATTAATTCATCCCATATTCCACCATCTTCTATATAAAAATAATAATCTCTGTTCTGAGTAATGATTTCATCATCTTCATAAAGCTTATCATAGCCATCGGTCGTTTTTTCAGGAACAAGGCTTACTTGTGAATATCCCTTAAAACTGCCGGGATATAAAGCATTTTCATCCTCATCTTTTTCCCATCTCCAAAAATATTTGTTTTCCTTTACTCGGACAATAACCGGTGCATATTCATAATCCCTCTCTTTGAAGAAATCAATATATTGTTCGAGATTATTATATACCTCTCCGCATGCTATTCCGAAAGAACCTACCGGAAGTTCACATATCTCCTCATATGTCAGATATTCGGTTTTATCCTCCTCTTTCTTGCTTTTCTTACCGCATGCCCCGGATAAGAGCAAAGCCAAAGCAAATATTGATATTATAAACAGTTGCTTTTTCATAATAATCGCCCCTTTCGATATAATGAATCATTAACTATGTATCTATAAAAGCAAAAAGCGTCTTTAAAGGCTTTCTACCTATAAAGACGCAGTTTATTACATATGGTTACAAAAATTTTTATTATTCTTCATCCAGCATCTCGAGTGTATTCATATACTCTTCATAGGCCTTTGATGCAAGCTCGAATTCCTCATCGCTTTCAATATTTTCAAGCTTGATATTTTCAAAATCCTCATCCTCGAGTATGAAACGATAGAGGAAGATCTCGGTATCCTCATCGGCATCCTCGGGAAGCAGTGCCACATATTCATTCTCTCCTCCGTTGAAGATTCCGAGCACGTCGCACACAAGCTCGGTGCCGTCATCGAGGAAAAGGGTCATTTTGTCATTATCATCGATTTTATTATCGTAGTCTGCCATAAGATCAATTCTCCTTTCGGTCCGTTTTAAGCCCTTGAGCACTTAAACAGCAGGTCTTCCCACCTTCTGTCAACTTCTGCCTGGAACTGAGCGATCAGGTCCTCGTTGCCCTTCTTGAACAGATGCTTAAATCTTCCCTGGGGCTTTAAGAAATCCTCGATCGGAAGCTTCTTCTTCGGCTCATAATTAAGTATCCACTTGCCATGGTCCACCTCAAACAGAGGCCAGTAGCAGGTTTCAACACCGAGACGGCAGATTTCCATGATATCCTCCGTCGGATATCTCCAGCCTCTCGGGCAGGGTGCCATTACGTTAAGGAAGCATGCACCCTCGGTATATATTGCCTTCTCGGCCTTCACATAAAGATCCTTGAAATTTCCGAGAAGTGTGGTCTGGCCGACATAAGGCACATCATGATCCGCAATGATAGAAGCCAGGTCTTTTCTGTTCTGCATCTTACCGTTTGACTTCGAACCTACGGGAGTGGTTGTTGTGTCGGCATACATCGGGGTTGCGGACGAACGCTGTATTCCTGTGTTCATGTATGCACCGTTATCATAGCACACATAAACAAAATCATGGTTACGCTCCATTGCGCCCGAAAGCGACTGAAGGCCGATATCATATGTACCGCCGTCACCGCCGAAAGTGATGAATTTATAAGTATCGTCAATTTTGCCGCGTTTCTTAAGTGCATGATAGGCTGTCTCAACGCCGCTCATGGTTGCGCCGGCATTCTCAAATGCATTGTGAATGTAGCTGTCATAGTATGCGGTGTAAGGATACATGAAGGTTGAAACCTCCATACAGCCGGTAGCGTTGCCGATTACCGCCTTGTCACCCTCATGAAGTGCACGAAGCACCATTCTCTCTGCAATCGTACCGCCGCAGCCTGCACACATTCTGTGGCCCGGAGCCAGACGCTCGGGCTTGCTCATGACTTCTTTGAAATTATATGTATTAGCCATTGTTATCTCCTTTACGTCCCTCTCTTATTTGCTCCTCAGTCCTATATACTTAAACTGTTCAACCTTCTTACCATTCTCAATCATGTCGCGAAGCTCATAGTAAACATCCTTCGCACTGTCAACGGTATAATCCCTGCCGCCGAGTCCGTAGATATAGGATACGCTCTTTACCTTGCTCTCTGCTCTGTAAAGTGCTGCGCAGACTTCACTTGCAAGCGGGCCGCCGTTTGTCGAGAAGGTCTCTGCCCTGTCCATGATCGCAACTGCCTTGCACTTACTGATTGCTTCAACAATCTGCTCAGCCGGGAAAGGACGGAACACGCGGAGCTTAAGAAGACCTGCCTTTATGCCCTGAGCGCGTAACTCGTCAACAGCATCCTTTGTGGTGCCTGCTGCGGAGCCCATGATAATCATTGCATAATCCGCATCATCTAACTTATATTCCTCGAAGAAACCATAGCTTCTTCCGGAAAGTTCTCCGAATTCCTTGCCTACATCAAGTATTACCTGCTTTGCATTCTCCATTGCCTGAAGCTGAGCCTTGTGGGACTCCATGTAATAATTTGAAACCGCATAAGGTCCTACCGACATTGTGCATTCCTTATTTAAAAGGAAGTTATCGGGCTCATATTCTCCTACGAAAGCCTTTACCTTTTCGTCCTCGAGAAGCTCGATATTTGTAAGCGCGTGGCTGGTAATGAAACCGTCCTGACATATCATTATCGGAAGCATTACATCCTTATGCTCTGAAATCCTGAAGGCCTGGATCATGTTGTCATAGGCCTCCTGATTGCTCTCGGCATAAATCTGGATCCAGCCCGCATCCTTTGCGCCCATGGAATCCGAATGGTCACAGTTGATGTTGATGGGGCCGGTAAGCGCGCGGTTTACAAGCGCAAGTGCCAGAGGCAGCCTGTCTGAAGCCGCAACATAGAGAAGCTCCCACATGAAAGCCATACCGCAGGATGAGGTCGCGGTCAGCGCTCTTGCACCTGCCGCAGACGCACCCATGGTCGCACTCATGGAGCTGTGCTCACTCTCAACCGGAATGAATTCGGTATCCATCTGGCCGTTTGCAATATAGTTTGCAACCAGCTGGGGAATCTCGGTTGAAGGAGTGATGGGGAAAGCCGGCATTACATCCGGATTGATCTGTTTTATTGCATAGGCAACCGCTTCGTTGCCGGAAAGTCGTTCTTTGATGGACATATTATTGTCGCCTTTCTGTTATTTATAACTTATCGCATAGTTATAGCATCAAACGGACATGCCTTGGCGCAGATACCGCAGCCTTTGCAATGGTCGTAGTCAAAATCAAGTCTCTTGCCGTCTTTTACCGGTATGCTCGAATCGGGGCATGCGGGTGCGCAGAGCAGGCACTGCTTGCACTTGCCGAAATCGATGACGGGCTTCTGCGTCCTCCACTCACCTGTATTGAAATGAACAGAAGTGGCGGGACCGTATACATGATTACCGGGAGTCAGATCCTGCCAGGGCGAAGTCTCGGTAATCTTTGAAATATCTGTAGGTGTTTTGTTTGCCATGTTCTTGCCTCTTCTCTAATCTTTAATCTTCTTCATATCGTCGGCGCCGGGAAAGTCATGCTTCCTGACCTCGTCATAGGCCACCTGAAGAGCCTGCATGTTGC
This sequence comes from Lachnospiraceae bacterium, assembly GCA_017437965.1. Lineage (GTDB taxonomy): Bacteria > Bacillota > Clostridia > Lachnospirales > Lachnospiraceae > UBA3775. Next base: position 17,881 of record JAFRWN010000020.1, read on the forward strand.
CCTCGATAACCTCGGGCTTCTTTGCAAACTTATGCTGATAGCTCTCTCTCATCTGCTTAAGGAAGGTATCCCTGTCGATAACTCCGGTAACCGCAACTATTGCCGCAAGCATGGGCGAATTCGGGAAATACTTGCCGAGTGCCTCTTCCGAAATCTTTCTTGCGTCAATGGTATAAACCTTACCCTGATAATGCTTAAGGTGGTGGATTATCTCGTCCTTCGACCTTGTTGTGTTGATGACTATGGCGCCGTCAGGATTAAGTCCTGCGGTAACATCGATATCTTCAAGCAGGGTTTCGTCAACCACTACAACATAGTCCGGATCATAAATATTTGAATGCACGCGAAGCTCTTTGTCGCTTATGCGGTTGTAGGCCGTTATCGGCGCACCCATACGCTCGGGACCATATTCCGGAAATCCCTGAACATATTTTCCGTTCATAAAAGCCACATCCGCAAGCAGAAGCGCTGCTGTTTTTGCGCCCTGTCCGCCTCGTCCGTGCCATCTTATCTCAAGTGTATCTTTCAAATCTACCTCCCTGCCGGATTCCGGCATCAGTAAAAAATTTCTCGAAAACTCAGTATAACATTATTTCCTTACTTATTCAAGCTTTTTTCATTCAAAAATCCGGGCTAACCAAAGAATAAATACCCGCTCTGTCTCGAAAAGCCGCTCTTTTTGAAATGATAGTCCTTCATGGTCTTCCATTTCGAAAGCCTGCCCATCTTTTCCATGCCGATGTACATCGTCAGCGTTTCGGCCTTTTCGATGTCGATCGTGTCTCCGAAAACATTCTGAAAAGCCTTTGCCTGCGCATAGGTTTTCTCCACAGACTCCTTAAGGCTCTTTCTGTCAAAAGCCTTCTTTACGATATATACCGGGGATTTCAGGTTCTTTACGCCCTCGGTATTTGAAGGATGTTGCCTGTACCTGATCCCTGCCTCGCCAAGATAGAACACGCGGCCGTAGGCAGACGCGATGAGCGCAAGCCACCAGTCATGCATGATCGCCTCATCGGGCATCACAGTGCACATGTCATTAAGTGCCTTGTTTATTATCATGGTGCAGCCCGTCACACTGTTCTGCACAAGGAAATCGTTAAACTCATGGCGCTTATAGTTAAGCTTCTGCATCTTGCCCATCGATTTTTCTATCGTATGCAGTTTTTCATCGGCAACCAAGGGGTCTCCGTGACAGAGAAGCGGAGTTTCCTTACCGCACATTTCCTCTGCCTGTTCTATTCTTTTTACCGCTTTTGAAACCTTCCATGGCTCCCAGAAGTCGTCCTGGTCGGCAAACATTATATAATCGGCATCGGCTGCTTCTTTCATCAGAATGAAGAAATTTTTTGCTGCCGAGCCGGCCTTTTTATCATCATGTATGACCCTTATCTTTTCCGGATGCATCATTTCAAAGGTATCAACCAAATCCGCGGTACCGTCCATGGAATCATCATCCCTTATGATCAGTTTAAAGTCCTGATAATCCTGGTTAAGTATTGATTCGATCTGCTCCTTTAAATATATGCGTCCGTTATAGGTCGCAAGAATTATATTTAACATTTTTATCTTTCCTCAGGCAAAGTTTTAATATTTGATCCTGCCCTCCGCAACAGCCTTAAGATGTGCGCCGTAAGGGCTCTTGCCATATATTTCCGCACTTTCTGTAAGCTTTTTCCTGTCAATGAAACCATTTATAAATGCAATCTCTTCAGGTGCCGAAATCACTATACCCTGTCTCGACTGCACTGTTTCAACGAAATTGGCAGCCTCAAGAAGAGAATCCATGGTTCCGGTATCCAGCCATGCAAAGCCGCGTCCGAGAAGCTGTACGTCCAGAAGGCCGTCATTCAGGTACATTTCGTTAAGTGTCGTTATTTCAAGCTCTCCTCTGGCAGAGGGTACTATGCTTTCTGCACGATCAGATACTCCCGCAGGATAAAAATAAAGACCGGTAACCGCATAGTTTGATTTCGGTTCACTTGGCTTTTCTTCTATCGAAAGTGCCTTTCCGTTCTCATCGAATTCAACCACTCCGAATCTTTCGGGATCCGGCACATAATAACCGAATACAGTTGCACGCTTGTTTTCTTCGGCATTTTTCACTGCTGCCTTAAGCAGGCTTCTGAAACCGCTGCCATAGAAAATGTTGTCTCCGAGTACCATTGCACCGGGTCCGCCCGCAAGGAATTCTTTACCGAGTATGAAAGCCTGCGCAAGTCCGTCGGGACTAGGCTGAACCTTGTAGGAAAGTGAGATACCGAACTGGGATCCGTCTCCGAGCAGTGCCTCAAATCTCGGTGTGTCCACAGGGGTACTGATGATCAGTATATCCTTTATTCCCGCAAGCATCAAAGTAGAAAGCGGGTAATATATCATCGGTTTGTCATAAATCGGAAGCAACTGCTTGCTTGTTACCTTTGTAAGAGGGTAAAGCCTGGTTCCGCTGCCCCCCGCAAGTATAATTCCTTTCATTGCACGCCATCCTTTTTACTGTTCTTTAAAAATGTTCCCGGGCTGCACTCCGTCTGTAAAGGTCTCGTCAAGCCCCATCCACTTCTGATCTTTTTCGCTGAGAATCAGCGGACTTTTTTCGAAAGTATAACCGGAGGCCTCAGGGCTTCCTTTATATTCGCCTTCAATTCCGGGCCAGATAACGCCTATTCCCGGATCGTTCCAGGCCAGACCTCCTTCATCATTCGGATGGTAGAAATCATCACATTTATAACAGAATTCCGCAGTTTCCGAAAGTACAAGGAAACCATGCGCAAAGCCCTTCGGAATCAAAAACTGCCTTTTATTGACATCGCTCAGAATTTCGCCGTGCCATTTTCCGTATGTCTCGCTGTCTTTCCGCAGATCGACAGCCACATCAAAAACCTCACCCTTTATGACCCAGACAAGCTTGGTCTGAGGATACTGTTTTTGAAAATGAAGGCCTCTTAAAACGCCCTTCCTGCTCATTGACTGATTATCCTGCACAAAGGTATAGTCAAGTCCTGCCTCTTTCATGTCATTGGCATTGTACATCTCGACAAAATACCCCCGGGAATCTCCGTGCACCTTAGGAATCACCACGCAAAGATCCTTTATTCCGCCAATATCCTTTATCACTTCAATCTGTCCCATACATTTTCCCTTCAGCATTCATTAGAGCTCTGCTTCCGCAAGATATCTTTTAACCGCATCCTGCCAGGTCGGCAGAGGTTTGAAGCCGTTTTCCGTAAGCTTGGATTTATCCAGCCTTGAATTCTCAGGTCTTGCAGCTTTCGAAAGACCGTATTCAGCCGCGGTGACGGGAATAACTCTGGTTGAAAGACCGTACTGCTTATAAAATTCACAGCAGAAATCATACCATGAAATATAAGCTCCCGGCTCCGATTCCGAATTGGTCGCATGATAATAACCGTACTTTTCCGTTTCTATCATATCAACTAAAAGCCTTGCAAGGTCGAAAGTATAAGTCGGTGTACCGATCTGGTCATTAACCACCCTTACAGTATCATGAGTTTTTCCGACATTTATCATGGTCTTTATGAAATTTTTTCCGTTAAGACCGAATACCCATGCGATTCTGACAATAAAATATTTTTCAAGCGTCCCGCTGACCGCCATCTCACCGTCAAGCTTGCTCTTTCCGTAAACGTTAAGCGGTTCAAATGAGCGGTCGTCAGGCTTCCAGGGCGTGTTTCCTTTTCCGTTAAACACGTAATCAGTAGAAAGGTACAGCATCTTTGCATCTGCCGCCTTTGCCGCCTGTGCAATATATAGAGTACCGAGGCGGTTGATCTTGTCAACCTTATCCCTGTTTTCCTCATCCTCCGCAGCATCAACCGCAGTCCATGCGGCACAGTGGATAATCGCATCGGGTTTAAGTTCGGCAATCACCCTTCCTACTGCCTCATTGTCTGTGATATCAAGCTTTACGTAAGCTGCAGTACAAACCGCACTTCCGTCCCGGATTCCGCTGTAAGCATCTGCAATATCGCTTCCGACAGCTTCATGTCCTCTTGCAATTAAATTGTTTACCACATCGTGACCTAACTGGCCAGCGACTCCCGTAACAAATACTTTCATCTATCCCTCATTTATATGTTTTAAAATTTTATGATAAAGCATATCGATGCTTTCCTCCGAAAGCTTTACCGGATGGTTCTTAAGTCTCACTGGATTTACGCTCTTTTTCAGTTCCTCAAACTGACTGTCATCTGCGGCCGGAACATCCAGTTCGAGTTTTTCAAAGATTTCCTGCAGCTTCTTTGCTCCCGATACTGCATCCTTGCAGCCAAGCGCTTTGCCGATATCTTCAAATATCCCAAGCAGATATTCACTGCCTCTTGTATCAATGCACTTATCTGCATTAACTGTCATCCATTCAAACAATACACGGTCGCAGAGCATTGCCGCATGGCCATGGGCAACTCCGAAAAGGCTTGTGATCTTATAGCACATGGCATGTCCTGCGGTGGTCTGGGTGATGTTTATCGCCTTGCCTGCAGTATGGGCTGCCATCATCATGCCGACATTTCCCTCTTCCGTATTGGCAAGATAGCCGTCCATGTGTTCCATCACGCCTTCTATTGCCCTTCGGCTGTATTCCCTGCTTTCTTCATTGCTGTTCACTGACCAGAATGACTCAATTGCATGACAGAGAGCATCGCACATCGTGGCTTTTTTCTGGTATAACGGCAGTGTTTTTAAGGCACTGCTGTCCATCAGTACGGTTTCAGGTATGAAGCTTTCGCTTGTAATGCTCTGCTTTGCATCTTCATAGTAGATAACGGCATAGCGTGTAGCCTCGCTTCCGGTTCCGGCCGTAGTCGGCACTGCAAGGAAGGGAATCGCATTCGGCACTATCTCCTGCTTGAGGAAGGAACCGTTTTCCCCGTTTCCTTCCATGTTGCTGTAGAGCTTGATGCACTTGGCCACGTCCATGGCCGAGCCACCGCCGACCGCGATTATCGAATCACAGCCTTCGCTCTTAAAAACCTCAACTCCCTTTACGACGCTTTCATAAAGAGGATTGGGCTTGAAGTCATCAAATTTTACTATTTTTTCTTCACGGGCATCAAAATAATCCTTGATTTTAAGAAAAGGAAGTGAGGCATCACAAACAAGGAGTACCTTCTTTTTATCCTTCATCCATTCATCAAGTCCCTCATAGTTTTCGCCCGGCTTAATTATCCTCTGTTCCATCATTTCTCCTTATTCTTCAGGGATAAGTGTTATAATGTCCTTTATGCTCATACACTTGTCGTCGCATTCCTTTGCCCTGTGGCTACGGAGTATGGTTTCTGCCGCATCCTTCATTGCCGGGAAACCTGTTCTGGTAAGCTGGTTAGCATATATTACTATGTTAACGCCTCTTTCCTTAAACTCCTCCTCGGTAACGGTATTGAAAGAAGTGGGAACAACCACGATCGGTGTAACGCTATCCTGTGCACGGAATTTTTCTACAAATTTAAAAATTTCATCCGGTGATTTTTTCCTTGAATGGATCATTATCGCATCGGCTCCTGCCTTTACGAATGCAAAGGCACGCTCAAGTGCATCCTCCATTCCTCTTTCGAGTATCAGGCTTTCGATACGTGCGCAGATCATGAAATCCTTTGTGCGCTGTGCACGTTTTCCTGCGGCAATCTTGGCTGAAAACTCTTCGATTCCTGCCTGTGTCTGCTCAACCTCGTTGCCGAAAAGGGAATTCTTCTTGAGACCCTTCTTGTCCTCGATTATCACCATCGAAACGCCCATTCTCTCGAGTGAACGCACGGTATATACAAAATGCTCGGTAAGCCCGCCTGTATCTCCGTCAAAGATTATCGGCTTTGTAGTCACCTCGCAGATTTCATCTATCGTCTTGAAACGTGAGGTCATGTCTACAAGCTCGATATCAGGCTTGCCCTTTGCTGTCGAATCGCAGAGTGAACTGACCCACATTGCGTCGAACTGGCGTACCCCACCGTTTTCTTCAACCTTTGTTTCTTCAACAATTAGTCCTGTAAGTCCGCTGTGAGCTTCCATTGCGGTTGCAAGACCCTTCATTTTAAGAACCTTCCTGAGTCTTCCCCTTCTCACATCGCTTGTTGCAAGCTGAGCCCTTGCCTGTTTTTCAAGGCTGTCGTACTGCTCACTGTGTGAGTAAGGAAATTCCACAAGCTTTCCGCTGTAGGATTCAAGTATTGAAACAACTTCGTCACGGATCACCTTCTGTACTCCGCTCTGCCAGTCATCGCCATGTACAACAAAATCAGGCTTATATTTAAGCAGGTTGTCACGGTAGCTAAGGGTCTTCTGCTCAACAACACGGCAGACATTTGCAACGTTTTCAAATATGGTCTTGCGCTCATAGAAGTTAAGAAGCGGGAATCTCTTATAGCCTGCCACAGCCTCATCGGACAGAACGCCGATGATAAGCCTTCCGTATCTGCGTGCCCTCTTTATGATCTCGATATGTCCGCTGTGGAGCATGTCTGTTGAAAAGCACATATATACGGTATGCTGTGACACCTTGTACAGATCGTCCGAAACCCTCTTAAGATCATCTGCATTGTCAATCTCCGCACAAAGCATGTCCTTTACGTCAAGCGGCTGCAGATTCATGGTCAGTGAAACCTTGTTAAAGGCATTTTCCGCATAGCACTTTACATCATCTGCTTCGCAGAACTTAACTATTTCGTCAAGCCACTTCCTCCAGTCTTCCTTTTTCAGAAGATAAAGCGGCTGGGCTGCCATAGCGTTATCAAAGCAGTCAATTCCGACACGGACTATTTTCCCGTCCTCTATCACTGCCTTGAAATCCTTTTCGGGAAGCGGAAGCGTCGAGCTTACTGCCATGCAGCTAACAGGAGACTGCAGAACCTTTTCGAATACCAGATGGTCAAAAACCAGATCTCCGTGCATCAGCACGATATCGTCATCCAGATATTCCCTTGCGCAGTAGATCGAATAGATATAGTTTGTCTTGTCATATACCGGATTCTTTACGAAGGTAATGTCAAGCGGGATTTCAAGGCTGTTGCAATAATCCACAAGAACCTTGTCGAAAAGTCCCGTAGTCATCACAACCTCGGTAATTCCCTCATCATATATCTGCCTGAGCTGTCTCGAAAGGATTGTTTCTTTTGCCGAAATCTCGGTCATGCACTTGGGATGTTCCTTGGTAAGCACTCCCATCCTGCTGCCCATGCCTGAGTTTAATATCAATGCTTTCATTTTTTATTCCTCTGTACCATTAAGTAATATATTTTTAATCTGCTCCGAAGGATCGGCATCTCCGTAGTTGTAAAGGCTGTGTGCAATCTCCTGTCTTAACTCTGCCTTTTCATCCTTTCCGTTACGAAGATCCTTTAGTACCCTGTCAACTTCATCGGGTGACGAGCAGACATAGTAACCCTTTGCCGCTTCTTTTCCGAAGGCATTCAGGATTTCACGTCTGTACATGTAGATTACAGGCTTACCTGTCGTTGCAAATTCAAACATCATCGTGCTGACATCACTGACAAGTACGGATGCCCTAGAAAAACTGTCCATGTAATCCAGTTCCGTATCCATTGAGGCATTTTCATACTTATTGAAGCTGTCGGCAAATTCATTCCAGAATTCCTCCCCTATGGTCTCAATAACATTCTGCTTCATCAGAGGATGGGGTCTGAAAACATATTCTATATCCTTGTTTTCCTCTGCAAGCCTGAAGAAATAATCCTTCATCAGGAAGAAGGAACTGGTATTTTCGCTGAAACGCCATCTCGGAGTATACAGTATCGACTGTACATACTTCTTGTCATGGGATGCCGACTTGTCGGCATGCTTCATTGCATATGCAAATTTCGGGCTGCCCACAGGAAGTATCTTTGTGTTTACTCCCTCGATCCTCATCTTGTACTTTTCATATATATCAGCCATCAGCCTGTTTTCCGCGAAAAGATAGTCAAAACCTCTCATCTCGGTAAAATTACAGAGTGTCGACTCGACCTGTCCGGTCTGCGGGCAGAGCGCATAGGCTATGTAGCATATGCGGCAGTCCTTCCTTGCCTCAAGGAAAGATACCTGCTTCGGCTGTCTTGCCAGATAGTGCCTGTTATAGAAACAGTAATCAAGGTTCAGTGACGAAAGCTTTTTGAAACTGCCGTTCTCATAAAGATTTACGTAGGGAATGCCGAGCTTCTCAAGAAATTCCGGAGCATCGTTCGAATAAACCTCATTCTTGTACATTTCCGGAGCGGTCACCATCACAGTTTCAAACCTGTCATCATTCTTAAGTGAATCATACAGATCTGCATAGGTAGAAAAGAACTGTCCGGCATCGACATAGAAACCGACGCGTATTTTCTTTCCGGGCTTCTTTTCCGAAAGCTTTTTGTTTCTCTTTCTCTCGACTCCTGCAGAAAATCTGCGTTTGTCCGGGAGTGCCTTAATGCCGTCTATAATCATTTTTATCAGAAGCACAAGTCCTGCAAGGAAACAGAGTGCAAACACCGTCATTCCGATACAAAAGAACACAAGACCTGCAATCTTTACAGGCTCATATGCGTCAAATACCTTATATACCGTCCAGCCGCAGATGATGCTCCAGAAGGTAAGCACAACCACCCATCTGACAATAGGAAGCTGTTTGAATTTAAGCTTTAATTTATCTTTTATGCCATGCATTTTTATTCTTCAGCCTCCTTTTTCTCTGTCAGGAATGAAAATGCCTTATGGCATAATTTTCCGAAAATCACAAGGAACAAGGCAAAGCCCACGCACAGAAAAACAAATGCAGGTATTCCGAGCATTTTCTTATCAATAATATCAGTTTTTATGATTCCGGTATCAATAAACATCGCGAAAACTCCGCATAAGAAGGCCGCAATAAGAGACCATTTCATCATCTTTACGGGGTTCTCGGGATTTTCCATCGCCTTTGCAAGTTTTGTAAACAGGCCATCGGACTTTATTTTTCCGAAGCCTTTTTTATTGCCTTTAACCTGAACCTGATTTTTCACCATCCTGACGGTAACTGAACCCTTATTGTCCTCTATAACGCCGTTCACGTCAATAAGATCGGTGATTTCAGCCTCTTTGTCATTTCCGAGAAGCTTCATTCCGAGTGCCTGCTCGGCAGTTCTGAATCTGTCGGTCCAGCGGGCATTTTCATTTACCCATTCCTGCGACTGAGCCACTATTTCCTTCCTGTAAGGCTCATCCGAAAGAAGTTTCTTGCAGATATCCCTGACTTCATAGGGTGAATCAAACATGGGAATATCCACCTTGCCCTTTACAAGAGAAGCAAAATCGGAGGATTTTTCAATTACGAGGCAGGCATTGCTTCCCATGACATCAAATGCCCTCCATGGAAATGCCTTGCCATCGGCCTGAGGATGTATGGGCGAAAGCGAAATCTTCGATTCATTATAGAAATCTATGTTTTCCTGAAGTGTCCATACACGTCTGGGATTGTACATTGCAAGTATCTGGGGCATCATTTCGTAGACACCCTCCCACCTTGAATAGCTTCCGCAGATGGTAAGTCCCATATCCAGAACGTTCGCAAGCGTAAGCCAGCGTTTTTCGAGCAGAGGATATATCTTTCTTTCATCCCAGCCGTAAAGCTTAACCTGCTCGGCAAAATACTTGTTCAGATAATAATTGTTGTCACCGTTACCGCTGTTTAAGTTTTCAAGAATTACATTCTTTGATGCAGCGAGATGATAATATTTCTGCATGCCCCTCGGAAGAGAAAGATCGGTCCAGATACGTGTTCCGACATAAGAAATGTTCATGGTCTGGGGAACATCCTTCGGAACAATCGCTGTGGCATTGGGCATAAACACATAATTCTCAGGGCGCACACCCATATCGAGATAGTCCTTGTACCACTCCTCCGATATACTGAATATCTTATATCTGTCGAGATTATTCTTCATATAATCGGTATCGCACAGATACAGCGGGCTGTCACCGTCCCACATTACAACAGGCACATCGGTATTGTCGAGTATCACCCTCGGAATCCTGTTATTGAAGGTTATAATAAGATCCGGCCTGAATTCCTTTGTTTTTTTGAGCACAAGTTCATTCAGTGCTTCATTTTCTATATCATTCGAATCATAGGTGCACATAAAAGCCGAATTGAGAACCATAACGTCATTTCCCTGACGTTTAAGTTCCTCAATAACGGACTCATAGTAGTACATTCTTGCACCTATGGACATTTCCTGCATTTTGTAATAAGAAACTATAATCCTTGCCATAAAAGCTCCACTTTTTACTCTCAGTCAATCTTTTTAAGATACAGGCTGCCAGCCGGTACATCCTTTACAACTACCGAACCTGCAGCTATCATTGCTCCCTCGCCTATCGTCACGCCGGGCAGTATCACAGAGCCCGCACCGATAGACGCTCCCTTTTTCACCGTGACTCCTTCCATTTTGTAATCCTTGTTACCCGATTTCGGATGTTTGTCATTACAGAAGGTCACGTTCGGTCCGATGAAAACATCGTCCTCTATCACTATTCCGTCCCAGAGCTGAACTCCGCATTTGACGGTCACATGGTTTCCGACAGTCACCTTGTTTTCTATGAAACAGTGGCTGCATATATTGCAGTAATCTCCTATCACTGCTCCCGGCAGTACGACACAGAACTGCCAGATGTTGGTATGTTCTCCGATATTTTTGCTCTGTACATCAGATAAGCTGTGTATCATCCGCTACCTCTTTCTGAATTTTGATATCAGTATATACAATATGGTTACAGGGTGTTTTAGGAAGGTGACGCTTTTTCTCAGCTTATCCTTTTCTGCGCCCTTGTAATTCCTCATTATGTCCGCCTTCATTCCAAGGCTTCCGGCCTCCGAAAAATGCGGAAGCACTCTTTTATAGTAAATCCTTAAGAGATCCCTTTCGAAAATTTTCTGCAGTTTCTCGGAAAAGCCTCCCTCGCTTATGCCTCCTGCCCTGTGCAAAAGTGCCGTAAAAGGAAGGTACCTGACTGCCATGCCTTTTCCTGTATAGTCAAGTAAAAAGCTCCAGTCCTCTATCAGCCGCATGTCGTTTGGAAATCCTCCGTATTCAAGGAAACGTTCCTTTATGAATGCCGAGGCACCGATGGCGAAGCAGCTCTTGTAAAGATTTTCCCTGTGCTGAAGAAAAGCCTTTTCACTTTCGGAAAGTGTTTCGTCAAGACTTACCGATACTGTTTTGTCATCGACAAAATACCCAAGACGTGCTTCAAGGTTTTCATCCATCATTTCCGCCTGGGCAGTGACCATGAAGCCTTTACCTTGATAAGCATCCAGTTCTTCCGAAAAACGTGTAAGAACCTTTTCGTCTTTAAGCGCGTCATCGGCAGCAAAAAACATTATGTACCTGCCCTTTGCCATCGAAAGTGCCTTGTTGAGATTTGCAACAGTCCCGATATTCTTTTCGTTGGAATATATTGTATGAGGGACGTTACAGTTTTCAAAATATGTTTCAGCAAGCGCCCGGTCAAATCCTGGCGTATGATCATCCGCAACGATGATCTCAAAGGAAGGGCAGTCCTGCCTGGTTACTGAATCAATTGCATTCTTCAGATATTTTTCCTGTCTGAAATGCAGTATTACCACAGAAAAAACAGTATCCATCCTGTTCTCCTAAAACTTGTTCAGCACATCTATTATGTAGCTTACTTCCTCATCGCTCATACCATAGTACATCGGAAGGCTGAGCTCCGAAGCTGAAATATACTCGGCAAACGGGAAGCTTCCGAGCTTATCATAAAGATATGCTCCCTGCTTATGGATAGGGATAGGATAATGCTCATTATAGCCTATGCCGTTTTTATCAAGATATTCCTTTAAAGCTTTCTTATCATCGGTCATTACCGCAAATATGTGCCATACATGAGTGCGGTTTTCACCGACTACAGGAAGCTTTATCTTGTCATTCTTTATTTCTGTAAGGAAACGCATGGCAACCTTGTTTCTGAAAGCATTCATCTCATCAAGGCTTTTTAGCTTAACGCGAAGGAATGCAGCCTGCATTTCATCAAGTCTGGAGTTTGTGCCCTTGTACTGATGGTCATATTTAGCGACCGATCCATAATTTCCGAGTGCCCTTATGCGCTTTGCAAGTTCCTCATCGTCAGTAAGCACTGCTCCGCCGTCTCCGAGTGCGCCAAGGTTCTTTCCTGGGTAAAAACTGAAGGCAGCCGCATCACCGAAGGAACCGGCCTTTTTGCCTTTGTAAGTTGCTCCGTGAGCCTGTGCACAGTCCTCTATCAGCTTGAGATCATTGGCCTTTACAAAATCAAGGATTTCGTCCATCTCGGCTGTCTGGCCGTAAAGATGTACTGCGATCACAGCCTTTGTCTTTTCGCTCAGAGCTTCTTTAAGGCCCTTTCCGCACATGTTATAGGTCAGCTCGTCAGGCTCGACAAGCACGGGCTTTGCACCTGTATAGCTTACCGCAAGTACGGTTGCGATGAAGGTATTTGAAGGACAGATTACCTCATCTCCTTCTCCTATTCCCATGGCCTTCAGTGCCAGATAGATAGCATCAAGACCTGTTGCACAGCCGATACAGTGGCTTCTGCCACAGTAAGCCGCAAATTCTTTTTCAAACTCAGAGCACTCGCTGCCCTGAATGAACCAGCCCTTGTCATAGACCTTTGTGAATGCTTCAAGCATTTCGTCACGCATCTTTTCATGCATGGGTCCGAAGGTTGAAAACGGTATTTTCATTTCACTTTACTTCCTTTCCGCCATTAAGAAGCAGGTTTTCGGAATTGTCGAAAACATATTCCTTTGCTTCTTTTTCATAATCCGCATATTCACGGATATAATCGCTGATGTCATAATACTCCGAGGCCAGTACCAGAAGAACGGCACCATCCTCAAAATCGTACATTTCTCTCCAGAGCATGGGTCCGATATAGAGGCCCTTTGAAGGATCGTTTAGGGTCACGATTTCCTCTTCCTCCGGATTCTTCACAAGTATCTTCACAGAACCGTGTACGCAGATAAGCACCTGGTGGAGATTCCTGTGGGAATGAAATCCCCTGCGCACGCCCTCGTCAACCTTGTATATATAATATACTCTCTTTATGTCAAAAGGTATGTCTCTGCTCTCCTCTATTGCCACGAGATTTCCGTAGCTGTCGGAATGTCTTTTAAGATCTATAAAACCTGAATTAACCATTTACTCTCCTTTTTTCTCAAACAGATAAGACAGAAGCTTATCCGTGTATTTTTCAAAATCAAACTCTTCTTTTACATATTCAAATGCCTTGTCGGTGACAGCGTCTGTCTTAGTTTCTGATGCCAGCTCCCGCACTTTTTCCGAAAAAGCATCAATATCCATATATGGTACAAGATATCCTCTGTCATCGGCCAGGAAGCTTTCTGCTCCTCCGCTTCCGGCAAAGGATATTATCGGAACCCTGCAAGCTGCTGCCTCGATAAGCACGGAAGGGAAGGTATCCTCCCTTGATGTGAGTAAGAATGCCCTGCAGGCACAAAGGGTTCTTTTATATGCCGCCTCATTTTTGATAAAGCCCGTAAAATGTATGCGGTCTTTGACGTTCAGTCTTTCGGCCATCGCTGTCATATAGGCATTGAATTCTTCGTTCACTACCGAGCCCAGCCAGATGAAGTGAAGATTTTTTATATCCTCGGTGGCCTTTGCAAGAAGGGGAAAAATGTCAGTTCCCTTAAGGAAATGGACAATGCCGACTCCGGCCATGAATACCGTATCTTTAGGAACCCCGAGTTTTTTGCAAAGTGCCTTCCTTGCCTTTTCCCTGTCGGTCCTTTCGGGATAGCTGCAGTAAAAGCCCTGAGGACTTATTTCGGTCCTTGCTTCTATCTTACCGCAGAAAGATTCAAAATCACGTCTTGCAGGTTCGGCAGGAAATACTATTACATCCGAAAGTTTAGCCATGTCCTTTATCAGCTTTTCAGCATTAAAAAAAGTGCAGGCACCCTTCATTTCATGAACAAGGCTTACAAGCCTGAAACCGTGCTTTTTAAATACAGGAACACACATGCCGCTTGCTATGCTGTTTATCAGCATGTACTTAAAGCCCCGTTTTTCAAGCTTTACGGCCATGGCTTCCAGTGCCCTTTTTTGCCTCGGCGACGGGTCGTGGCCTGTATATCTCATGACCTTGCCCGAATAGTTGTCGATCTTGTCGACAATGTATATCTCGTCACAGCATTCCCTGTATTCCTTGGTTATGGGCTTTGACCGCAGGGAGAGCACCACAACATAATAACCACGTTTTTTAATGCTTTTTGCTATCTTGCAAAGGAGTATCGGAGCTCCGGTCTGCGAGATTTCATGAGTCACGAGCACTATCGATTTTTCGGGATCAATTTTTTTCATTGTTTTCCTTTACACGATATTCAAGCTTGGCGGGAAGCTTCTTGCCGCCGTTTTCAAGGAAGGTCTCATAGGCATCGCAGAGTAACGCCGGCTCACCGAAGGCTACCTGCTTTCCATGGTCAAGCCACAGCACCTTGTTGCACAGAGTCCTTACCTGCTCAAGCGAGTGCGAAACCAGTATCGTTGTCGCACCTCCCTCAATTATCTCCCTCATCTTTTTCTCACTCTTTTTTCTGAAGGCACCGTCACCGACGGAAAGAACCTCATCGAGTATCAGTATGTCGGGATTTACAAGCGAAGCTATTGAAAAGGCCAGACGCGATTTCATACCGGACGAAAGCTGCTTGAACGGACGGTTTTCAAATTCCTCAAGCTCGGAAAACTCAATGATCTCCTTGTAGGTTTCATCCATGAACTTTCTTGTATAGCCTAACATTGCGCCGCGAAGATAAGCATTTTCCTTTACGGTCAGATCTCCGTCAAAACCGGAGGCAAGCTCCAAAAGAGCTGCGATGGTTCCGTTTCTTACAACTTCGCCCTTTGTCGGTACCATGATACCTGAAACAGCCTTAAGAAGCGTTGATTTTCCCGCGCCGTTGGTACCGATTATTCCAAGCATGTCGCCCTTTTCCAGCGTGAAATTCACACCATCGACCGCCCAGAATTCCTTGACCTTGTATTGTCTTTTCAGCTTTCTTACGACAAATTCCTTGATTCCTATTTCCTTGAAATCACCGGTAATATATCTTATCGAAACATTTTTTACATCTAATATCATTCAATTCACCTATTCAAGCTTTTATACATAATACAGGAATTTATAGTTATTTTTCTTATAGACAAAAGCTCCTATCGACAGCATGAGCAGTGCATAAAAAGCACAGAGCACATGGAGCCTGAAGCTGGGTATTTCATTCTTTATAACTATTTTCCTGAAATAATTGATATAGGCATAGACGGGATTAAAGTAAAACATCATCTGCGTCTTTTCGGAAAAACTGTCGACAGTATAGAAAATTGCCGACATGTACTGCAAAAGCATTACGAATACGCTGTAGAGATATTCTACATCCCTGAAAAAAACAAAGAGTGCGGAAAGTATCATACCGACACCGATGTTGAATACCATCAGGCAGATTATAGGGAATATCAGCATCAGAAAATAGAAATGGAAATGGATTCCCGAAACTGCCGCAAGTACGAAATATATGATAAGGGAAAGGCCGAAATTAAGCAGGGCCTGGATATTTCTTGAAAGAAGGAACATATATTTCGGGACATCGACCTTGCTGAATATACTGGCATTCGAAAGCAGGGACCTCATTCCGCCCTGGGTAGCGTCACTGAAATAGAGGAACACTACCGTTCCCGAAAATACATAGATTATGTAATTTTCCGTCGTCCTTCCAAAGAAATTCTGGAATACGAGTACCAGTACCATCAGCTGAAGCAGTGGCGATATCAGACTCCACAGCATTCCCAGTACTGTTCTTTTATATTTCTTCTTGAAGTCACGTTTTACGAGCTCTTCAAAAAGGAACCTGTATTTTTTAAACTTTTCAAACATTCAGATACTACTCTCTTTTCAATAATACAATTATCACATTTCCTTGTATACCATGCCTGATATCATCCATGTACCGTCCATCTTGCACATCCAGATGCCCATGTTGATATCATAGTCAAGATATTTTCCGTTGGCAACCGCAAGTATGGTCTGGGTCATGGAAAGATCCATGTAGCACAGTGAATCACCGTAACCGAAGAATTCGTTTACGGTTTTGTTTTTATATGTAGGAAGACCTCTGTGCTTGTTATACCAGCCGTTATCGGTCTTCTTTATCAGCTTCAGGTACTCGCTGTTCTTGGGGAAATACTGGACAAGCGGGCTTGTGGTTTCATCTCCGGCGCAGAACAGTGAATAATGTACAAGAAATTCAAATGCCCTTGTGGTCACATCATCCTTGTAGCTGTCATCGCTCTTTAAAGGGATCGTATAGGTTTTCCTGCCGTCTTCGTTCTTTTCTTCGGGTGTAACTTTATTTCCGTCACCGTCCTCAAAACTGAGTACAGCGCCGACGGGCAACTTGTAGACCGATTCTTTAAGCTTCGGAATATCTACGGTAGTCTTTATCTGGGCATACTCCGAATAGTTTTCAAGGAAGGGCTTCAGGGTATCAAGGCTGCCGTCGTCATAGTCCTTTTCCGAAACTGCGGAAGCCAGTTTATTGTCCGAAAGCAGCTGGTACTGTTCGGGAGCCCTGAGTACTATTTCCTCCTCCGGTATCGGAGTAGGTGTAGGGGACATGGTCGGATCCGGTTCTTCAGTCGGTACCGGAGTTCCCGTCACAACCTTTACCACCTTGTTTGAGCTGCTTTCTGCTGCGCTTTTTTTGTTCTCGCTCTTTTCATAGGCTGCAAGTTTGCCCCAGAGAATAACGTCAACTATCAGTATTGCAAAGAGCATGAGCAGGATATAGATCAGAAAGCCCAGTTTGAAGCGCATGCTTTTCTTTTTTTGCTTTACGACCAGTCTGGGTCTGCGTCTGGGACCGGATCCCTGCGATGTCATCGTTCTGGGTCTTGTTCCGGTTCTTTGTACAGGTCTCTGGCCGGGCCTTGATACAGGTCTCTGGCCTGACCTCCCGATTGGTCTCTGACCCGGTCTCTGTCCGGGTCTTTTGTTGTTTTCGTCCAAGCCTCTCTTACCTCGTTACAATAATGGCAGTCGGCATGTTTCTGTTATTGATCATGTTGGAAGGATTTGAGATTACCTCTCCTTCATAGTACATGATCGCAGAGCTGCCGCCGTCAAGATTTGCGGCGTTGACTGCGCCGAATTCTTCATATATCTTTATCATGTCTCCGTAGGTCGCACCGAGCGAGTTAGCCTGTCTTCCGTCAATGGAAAGCAGCAGCACAGCTCCGTCGCCTCTCTGACCTATTGCGGTTCTGGGATTCAAGCCACTGCCGACACCGCTTATCTGGGCTGAAACGCCGTTAACGATAAGTGCGGGACCGAAGGTAATGGCATCCCTGATCTTCTTCTCAAGTGCCTGTTCGGCTGTCATGTTACCTACTATCAATATATCATTTTCGTCAAAGCCAATAAGAAGGCCGGACCCTTTAGGGTTATACAGAAGCTGTCCTTCCGAGAAAACATAGCCGATAGGCATTGAACCCGAGCCACGTCCGTTATCATCTTCAAAACCGCCGGCGTTGGTTGCGGCAACCGCATTATATGCTTCCATT
This sequence comes from Lachnospiraceae bacterium, assembly GCA_017437965.1. Lineage (GTDB taxonomy): Bacteria > Bacillota > Clostridia > Lachnospirales > Lachnospiraceae > UBA3775. Next base: position 35,478 of record JAFRWN010000020.1, read on the forward strand.
ATCTGGGATACCTGCTGACCACGTCCGGACCTGATTCCGAACTGCTTGCACACACCTACCTTGACTCTCGAAGGATCCTCGATTATCATCATTCTGCCGGTATAGGTCGGACCTTTTACCTTGCAGATTTTGATTCCGTCCTTGTCGCTTATCAGGTTGTCCTCGGTCACACCGGGTTCGGAAGCCTCCGGTTCAAGAGTCGGCGTATCATTATCGGGAGTTCCTGTTTCTGCGGGATTCGGATCAGCCGCCGAACTTTCCTGCGTATTGCCTGCGGGCGTCACATTGGCATCGGGCTTCTTTTCATCTTCCCTGCCTTTGATCACTACCATGGATACATCGGTCACATCATCAATCTCTTCGATGGTGTTTTCAGAAAGTATCCGCTCAAGTTCCTCGGGCGTCGTGAACCAGTCCGCGAGAAAGCCTATCGCACTTGTCTCACGAACGGAGTTTACAAAAAGCTTATGCGCCCTGTCGCTCGGACCGTAATTTATTATCAGAAGCACGGTCATCAGTCCGAACAATGCGAAGAGTACGGTTGTCAGTATTACTACTATAATTCTTATAACCAGTTTTTTCATAGTCTTATCAGTTTATATTTAATCTCCATTTCATCAAGAAGCTTCTCAATCTTGCTTCTTCCGCAGATGATTATCTTCTGCATGTCTCTTTCACAAATTTCCCTGAGTACTCTTGACATTCTGTCATCCTCGAAATGATCATACATATCGTAGAACACCAGAGGCATGTCGAAGAATGCGAGTACCATATCACTTGATGCAAGTCTGAGCGAAAGCTTCATCTGTGAGATATCGCCTCTCTTCTTCTTTACGTCAAGTATGTACTGGTTGAGCTTTTCGGGACTGAGTCCGATTGCCTCGGCCAGCTCGTTTCCTTCCATATCGTCAGTATTGATCTCAGGATTTTCAGGCTCGGATTTTTCGGCTTCTTTTTCTTCTCCGCTTCCGTTCTCCTTCATTTCCTTATCAAGCTTCTCTATGGTCTTTGCCGCAAGCTCAACAGCGGCAATTTCATCTTTGTTACGGTTCTGTCTATCCTCAAGCTCTTTCTTTTCATCATTATGAAGGGTAAGCTTGTCGGTTGTCTTTTCACCCTCGGAAAGCTCCATGTTGAGTTTTCTGAGTTCATTCTCAAGTCTTGCCTTTTCTTCCCTCAAGGCCATTCTCTTCTCGTTTGCCTTTGCCTTTTCGTCTGCAAGGCTTTCTTCGAGGAGCTTAAGTTCATCTTCCCTTAAGTTTTCAAGCTTGCCAAAGCGGTTGAATGCCTCAAGGATATCGTTTTTCTTATTGTCAAGCTCCTTTTCATAGTTTGAAAGCTTTTTGCTGAGTTCTTCTTCCTTCTTTATCACCTCAGCTCTTTCGCTGCTTTCCTTTACGAGCCTGTCATACTGCTGTTTCAGTTTTTCTTCGTCGCCATGTTCCTTAAGGAAGCTTTCCCTCGTGGCTTCAAGTTCACGGTATCTTTCCTTCTTGCTGTCGATCTTCTTTGTTACACCCGATGCGGATTTCTTGGAATGTACAAAGTTGATACCGAAGATTCCTGCAGTTACGGCAGCTCCGATAAAGCAAAGGATTGCAAGTGCCATCGGCGCCTTTGCGGCAATGACTGCGATTCCCGCAACCAGAAGCACTACAGCAGCGATAAGGAAAATGTACTGCTTCTTTGTCGAGCTCTTGCCCTGGTTTAACAGGCGGCGGTTCATATTCTGAATATCCTGCCTGCAGCTTTCGCTTTCTTCTATATTCGATTTCTTGAAGTTCTGGATTTCTTCGAGCTTTTTCTTTACTGCGTCAAGTTCCTCTGCATTTTTGTCAAGCTCTTCGCGTCGTTTTATAGTGGATTCAAGCTCGGCTGAAAGCTTTTCCATCTCGGCAGTTGCCTGTTTGAAGGTTGCGAAACTGTCCTTTGCCTCAAGGAAATCCTTTTCATTTCTTTCGAATTCGGTAGGCTTATCGGCTTCGGCGCACTGTCTTTCAACCTCGGCCAGCTTGTCCTGCTCTTCTTTTATTCTTCTTGCGAGCCTGTCAAGACTCTTTTCTGCTGCTTTTTCCTCACTGATGACTTTCTCAAGATTATTGAGTTTCTCGTCAACGCCGCCTCTTGCTATCGCTCTCTTTTTGGTTTCAAGCATTCCGATGGCTGCCGATACATTGATATCTGTCCTTTCGGCGCCGGTGCTTTCGGCAAGGCTTCTCGATGCAGTATTGCTTCTTCCGTAAACCTTCATCAGGTTTTCCTGTATGAGCACGCTGATATTTTCATTTTTGGAGGCTCCGACAAGGAAATCCTTGAAGGTTTTGTCGGCGTCCGGTATCATATAATCATCGCTGATACAAAAAAGCTCGACCTTTTTATTCTTCTCATGGAAATTTCTGGTCAGTCTGTAAAGCTTTTCTTCATGTTCGAAAACTATCGAGCCGCCATAGTCCTCTGCAAGCCTTGCAGGATAATAGGCTGTATAGATATCGTCGCCAAGGCTTACCTTCGGCTTTTCAAGGCCGATGAACATGGAATAGATAAATGCCGCGATTGTGGACCTTCCGGTCTCGTTGGTGCCGTTGATGACATTTACGTTGTCAACCAGCTCCATCTTGATTCTGGAGATTTTTCCGAATGAAAAAATCCTGATTTCTCGAATGTTCATACTTCTACCTCTGAATAAAATGTATCGCACCCTCGTTCTCGTCTGACGCGAACAAAAGCGCCTCAACACCATAATAAAGTGCCCGTTCTTTGATATATTCATCCGCATCGGCTTCCCTGATGCTCTTCATGAATAATCCTATGATATTGTTTTCATTCTGCTTTTCAAGCTCACCGAAATCATAGCCAAGTATGGTATTGTCGATCACCTCGGTGATCATTCCCTTCTCGGAAATCTCCGCAAGGTTCGGTCTTTCCTCACTTCTTCTGACACCCTCAAGATATACTCTGTAAAGGTTTCCGGCACCCTCAGAAAGAATCCTTTTCGTCAGCTTCTGTATCAGCGACTGCCTGTTGTCATCGGGAGTGATCCTTATGCGTAGATCGATGTACTTTCTTTTTGCTATCGGCACGAACTCGGTCTTTACTGTATATTCTCCGTTTGCCATCAGTATCTCGCCATGTATATAGCCATGCTCTCCTGTCTCGGTCTTGTCCAGCGGTTCGGGCGAACCCGAATAGAAAATCCTCTCGCCCACTTTTTTGTAGGAATGGCTGTGTCCGAGTGCCACATAATCAAATCCTGCTTCGGAAAGCCTTTTCACATCTATCGGGATCCCGCTGTCTTCGCCTCCATGTGCGAGAAGTATATGCAGGCCCGATGACTGCTTCGGATAGGCCTCACGGTAAAGCGGTGTGCTTGTTTCCCTGTCATAAAGCGACAGGCCGTAGATCGTTGTGTCGGTGCCATATATGTACTTTTCGCTCAGTTCCATGTCGGTAAGCATCAGCACATTGTCGTTCCATCTGAAGTTTGTGTAGCTGGATCTCGGACTGATATAGTCGTTGGTTCCGGCCATCATCACGACCTTGGTTTTGGTCAGCGTCTTGAAAAGCTCGTTAAGCCTTTTCAGTTCGGAATAGGCAGGCTGTTTGTTGAAAACGTCGCCCGCTATCATCAAAAGGTCAATACTATCCCTGTTGCAGTCGGAAATTATCTTTCCGGCTGTTTCCCAGATCTCATTTTTCCTGGCTTCCGCCCAGGGCCTGCCGAGTTCGGGCGTTGCCCCGAGATGAAGATCCGAACAGTGGATAAATCTCACGTCATGCCTCCGCTTTGATGTAGCTTACCGAATATGGAGGAAGATAAAGCTTTCCTCCGGAAAGATCGACTTTTTCGTTGCTAAGAAGGTCAAGTCCCGATGCACATCCGGTGTTGAAATATGCATCATAGGGCTTGTCGTCCATGTTGAATGCCGCAAAAACCCTTTCGCCGTCACATCTTCTTTCAAGCACACACTGCTTGTTAGTTAGGACCGGAGCACCGAAATCGCCATAGATCAGTGCCTTGCTTTCCCTGTGGGCCTTTGCATATTCCGCAATTTTCTCCGTCAGCTCGTTCCACTCCGGTTTTTCGAAGCAGGGACGAAGTGCGGGATCGCCCTGGGATTTATGGGCCTTTGTGCCCCATTCGCTACCGTAGTAGATGCAGGGAATACCGGGCATTGCAAAGAGCAGGCCGTAGATAAGCGGCAGATGTGCGGGATTCTCAAGTATGCTTGCGACCCTCGTCACATCATGGTTATCGACAAAGCACAGAAGGTGCTTGCCTTTATAGAGTGTCCACTGCTCCGGACCGAACTGCCTTTTGAGCGAATGGACGATTTCAAACATATTGTAGGAATTGAAGCTTGAATACAGACCCTTGTAGCATTCGTAGTTCGTGCAGGAATGAAGCATTCCGTCATTTACGAACTGGTTGTAATCACCATGCAGAAGCTCTCCTATCAGGGCAAATTCAGGCTTGATATTATTTGCAAGCTCCCTTAATCTGTGAAGGAAGTCACGGTCAAGGCAGTATGCCACGTCAAGCCTCAGTCCGTCGATGTCGAACTCATCCACCCAGTAGTGGATAGCGTCAAATATATGCTGTACTACCGCTTCGTTTCTGAGATTCAGTTTTACAAGGTCATAGTTGCCTTCCCAGCCCTCATACCACAGACCGTCGTTGTAGTTTGAGTTTCCGTCAAAGCTTATGTTGAACCAGTCTTTATAGGGGCTGTCCCATCTCTTTTCCACTACATCGCGGAAGGCGGGAAAACCGCGTCCGACATGGTTGAAAACACCGTCGAGCACTACCCTTATGCCTTTTTTATGAAGCTTTTTTACAAGCTCCTTGAAGTCCTCGTTGGTTCCGAGTCTCTTGTCGATCAGCTTGTAATCCCTTGTGTTATAGCCATGTGTGTCGGATTCGAACACCGGTGAAAAATAAACCGCGTTTACGCCAAGTTTTGCAAGATGACCTCTCCAGTCTGCAAATTCTTTTATGTTTCTTCTGCATATGCCGTCATTTTCGAAGCTGGCGTTGCAAAATCCCATAGGATAAATCTGATAAAATACACTTTCTTCAAGCCACATATTGCTTTTCTGTTCCTTATTTCTCTTTTATTATTTCACTTTCCAGAAGCTTAAGCAGGAAATCATAGGTCTTCTCGGCGGATGCCACCGAAAGACGCTCGTTTACGGTATGGATATCGTTTACGTCCGGACCCATTGATATGCAGTCAAGCTTTTTGATCTTGCCGGCAAATATGCCGCACTCAAGTCCTGCATGTATCGTCTTTACAACAGGCTCGGTGCCGTAGAATTCCTTGTAATTCTTTACCACATGGGAAAGAAGGGGTGAATCCTTTTCAAACTCCCAGCCTGGATATTCCTTACCCTGGGTGCAGGTTCCGCCCCCGAGGGAAGCAACTGCGATTATCTTGTCGCAAAGAGCCTGCCTTGCGGATTCATGGGAGCTTCTAACCGATGCACTTACATGAAGGGCATCTTCTTTAAGGCTTACGATTCCGATATTGTCCGAGGTTTCAACAAGTCCCGGAATGTCGGCGCTCATTTCCCTTACGCCCTGCGGAAGTGCAAGCAGCACATCCATTATCCTTTCCGAATCAGCCTTATGGAGAGCAGTAACCTCGATTCCCTCACCGAGCACGGAAAAATCAAAATGTAAGCCCGGCTCTCTTGTCGCCATCTCTTCCTTCAGCACGTCGGCATAGAAGTTGACCGTTTCGATAACGTCCGACTTCGGTGCCGAACATATGAACTTTATCATTCCGGACTTTGCTATCGCGTTGTCCTTCTCTCCGGCCTGTATGTCGATTATTCTTGTCCTTACCAGCTTGAGCTGGGCAAGGAAACGTGCGATTATCGTTATCGCACTGACTCTGCCTTCGTTTATTTCGGTGCCCGAATGGCCTCCTTTAAGTCCGGAAACCTTTATTTCATAGGCATTTGCGGTGCGGCTCTTCCATTCAACCGGAATCACGCACTCAATTCCCGCGCCGCCTGAACAGCCGACGATCAGTTCGCCTTCTTTTTCATTGTCGAGGTTTATCATCGTCTTTCCGGAAAGCTTTGATGCGTCAAGCGCCTGGGCTCCGTCCATTCCGACCTCTTCGTTTACGGTAAATACCGCCTCGATCGCAGGATGTGAAGCCTTGGGATCTGCCATTATTGAAAGCGCATAGGCAAGTGCGATTCCGTCATCTCCTCCGAGCGAGGTTCCTCTTGCGCCAACGAAGCCTTTTTCCATGAAAAGCTCGAGTCCTTCGGTTTCAAGGTCCTTTTCCACGCCGCTTTCCTTTACGGCAACCATGTCCATATGGCCCTGAAGGATGACGGACTCTTCTTTTTCGCGTCCTTCGCTTGCGGGCGAGAAAATTATCACGTTACCGCATTTTTCCTGAACATATTTAAGTCCCTTTTCCTTGGCGAAATCCACCAGGTAATTGCTTATCTGTTTTGTGTTGCCGGACCCGTGCGGGATAGCGGCAATCTCTTCGAAATATTTCCAGAAGCCGTATTTCTTAGCTCTTTTTTCCGAAATCATATATCCTCCACACAACACAAACTGCATCGCCAGGATTTCCGGGCGCTGCAGTTTTATTGTCATATTTTTTTATTCAAGGGCAGCCTTTATTTCTTCGGTTTTGTCGATTCTTTCCCAAGGAAGATCAACATCTGTTCTTCCGAAGTGACCATATGCCGCAGTCTGCTTATAGATCGGACGGCGAAGGTCAAGCATCTTTATTATGCCTGCAGGACGAAGGTCAAATACCTTTCTTACAGCCTTAACAAGCTCTGCGTCGCTTACCTTTCCGGTTCCGAAGGTATCGATCATTACCGAAGTGGGCTCTGCAACGCCGATGGCGTAGGAAAGCTGGATCTCGCATTTGTCGGCAAGTCCCGCTGCCACTATGTTCTTTGCCACATATCGTGCCGCATATGCTGCCGAGCGGTCTACCTTAGTGCAGTCCTTTCCGGAGAAAGCACCGCCGCCGTGTCTTGCATAGCCGCCGTAGGTATCAACTATTATCTTTCTTCCCGTAAGTCCCGAGTCTCCGTTCGGTCCGCCGATTACAAAACGTCCGGTCGGATTGATGAAGACCTTGGTGTCCGTGCTGATAAGCTCATCCGGAATCACGGGTGCTATAACCTTTTCAAGTACGTCCGCATGGATCTGCTCCTGTGATACGTCAGGATCATGCTGGGTCGAAACAACGATTGCGGTCACTCCTACCGGCTTGCCGTTTTCATCATATTCAACTGTTACCTGGCTCTTTCCATCGGGGCGAAGGTAAGGAATGGTCTTATTTTTTCTCACTTCCGCAAGCTTTCTTGTCAGCTTATGGGCAAGCGAGATCGGGTAAGGCATCAGCTCTTCGGTCTCATTTGTTGCGTAGCCGAACATCATGCCCTGGTCCCCCGCACCGGTCTGGGCGATAACGTCTTCCTCAGACCTTGTCTCTATTGCATTGTCAACGCCCATTGCGATATCTGCGCTCTGTTCGTCAAGTGCAACGATGACTCCGCAGGTATCTGCGTCAAAACCATATTTGGCCCTGTCATAGCCTATGTCTCTTATTGTATTTCTTACGACCTTCTGGATGTCAACATAACCCTGGGTGGTCACCTCGCCCATCACGAGCACGAGGCCGGTGGTTATCGCGGTCTCGCAGGCAACACGGCTTTCAGGGTCCTGTCTCATCAGCTCATCGAGTATCGCATCGCTTATCTGGTCGCATATTTTATCGGGATGTCCCTCTGTTACGGATTCGGAAGTAAACAGCCTTCTTTCCATCTATAGTTCCTTCTTTCTCTCTTTTTTGCTTTAAATTACACGATTTCCAGCTTGAATTTCTGGACAGCCTTGTAATCCTCGGAATCAACCTTCATTATCTCGGCACCGAGGCTTCTTAATTTTTCATCAAACTTTTCATAGCCACGCTCGATGTACTCGATATCGGTAAGTATCGAAACACCGTCTGCCTGAAGGGCTGCTATCGTAAGCGCCGCGCCTGCACGAAGGTCGGGTGCTTCCATCACTGCGGGTGAAAGCTTGGGCTGGCCCTCAACAAAGGCTGTGCTGCCTTCAACAGTTATCACTGCGCCCATTTTCCTCAGCTCTGCAACATATTTGAAACGGTCTTCCCAGATGTTTTCGTTTATCGTTGAAACACCGTCTGCGGTTGCAAGAACTACTGTGATCTGCGGCTGCATATCGGTAGGGAAACCGGGATAAACACGGGTCTTTACGATTGCGGAACCGGGTCTGTCCTTGCATACGACTCTGACGGAATCGTCATTTTCAATTATGTCTGCACCGATTTCGACAAGCTTTGCGGTAATTGCCTCAAGGTGCTTGGGAATTACGTTCTTAAGTGTGATATCACCCTTTGTTGCGGTTGCAAGGCACATGAAGGTACCTGCCTCGATCTGGTCGGGTATGCAGGAATATGTGCTGCCGTGAAGTCTTTCAACACCTCTTATCCTTATTACATCGGTACCGGCTCCCTTTATATTTGCTCCCATAGAGTTAAGGAAGTTGGCAACGTCAACTATGTGCGGCTCCTTTGCCACGTTTTCGATTATCGTCTGGCCCTGGGCCATAACGGCTGCGAGCATGATATTTATTGTTGCTCCGACGCTGACCATATCAAGGAAGATATGGCTGCCGCGAAGATTGTTTACCGATGCATTTATCATGCTGTTTTCGGTCACTACCTTCGCACCGAGCGCCTTGAAGCCCTTGATGTGCTGGTCAATAGGTCTTGAACCGATTTTGCAGCCACCGGGCATTGCAACGCTTGCCTTGCCGTACTTTCCGAGCAGTGCTCCAAGCAGATAATAAGATGCTCTTATTTTTTGTATATAGTCATAATCAACTACAGTCGAATGAATGCTTGCACCGCTGATTTTTACGGTGTGTGCATCAATGCGGTCAACCTTTGCGCCTATGGCCTTGATGGCTTCAAGAAGCGCATTGATATCGCTGACATCGGGAAGGTTTTCAATCGTAACCTCATCGTCTGTCATTATCGCTCCCGCAAGTATACCCAATGCTGCGTTTTTTGCCCCACCAATAGTAACTTCTCCTGCAAGCGACTTTCCGCCTTTAATTATGTATTGATTCATGTTTTTTCCTCTTTTTCACCGAAAATCCGAAACCGCCGAGCTTTTTGCCGGTTAGATAGTACTCTCCGTGGGAGTAAACCACCGGCTTTGCATCCGCCAGCTCAAATTTTCCGTTTTTGTTCATATATCTATCATCAACAGAGACCGAAACGACCTCTGCGATAAACATATCATGACTTCCGAGCTCCTTTATTTCTTTGACTCTGCACTCAATGCAGACAGGAGACTCGGCTATTCCGGGAGCAGCTACCTTTTCGGATTTCAGTTCCGTAAGATGGCACTCCTTGAATTTGTCTATGTCCTTTCCGCTTTTAACTCCGCAGTAGTCTGCGGCTCTTACCAAGCTTTCGTCGGTAAGGTTTATGACAAATTCACCGCTCTCTTTAATGATGTGATGGGAATATCTGGATTTTCTCACCGAGATGCTTACCATCGCGGGATCCGAGCATATCGTTCCGGTCCATGCCACAGTGATTATGTTCGGCCTTTCGCCCGGAAGCGTACAGCTTACCATCACTACCGGCAGGGGATAGAGCATGTTGCCCGGCCTCCATACCTGTCTTCCCATTCTATTGTCCTTTTCCGTCATCGTCTTCCTGGATCATTTTCAGAACCTTTTCATCTACCGCATCTTCCATGACCTCGCCGGCCTCCTGGGCCTGCAGGGCTTTTAACACTTCATCTGCGATCGCGTCTCTTATTATTGTATTCTGAGAAGGCCCGGCGGGTACTTCCTCCGGTTTTTTCTCTACAGGTCCGTCATTTACAGGAATATCTTCTGTTACGCTTTTATTTTCCGGCTTTTTCTCAGCCTGCTTTACTGCTTTTCTTTCCGGCAGCTTTTCAGGTTTTATTTCCGCTTCTTCCTCTTCAGGCTCTTCCTCGGATTCGGGAAGTACAATTCCTGCGCCCTTAAGGAAGTCTATTTCCGGAAGCTCATCCTCATCAAAAGGATTATAGACGGGCATTTCTTCATAGTCAGGCTCTTCTTCGGGCTTTTCGTCTGCAGGCTTTTCATCTGCCGGTTTCTCATCCACCGGATTTTCGTCTGTAGCAGCCTCTTCTGCCTCACTGTCACTGTTTTCTTCTATATCACCGGTTTCGTTTTCTTCAACTTCTTCCGGCTCTTCCTCTGCTTCCTCGTCGTACTCTTCGGGCTCCTCTTCATCGTACTCTTCAGCTTCTTCCTCATCGTACTCTGTGGGTTCTTCTTCATCGTACTCTGCGGGTTCTTCTTCGTCGTACTCCTCTTCATAAACGGTATCATCGTCATCTGCTGCCGCACCCGATACCGGAGGACCCTCGGTATAGGCAAGATCATCATCCTGTACTGCCGAAGCATAGTCCTCTTCGTCTATTTCCGTATAAGTTTCTTCTTCAGATTCCAATTCAGGCTCTTTTTCCGGAATTGTTTCGATTATCTCATCATAGTTTGTGCCACTGTGGCAGGCTTCGATCAGAAGGCGGGCCTTTCTTGCATAATCTGTTTCGGGGAACCAGAGTATGATGTTCTGGCATTCGGTTTCACATTCGGAAATCCTTCCGGTCTTGAAGAAAAGCTTTGCAAGTTCAAATGCCCATACATCGATGTAGTCTGCTTCTCTTACTTTGAGGAGGTTCTGGATCAGATATTCATCGGGCTGTCCCATTGCCTTTCCGATCCTGAACTGGTAAACATATCTCTCATAGTCATCTTCGTCAAGCTTTTTGAGCTCGCTGACATATTTAATCGCCTGCTCTATGCAGTCGGTTCTGATGTTAAGATCGATCAGCTGCTTACAGAGACGGGTACTTTCGTTTTTCTTGTAAAGCTCAGCATATGCACGCTTTGCAGCAACATATCGTTCACTCTCCATGTAGATGTCGGCCATCATCGTAAGGTCGTAAGCATTGCTGACATCTGAGGGTAAAAGCCTGTCGGCATAGGACAGTGCCTTTTCCAGATCACCGTTTCTGTAGGCGGTCTTCATGTTATTGATTTTGGATGCCTTAAAAAAAGCCATAGCTTCTCCTTGTTCTAATACACGTTTGGATTTATTGTACCACAAAATGTCAATAATAACAATACTTTTTTGTTGACATATAGTATAAAAAAGGTTATACTGTCTATGTCGTGCAGCCGGGGAGATAGCGGTGCCCTGTACCCGCAATCCGCTACAGCGGGGGTGATGGCGAACTGAGGGTGACCGTCTGTTGTGCAGCCTCAGGCAAGCGATGTTGACGTCTGGGTCTTACGCGACGGAAACCTGTGAACCGTGTCAGGGCAGGAATGCAGCAGCACTAAGCAGGACCTTTCGGGTGTTGTGAGGCAGCCTGGACCGAGTTGGCTACCTGTGAAGCGATGGTGGGCGGCATTCGATGGGAGCCGCACGGCATTTGTTGTAATTTCGAAGAAATTACAACAGTCGGTCCGCGCTTCTCGCCGAAGTGGCATCACATCCCATCGGGATGTGATAAATGACGCTTGACGCGGTTAATTCAAGAAAACGCCGAACAAAGTGAGGTGTTTTTTCATTATAACCTTTCAATAGGAGTTCTCATAAACATGGACGAAAATCCGGAAATCAAGAAGAGGGTTCCCTCCGAGAATCAAGGGACAAGACCCCAGGGGGTACGTCCTCAGGGCACAAGGCCACAGGGCTCACGTCCTCAGGGCTCAAGACCGCAGGGTACAAGGTCACAAGGTTCAAGACCGCAGGGCGCAAGACCCGGAACCCGAAGCAATGTCAAAAGAAAGAAAAGCAGGAAATTCAAGACAGAGTTCAAGATTCTGCTCTCAATAATCGTGACCCTTTTGTTTCTTCTGATAATCGGTCTGCTTGCAACAATTTTCTCGAAGAAGGGCAGCAACAGCTCTTCCACTACCAGGAAGATAACTCCTGCAGGAAACACAACCGAAGCGGCAGCAAAAAGTACGGATACTCCTTCTCAGACTCCAAGTCCTAAGGTAACCTCCACGCCGACGGTATCTCCCACCGAGACACCGACTCCGACGATAACCACTACTCCGGTACCCACAAGCTCGGCAACAAAAGCCGACCTTAAGGTAAGCGGCGGCTATGCTATCATCGGCGATACCGTGTGGACTTTATATAATTACAAGACCGCCAACGGCGAAACCTATGCAAAAGCGATCAATGCTTTAAGAACAAAGCTTGACAACACCTATAATATATATGACATACTTGTTCCGATAAGCTCTGACATCACCTTTCCCGAGCATCTTAAGGAATTCACGGGATCGTCAAACCAGAAGGATGCAATTGCCGATATGTACTCGAAGATCGATCCTTCCATAAAGACAGTCAATGTTTTCGATTCTCTTTATGCTAACCGCGGAGAGTATGTATATTACAGAACCGATCATCACTGGACAAGCTACGGTGCATATCTTGCCTATGCCGAATTCCTTAAGGCAAAAGGACTCGAAGCTGCACCGAGAGAAAGCTACCAGATCAACAGTTATCCGGGCTTCCTCGGTTCCTACTATGAGCTCTTCAAGCTGAACACCCAGAAGGATAATCCCGATACCGTGGATATCATGATGCCGAAGTCGGATACCGTGATGGAGCTTACCGCGACCGACGGTTCAACAAAGATCTGGCCGATGATCAATGATGTAACGAAATTTACCGCAAGAACCAAATTCTATGCATTCCTTGGCGGTGACTATCCTTACACAAAGATAACAAACAGCAAGATAACAAACGGCAGCGCATGTATACTGGTAAAGGAATCTTACGGCAATGTTTTTGCTCCTTTCCTTACCGACAACTATGAATATGTTTATGTTGTAGACTACCGTTTCTACCGCGGCAGCTTCTCAAAGCTTGTAAAAGAGCTTGGAGTAAAGGATATCATTGTACTGAACAATATGTCCACCACTGCCAACACAAAACTTCTGGGACAGCTTTATAACCTGCTTTCCTACTAAACTAAGGAGAATCAGATGTTTAAAAAAATACTGGTCGTTCTGGCATCTGTCATGATACTTACGGCATGCGGCAGCAAGGATTCATCAAAAAGCAGTTCATCCGGCTCATCATCCGCCGGTGCAACAAGCTCCGCTTCCGAATCATCCGCAGTGGACAAAACACCGACAGTAACCGCAAGCCCTGCAGAGCTTACTGCCAATCTTTCAAAGGATATCGAGTTCACATCAGAAATGATGATGGTAGCCGAAGAAGAAATCGGCAGCTTCATAGAAATCGATCCTTCTATCCAGGCTTCCCTCTACGTTGTAAACGGAGGAAGCAGTGATACTCTCGCAGTATTCAGACTCGATGACGAGTCCAAAAAGGACGGACTCAGGACAGCGATCGAAGGCTACATGGCAAACCTCAAGGAAAATGCCGAATACGGAAATCCCGAGGAACTTCCGAAGCTTGAACATGCCTTGGTCATGGACTACGGAAACTACATTGTATGGTGCATAGCACCCGACGCCCTTAAGGCAAAGGAAGCCATAAACAAGGCCTTCAGTGTCCAGCAATAATCATTGACTTATTAAATTTTAAATTTAAAGACGGAGGCTGTAAATGCAGCCCCCGTCTTCTTTTATTGTCTGTTTTTACTTCTATCAGTTCTCGGCGTCAACCTTGATCTTGGTAAGATGCCATATATCTCTTACATAATCCTCGATAGTTCTGTCTGATGAGAACTTGCCGACTCTTGCTACCTGGCTCATTGCCATCTTAGCCCATCTGGTCTCATCCTTATATGCTTCCTCGACTCTCTTCTGAGCCTCTGCATAGGACCTGAAATCCTTGAGGATGAAGTACTGGTCAGCCCTGTCATAGCTTGCATCGAGAAGTGAATTGTAGATCTCTCTGAAGAGCTCTGTATCATCGGGTGAGTAGAAACCATTGATCATCTGGGTCATTACAAGGCGGATGTCTCCGTCAGTATTATAGATCTCACGGGGATTATAGCCACCGTTGTTCTCATAGTTAATGACTTCATCACTTGACATACCGAAGATAAAGATATTGTTCTCTCCTACTTCCTCTGCGATCTCAACGTTTGCACCGTCCATGGTTCCGATGGTGCATGCACCGTTAAGCATGAACTTCATGTTACCGGTACCTGAAGCCTCCTTGGAAGCTGTTGAAATCTGCTCTGATACATCTGCTGCCGCGAAGATCCACTCAGCGTTTGATACACGGTAGTTCTCAATGAAAACAACCTTGATCTTGCCGTCGATGGTCTTGTCGTTGTTTACAACGTCAGCAACCGAATTGATAAGCTTGATGATAAGCTTTGCCCTTCTGTAGCCTGCACTTGCCTTTGCACCGAAGATGAAGGTTCTGGGATAGAATTCCATGTCCGGATTAGCCTTTAACTGGTTGTAAAGGTACATGATGTGCATGATGTTGAGGAGCTGACGCTTATACTCATGAAGTCTCTTAACCTGAACATCGAAAATTGATCTGGGATCTACTTCGATTCCGTTATGCTCCTTGATGTACTCAGCAAGGCGGAGCTTGTTCTGGTACTTGATGTTCATGAATTCCTTCTGGCACTTCTTGTCATCAAGATAAACCTCAAGCTCTTTCATATGATCGAGATTTGTGATCCACTCGTCTCCGATCTTTCCGGTTACCCAGCTTGCAAGCTTGGGATTTCCGTGAAGGAGGAAACGACGCTGGGTGATACCGTTGGTCTTGTTGTTGAATTTCTCGGGCCAGAGCTGGTAGAAATCACGAAGCTGCTCGTTCTTGAGTATCTCGGTATGAAGTCTTGCAACACCGTTGACTGAGAAGCCTGCAACAATTGCAAGATTTGCCATCTTGACCTGACCGTCCATGATGATTGCCATCTTCTCGATCTTTGAGTAATCACCGGGATATCTCTCCTGAAGGAGAATTACGAAACGACGGTTGATTTCCTCAACAATCTGATAAATACGGGGAAGAAGTCTTGAGAAGAGCTCAAGAGGCCACTTTTCAAGTGCTTCCGCCATGATGGTATGGTTGGTATATGCACAGCAGTGGCTTGTAACGTCCCATGCCTCATCCCATGAAAGATAATACTCATCCATGAGTATTCTCATGAGCTCGGGTACGGTTACTGTAGGATGGGTATCGTTAAGCTGGAAGATAACCTTCTCAGGAAGCTGTCTGATATCCTTGTGGGTTTCCATAAACTTGGAAACTGCACGCTGAACGCTTGCAGATACGAAGAAGTACTGCTGCTTCAAGCGGAGCTCCTTACCTGCATAGTGGTTGTCGTTGGGATAAAGCACCTCGCAGATGGTCTGTGCAAGGTTCTGCTGCTCAACTGCCTTATGATAATCACCCTTGTCAAATTCTGAAAGGTTGAAATCAACGATAGCCTCGGCATCCCAGATGCAGAGTGTGTCAACCACATGGTTGCCATAACCTACAATGGGATAATCATAAGGAATTGCACGTACTGACTGGTAATTTTCCTGAACGAAATGCTCACGGCCGTTGTCATCCTTGGTATAGCGTACATAACCGCCGAATTTTACCTCACATGCATACTCGGGACGCTTGATCTCGAAGGGATTGCCCTCACGAAGCCAGTCATCGGGCTTCTCAACCTGGAAACCGTCCTTGATCGCCTGCTTGAACATACCATACTTATAACGTACGCCGCAGCCATATGCGGGATATCCGAGTGTTGCAAGAGAGTCAAGGAAGCATGCTGCAAGACGTCCGAGACCACCGTTACCGAGTGCGGGATCGGGCTCCTGCTCTTCAATGTCTTCAAGGTCGATTCCGAGCTCCTCAAGTGCTTTTCTGATATCCTTGTCAGCCTTAAGGTTGATTATGTTGTTTCCGAGTGCACGTCCGAGAAGGAATTCCATAGAAAGATAGTAAACCTTCTTTGCGTCGGTCTTTTCCATTTCCTTCTGTGTCTTTGCCCAGTCGTCAACGATATAATCCTTTACTGCAAATGCTACAGCCTGATAGATCTGCTGCTTGCTTGCATCCTCTACTGTTCTTCTGTAGAAGGTCTTAAGGTAATCCTGGACATTCTTCTTGAATTCTTTTTTGTTGATCTGCATTTGTGTCCTCCTGTGTTTTATCACATTTCCCAAATCAAAGCTTCTTAACCGAAAGTGTTACGTCCTCACCGTTAAGGTTCCATTCCTTTACGAAACCGTCTGCGGTGTTTTCAGTAATGCTCTCAGCCATTACTATGCGCTTGATCTCTTCTGCATTCTTTTCGCAGATTGCAGTGATCTTATCATTTCCGGATACGCCGACGGTAATCTTATCCATTACCTCAAAGCCTGCATCCTTACGCATGGTCTGAACCTTTGAAATTATCTCTCTAACGAAGCCCTCATTGATGAGTTCTTCGGTCAGATTCGTATCAAGTACGACTGTGATTCCCTTGTCCTCGGTAGAAACGAATTTCTCGTTCTTCACAGTCTCGATAAGAAGATCCTCTCTTGCGATCTTCTCCTCTGTTCCGTCGATCACAACGGTCACATTGTCTGTTTCGTTAAGTTCTTTAACAGCCTTTGCGCTGTCAAGGGCTGCAAGAGCCTCCTTAACGGCGTTGATCTGCTTGCCGAAGCGTTTTCCGAGAGTACGGAGCTGAGGTTTGAAAAGGTAGGTTGTGAAACCTGAAACGTCATCGGTAAACGTTACCTTCTTTACATTAAGCTCATCCTCTACGATTTCAACATAGAACTCGGAAAGCTTCTTTTCGCTCTTAACGAACATTTCTCCGATAGGCTGGCGCTGCTTGATATTTGCTGCATTACGTCCTGCACGGCCGAGTACAACAACATCGAGTGCGGTCTCCATCTGGGCCTCAAGCTCGGTATCGATAAGGCTCTCATCATATGCAGGGAAATCGCAGAGATGAACGCTCTCGGGAGCTGAAGGATCGATAGAGCATACAAGGTTGCGGTAGATATCCTCTGTCATGAAAGGAATCATCGGAGCCGCTGCCTTTGCGATGGTAACAAGCGCGGTATAAAGGGTCATATAGGCATTGATCTTATCCTGCTCCATGCCCTTTGCCCAGAAACGCTCACGGCATCTTCTTACATACCAGTTACTCATCTCATCCACAAAGTCGTCAAGTGCCCTTGCTGCCTCGGGGATCATATATTTATCAAGATTTTCGTCAACCTTCTTTACAACGGTATTAAGCTTTGAAAGAAGCCATTTATCCATTACAGGCAGCTTGTCATATTCAAGGCTGTACTTCGTTGCGTCGAAGTTGTCGATATTTGCATAAAGTGTGAAGAAAGCATAGGTGTTCCAGAGTGTGCCCATGAACTTTCTCTGGCCTTCCTGCACTGCCTTTCCGTGGAAACGGTTCGGAAGCCAGGGTGCCGAATTGATGTAGAAGTACCAGCGGATCGCGTCTGCGCCGTATTCTTTCAGAGCCTCGAAAGGATCAACAGCATTTCCGAGATGCTTACTCATCTTCTGTCCCTTCTCATCAAGCACAAGTCCCAAAACGATTACGTTTTCATATGGTGCCTTGTTGAAAAGGAGTGTTGACTCTGCCATCAGTGAGTAGAACCAGCCTCTTGTCTGATCCACTGCCTCGGAAATGAAGGCTGCGGGGAACTGGGACTCGAACACTTCCTTGTTCTCGAAAGGATAGTGATGCTGTGCAAAAGGCATAGCGCCCGAATCAAACCAGCAGTCGATAACCTCGGGTACGCGGTGCATTGCCTTACCGCATTTGGGACAGGGAATGGTTACCTCGTCGATGTAAGGACGGTGAAGCTCTACCTTTGCGTTTTCGGGATTTCCGCTCTTTTCGGCAAGTTCTGCACGTGAGCCTATTGAAACCATCTCACCGCATTCGCAGGTCCAGATGTTAAGAGGAGTTCCCCAGTAACGGTTACGGGAAATACCCCAGTCCTGTATATTCTCAAGCCAGTTGCCGAATCTTCCTTCGCCGATTGACGGAGGGATCCAGTTAACTGTCTTATTGTTAGCAACAAGCTGGTCGCGTACGGCAGTCATCTTGATGAACCATGACTCTCTTGCATAGTAGATAAGAGGAGTGTCGCATCTCCAGCAGAAAGGATAATCATGCTCAAACTTAGGAGCATCAAAGAGAAGGCCACGACTGTCAAGGTCTACAAGCACCTTGGGATCGGCATCCTTTACGAAGAGTCCCGCAAACGGAGTCTCCTCGGTCATCAGGCCTTTTCCGTCAACGAACTGAACGAAAGGAAGGTCATATTTACGGCCGACATTTGCATCGTCCTCACCGAAGGCGGGAGCAATATGTACGATACCGGTACCGTCTGACATGGTTACATAACCATCGCAGGTAATGAAGAAGCCCTTCTTGTTCTGCTTTGCTGCTTTCTCGGCTGCGCATGCGAACAGCGGCTCATATTCTTTATTTTCAAGATCGGTTCCCACATATTTCTCAAGGATTTCATATGCGGGCTTATCTTCCGTCGCAAGCTTTCCGAGTACGGTATCAAGCAGAGCGCTTGCCATATAGTAGGTGTAGCCGTCGGCTGCCTTTACCTTTACATACTCGTCTGCGGGGTTAACACAGAGTGCAACGTTCGAAGGAAGTGTCCAGGGCGTTGTGGTCCATGCGAGGAAATATGCATCCTCACCCTTAACCTTGAAACGAACCACTGCCGAGCGCTCCTTAACGGCCTTGTAGCCCTGAGCTACCTCGTGGCTTGAAAGAGGGGTACCGCAGCGAGGGCAATAAGGAACGATTTTAAAGCCCTTGTAAAGAAGTCCCTTGTTCCAGATTTCCTTAAGAGCCCACCACTCGGACTCGATGAAATCATCGTGATAGGTTACATAGGGGTTATCCATGTCGGCCCAGAAGCCAACCGTACCGGAGAAATCCTCCCACATGCCTTTGTATTTCCAGACGGATTCCTTGCATTTCCGAATGAAGGGATCCATGCCGTATTCTTCGATCTGCTCCTTGCCGTCGAGTCCTAAGAGCTTTTCAACCTCAAGCTCTACGGGAAGTCCGTGGGTATCCCAGCCGGCCTTACGGGGCACATAGTAGCCCTTCATTGTACGGTAACGGGGGATCATGTCTTTTATTACACGTGTCAGGACATGGCCGATATGGGGCTTTCCGTTTGCTGTCGGAGGTCCGTCATAAAAGGTGTAGGTCGGGCCTTCCTTACGGCTGTCCATTGACTTTTCGAAGATTTTGTTTTCCTTCCAGAACTTCTCTACAGCCTTCTCACGGGAGGCGAAGTTCATGTTGGTGTCGACTTTCTGGTACATCTTGTGTCCTCTCTTTTTATATGTAAATAGCTTCCTTCAGATAACGCTGCGCGATCACTCGGAAACTGCGTTTCCTCGTGACACGGCTGTCGCCGTGTTACATCCTTGTCTTAAGCTTCTCCCGGAAGTAAACTTCCGTCGAAGCTTTAGCCAAGTCTGTCGCACAGCTTGTAGCTTACGCGATCAATATGCTTTACCCCAGTAAACCAGCTTCTTTGCGGGTTTGCCGCAGCAGATGCATTTATCGGAGATGGTTTCCTGTTCGAAGGGCATGCAGCGTGAGGTGAGTCCTGCTTCTTCTTTAACCTTGAGCTCGCAGTCAAGCTCGCCGCACCACATTGCCTTGATAAATCCGGGTTTGGTGTCTGCTTTTTCCTTGAAGTCTTCCCACTCGGTTGCCTCGTAGGTGTGGGCTGCCATATGCGCCTTAGCGCGTGCAAGCATGTCGTTCTGTATGCTTACAAGGATTTCTGTTGCCTTCGTCTCGATCTCATCAAGGCTTACAACTATCTTCTCTCTTGTATCGCGGCGTACGATCACGCACTGGTTCTTTTCGATATCCTTGGGTCCGATCTCAATACGGATCGGGATTCCGCGCATTTCCTGCTCGGAGAATTTCCAGCCCGGAGTCTTGTCGGAATCATCGGTCTTTACCCTGATCTTCTCATCATGGAAAGCCTCGATCTTAATGCCTGCAAGCCTCTTCCTGATCTCCTCGCACTTCTCAAGCACGCCCTCTTTCTTCTGCATGATCGGGATGATCACTGCCTGGGTGGGTGCTATATGAGGAGGAAGCACAAGTCCGTCGTCATCGCCATGAACCATGATGATCGCGCCGATTATTCTTGTTGACATTCCCCAGCTTGTCTGGTGAACATATTTTATCTTGTTGTCCTTGTCGGTGAAGGTCATGTCGAAAGCATGTGCAAAGCCGTCACCGAAATTATGGGAGGTACCTGACTGAAGTGCCTTGCCGTCATGCATCAACGCTTCGATAGTGTAGGTTGCCTCGGCACCCGCAAACTTCTCCTTGTCGGTCTTACGTCCCTTGACAAGAGGAATCGCAAGCACCTCCTCGCAGAACTTAGCATAGAGGTTCAGCATCTGTATTGTCCTTGCTTCTGCCTCCTCTGCGGTTGCATGTATCGTATGGCCCTCCTGCCACAGAAATTCTGCGGAACGAAGGAAGGGTCTTGTCGTCTTTTCCCAGCGTACAACGGAGCACCACTGATTGTAGAGCTTCGGAAGGTCACGGTAGGACTCAACTATCCTCGAGTAAAAATCACAGAAAAGGGTCTCGGAAGTCGGACGGACTGCAAGGCGTTCCTGAAGTTTCTCGCTTCCGCCAACAGTTACCCATGCACACTCGGGTGCAAAACCCTCAACATGATCCTTTTCCTTGGTCAGAAGGCTCTCGGGAATGAACATGGGCATGTAAACATTCTCCACGCCTGTTTCCTTGAATCTTGCGTCAAGCTCCTTCTGGATATTCTCCCAGATCGCATAGCCTGCCGGACGGATTATCATGCATCCCTTAATGCCTGAATACTCTACAAGTTCAGCCTTCTTTACTATATCGGTATACCATTGTGCAAAGTCCACATCCCTTGATGTAATAGACTCCACAAGTTTCTTGTCATCTGCCATTTATTATTTCAGTCCTTTCCCCCAAAAGGGTATAGTACGTGCTTATAAAACATCCTGTTAATTTTACGAAAAATGAGCCGTTTTGTCAAGCAAGCAAAGCATTTTATATAAGATTCTCCCTAATGTCGACAACTTGCACAAATTTTATCGATTTTTTTAGGCATGTTTACCAATGCGTTTGTAACAAATGTTACGCGGACACGAAAAAAGGACCAAAAAATTTATGTTTTTTTGGTCCTTTAGCCATGTTGTTATCTGCTATTATATATATGTCGACAATCTCGGGTGTCACGATCACAAAAAATCTATCCTGCGAAGACTAAATTCTTCAGTCTCATGGTTACCCCAGACCATCTTAAAGAGGCGTCAGAACCTCTTTCCGTGAGTGGCACCCGGCGCCAGGCGCAGTAAGTCCGAAAATCACTTATTCAGTCAGGAAGCAGTCTACAAAAGGATAATCCCCGGCTGCAGCTTCCTTAAGAACCTCAAGGCCTTCCACTGCAGCATAATCATCAGCCTCAGCTTTTATAATGACAACGCCTTCCGGATAAAGACTCTCTCCGGTATACTCCCTGTCACCATCGCCAGTCTCACCCAACCTTCTGGGGCTGAACAGTATCTGCCTGGTCTCCTCTCCGGATTCATAGCTCTGCTTAGCAAGCCTTACAATTGTTTCTGCAAGCAGCTCCGGATCCGCATTGGTGCTGTCCAGGATCAGATTATAGTTGTCAAAATCAAAATAATGAACATTATAGAGCTCGGCATAGCGCATGTTTTCGTTTGCTGCGCGCTCTTTAAGCTGGTTCTTGCAGTCCTCAAGGCTCTTGTAGGTTTCAACCTCGCCTCTCGAAGCATCCGCAAAAACTCTTCTTGCCGCCTCATCTATGCTTACGGTAAGGAAAACCTTGAAGCTCTTTTCCACAAAATTCCATGCGAGCCTTGAATCGAAAACTATGTTCTTGTCGGGATTCTCTCTTGAAATCCTTGCCGTAGTATCATCTATCAGATGGTCATATTTATGGTCCGAACACATCAGCTTGTTCATTTCAAGAACGCTCAGTCCGAATTCCTCGGCAAGCTGCCTCTGTACCGTACCCGTCGAATATATTTCAAAGCCGTATTTTTCTTTTAAAATCCTGCAGATCGTCGATTTTCCGCTGCCAAGATTTCCTGTAAGTGTTATATGCATAAGTACCTCCATCGTAAAAACGGCGTGATGCGCCATGCGGATAACAAAACCGGCCGCGGAATCCGCAGCCGGTCTGAAATGCTATTTAAAACAAGTAATTACTGCTGTCTGTCTCTTCTAGCATACTTAGCGATAAGACCCTCAATGAAAGGAACCTTGATAGTCTTCATACCACAAGCCATGAATGCAAGGAGAAGCATAAGGATCTTCTTGCAGAAGTCGATGATCCAGTCGATGAAATCGAAGATCTGATTGATCTTGCTGATTGCTTCGGTGCTGTTGAACTGAGTATCTGCATTGAAGATTCTGGTGAACCAGTTGATAAAATCAAATACATCAGGAAGCAGACCAACAAGTGCATGAAGCACGCTTACGAAAAGCACGATCAGAAGTGACTTAACTGCCGAGATTCTTACAAAGTCGCTGTCCTCTGCGATAAGGATATAGCCTACAAGAGCTATCAGGGAAATACCGCCCATGAAATAACCAACAAGGAAGCACAGACAAGCAAGAAAACCGATGTGAATACCTAATTTAGATTTCATTTTTCTATTTTTTCCTTTCTTCGGCATGTTTAACACGCCATACACAAATATAATACACTAAATTTTCACATTTGTAAATACCAAACATATAAAAAAGCACATAAAAAAGTCTCCCTCCTTTAAGCTACGTCTGGATATCGGCCGGCTGCATATGAGGAAGACTTTTTTGCCATGTCGGGTGCGTTTCAACCTTGTTACTTTTGCTTGAAAACGTGACGACTACGATACCCGGCATACGGCTGATAAATAAATGATAGCATCCGGCCGTTTTTAATTCCATTGACAAAGGGGAGATTTTTTGAGCTTTTTTTATGAACATGAGACCGTTCTTTCGTCCTTTTACACAAATCGCATCCCTCGTTTTCATGAACTTTTAACAAATCTAAAGCTTGACTGAAAAGGCCCGTTTGTATATAATGATAGCGGTTGTACAACAAAAAAGGAGGTAAGAACCCATGGAAATAACAAAAGAAATCACCATCGGTGAGCTTTTAAATATCGATACCGGCGTAATCCCGATTCTTATGAACATCGGCATGCACTGTGTCGGCTGCCCTGCTTCCGCAGGCGAATCTGTCGAGGAGGCCGCAATGGTACACGGAATCGATCCCGATGAACTCGTTTCCCAGATCAATCAGTATCTTGCAGAAAACAAGTAAAATAAAAAACTGCCGGCGCAAAACCGGCAGTTTTATTTTTGCTTATCTGTTTTTTAACTCCGCAAGCCTCGAAACCGCATCTCCCGCAAGCATATATTTCATATATTCCTTGTAGTATGCTACGGTCTGGTTTCTCATCACCGTGCCGAATTCACAGCCCATGTTGCAGACTCTGATGAATACTTCGGCTTTTAAATTGCCCATGAAGAGCACAAGATAATAACGTTTTGCATTTCTTTCTTTGTAGAGGTCCGATTTGCCATGGAATTCATGGTCGATCATTGCCGCATACTCTGCAGCATCCTCAAGGCTTTCGAAACAGAAGCTCCGGTAAACATTCGGAAGCTTTATCCTCTTCATTCCCTTAAGGGCTTCCATCTTTTCTTCATCGCTTCCCTCAAGGTTTGCCTTGATGTTCTTGAGTTCCTTCAGCACATTTCCGATAATCGAATTCTGTGCATCCTCAAAGTTCTCGAGCCTGTTCTCTGAAAACATCTCTTGAGGCTCGTCCTCTGTTTCGTTATTATCTGTTCCCGGAGTGAATCTTGAGAACCTCATGTCAAGCTCATCCGGATTTTCAACTTTCGTTATTATCATTACCAGGGATGAAGAAGAAGTCGGTATCGCTTCAACAACGATAGGAACATCCTCGCCTACAAAACCGTAGTCACGCTCTGCAAGGAGCATCATATCCCTGAAAAGTGCCTTGGCTTTTTCGGAGCCGTATGCAAGCTCGCCCAGGCTGATCTGCCTTTCCCTCAGATCCTCGCTGGTAAGAGTGCATTTGATCTGGTTTTCATTGAGTTTTTCTATTTTCATAAGCGCTCTCCTTTCCCACGAGGTATTTCTTTACACCCTAAGTATATGATAATTTTCGGAATATGTCAATAGTCCTGCCTGTGAAAACAGTGTGACTTGGCTTTTCTTTGGCATATTTAAGAAAATGTTAAAAATAACGACAAAATAGTACTTGTAATTTTCGAATTTCTACTATACAATAATATCAGACTTATTTTAGGAGGTAATTAATTATGGCTTATGTAATTAATGACGGCTGTGTTTCTTGTGGTGCATGTGCAGGCGAGTGCCCTGTAAATGCCATCTCTGAGGGAGATACACAGTATGTAATCGATGCTGATGTTTGTCTTGAGTGTGGCGCTTGCGCTGATGCTTGTCCTACCGGATCAATCTCACTTTAAGATAAATTAAAAGCGAAAACAACAAGAACCTGCCAAATGGCAGGTTCTTTTTTTGTCGTAAGCCCTTTTTAATTTTTATCGTAAAAATCCATTAACTATCTGCTCCTCAGCCTCTTCCTCGGTAAGACCGAGTGTCATAAGCTTCGTAAGCTGCTCTCCCGCAATTTTACCGATGGCGGCCTCATGTATCAGTGAAGCATCGATGTCAAGTGCCTCAAGCTTCGGCACTGCGAGTATATGGGCATTGTCCATAATGATGGCGTCACACTCTGTATGACCCTTGCACGGTGCATTTCCGATTATTATCGCATCAAACTTCTGGTAGGAATTGTCCTTTGCAACTGAACGGGAAACCACGTCTGCCGAAGCATCTATTCCGTTAAGCTTAACCTCATAAACACTCTCAGCCTTCTGTTCCCCATGGGTCATAAGCCTCTCCCTTACAACAAGGCTTGCACCTCTCGCAAGCTCTGCAGTTGTGGTTCTTACCGTCGAGTCAACACCCTTAATCTGGACCATCTCCATTTCCATGGAGCTTCCTTCTTCCATGTGGACCTCAGTACCGGGATTAAGTATCCTCTTGCCGCTGCCATCACCCTGGCCATAGTGTTTTTCTACATATTTTACCTTTGCATTCTTTCCGACAAAGAAGCGGTGGATACCGTCATGCTCCGAATCGAGACTGCCGCTGTTATGGATTCCGCAGCCGGCAACGATAACGACATCCGCATCTTCACCGATATGGAAATCATTATATACCATTTCCTTAAGCCCGCTTTTTGAAAGCACTACAGGAATATGCACGCTTTCCTTTTTGGTGCCGGGCTTGATGAAAATATCGATTCCGGGAACGTCGGTCTTTGTTACTATGTCAATGTTTTCCGTTGTATTTCTTCCCGCAAGCTCCGAATTTGCACGGATATTATAGGCTCCCGCAGGAACGTCATGCAGGTCTGCTATTTCTTCAAGCAGCTGTTTCTGTATAAGATCGACCATTACTGCACCTCCCCTGCATGGACCGGAAATTTGGCGCATGCGCTTACTGCTGAGGCAGTGCCCAAAAGCTCGGGAAGGATATCCTCCTTTTTGCCCTGCTTCGCAATGCTTCCTCCGCTGATAACGACAATTTCGTCAGCGATGTTCAGTATTCTTTCCTGGTGTGAAATTATTACTATCGAGCCATGATCGCTCTTTTTCTGCATTCTTTCAAATACTTCGATGAGATTCTGGAAGCTCCAGAGATCTATTCCTGCCTCAGGCTCATCAAAAAGCGAGATTTCAGTACCGCGTGCAAGAACCGTTGCAATTTCAATACGCTTGAGTTCTCCGCCCGAAAGACTTGCATTCACTTCGCGGTTGATATAGTCCTTTGCGCAGAGGCCGACCTCCGAAAGATAGTTGCATGCCTCACCTATTCCAAGCTTTTTATTACCAGAAGCAAGCCTGATAAGGTCAAGCACCCTGATTCCCTTAAATCTCACAGGCTGCTGGAAAGCATAGCTTATGCCCTTTCTTGCCCTTTCGGTAACCGAAAGTCCTGTAATATTCTCTCCGTCAAGGAAAATCTCCCCGGCCGTCGGCTTCTCGATTCCCGCAATTATCTTTGCAAGTGTAGACTTTCCGCCTCCGTTCGGGCCTGTTATAACAACAAATTTATTGTCTTCTATTTTAAGTGAAATATCCTTTATGATTTCCTTGCTCCCTTTGTTTTCGGAAACCTCAAAGGATATGCCTTTAAGCTCAAGCATAAGTTAATCCTTTCCTGTCTGCACTTTTTTCTGCAGATTTGCAAATTTAGTAAATTCAGGCAGCCATTTCAGATAGACCGTTCCGGTCGGGCCGTTACGCTGTTTGCCTATGATTATCTCGGCCTCACCCGGATGTGCGGTATCCTTATGGTAATATTCGTCACGATAGATGAACATTACGACGTCGGCATCCTGCTCTATGGCACCCGATTCACGAAGATCTGAAAGCATCGGACGCTTGTCATCACGGCTTTCAACCGCACGCGAAAGCTGGGAAAGCGCAATAACAGGGCAGTTTATCTCCCTGGCTATCGACTTGAGCGACCTCGAGATTTCGGAAACCTCCTGCTGCTTCGACTCTGACTTTCTTCCGCTGGTCATCAGCTGGAGATAATCGACAATCACGCATTTGAGATTGTTCTCAAGCTTCATCTTCCTGCACTTTGAACGGAACTCGGCAACCGAGATACCCGGCGTGTCATCTATTATCAGGTTTGAACTACCTATCACTCTCGCACTTTCCATGAGCTCTGCCCACTCCGAATTGTCAAGACGGCCGGTCCTTATGTTCTGCGCATCCACACGCGAATGCATGGAAAGCATACGGTTTACCAGCTGAGTCTTCGACATTTCGAGCGAGAATATGCAGGTCGTATAATCATTTTTGATCGCCATATGCTCGGCCACGTTAAGAACGAACGCAGTTTTTCCCATTGAAGGACGTGCTGCGATAAGCACAAGGTCCGAAGGCTGCATTCCCGCTGTCATATAGTCCAGATCCAGAAAGCCCGTGGGCACGCCCGTTACCGAGCCTCCCATCTTGGCCGCTTTTTCTATTGTACTGAGGCTTTCCAGCACGACCTTGTCTATGGTCGTGAAATCCTTGGCACTGTTGCCCTTCTGGAAAATCTCAAATATCTTCTTTTCGGCATCCGCAAAAATTTCGCTGCTGCCTGCCTTGTCCTGATAGCAGACGTTACAAAGTCCTTCCGTCGTTCTGATAAACTGCCTCAGAAGTGATTTATTCCTTACGATATCGGCATAATACTTGACGTTTGCCGAGGTAGGAACCGTCTCAAGCAGCTTTGAAATATATTCAAGGGAATAATATTCCTCCGGAAGATCGGTCTGGCGCAGCCTGTTCTGGACAGTAACGATGTCTATTGTGGCATTTTCGTTGAACATTTTTGAAATGACATCAAAAAATATCCCGAGCCTTGTCTCATAGAAATCGTCCTTGTTTAGCATTTCCGTCGCAGCGGAAACAGCATCACGGTCCATGAGCATCGAGCCGATGACAGAAACCTCAGCTTCTTCGCTGTGGGGCATTATCCTTTTTACAAGATTTTCATCCATTATTTTTCCTCAACTACCTTTACGCCAAGCTCTGCGCTTACCTGGGGATGCAGTTTTACCGTTGCGGTAAAGCTTCCCATGTTCTTGAAGGGCTGCATTACAAGCTTTTTCTTGTCTATGTCAATATTTTTCTGGCTCTTAAGTGCCTCAGCAACTTCTTTTGCGGAAATCGAACCGAAAACCTTTCCGTTCTCGCCGGTCTTGATTCCAATGGTTACTTCGCACTTGTTGATCTTTTCAGCCAGAGCCTGTGCCTCTGCAAGCTGCTCTGCAGCAAGCTTTGCCTCATTTTTCTTCTTTATCTTGAGATCGTTAAGGGCCTTGGGTGTTGCTTCAACAGCTGCCTGTTTTGCAACGAGATTTCTTCCGTAGCCATCCTTAACCTTAACTATCTCATCTGCCTTTCCAAGTGATTTAACATCCTGTAAAAGTATGATTTCCATTACAACTCTCCTCCTGTTTTCATATTATAAAGTACTGTTCTTACCATATCCATGGCCTGATCGATTGAAACATCCTCAATCTGGGCACCGGCCACGTTCATATGACCGCCGCCGCCAAGTTTCTCCATTATCACCTGAACGTTGATTTCGTCTATCGATCTTGCGCTTACATATATCTTGTTCTGATATTCCGTAAATACAAAGGAAGCCCTTATTCCGACTATCTCAAGCAACTCGTTTGCCACCTGTGCGCCGAGTACGGTCGGAGACTCTATACCGTCGGTCAGGCACTTTGCAAACGCAAAGCCGTCAAGGAAAATCTCGGTCGAAGTGATCGCCCTTGCCTTTGTGACATATTCATTCATATCCGCCCTGAAGGCTTTTCTTATGCTTGTAACATCTACGCCGTTCTTACGAAGGTAGGCCGCTGCCTCGAAGGTCCTGACACCTGTCTTTGTAAGGAAATTGTTTGTATCTATCATGATACCGGCATAGAGCGCTTCAGCCTCAAGTGGTCTGAGCTTTAGTTCGGAACCTATGTACTGCAGAACCTCCGCAACCATTTCGCTCGCAGATGATGCATAGGGCTCGACATAGGAAAGCACCGCATGCTTTATCGAATCCTCGGTCACCCTGTGATGGTCGAGTACGATTACGGTCGGTATGAGGTTGAAAAGCTCGGGACATTCGGTCCTCGTCGGGCGGTTTACGTCGCAGACGATGAGCAAGCCGTCCTTTCCGGCTTTTTCCTGCGCTGTAAGGCTTCCGACAAACATATCGGAAGGATAATCCGGATTATCAAGGAAGCGTGAGGCAATCGGCCTGATCGCAGCATTGATCTCGTTAAGTACGATATGCGCATTCTTTCCGAGTGCACGCGCAATGCTGTATACACCGATTGCGGAACCGAGAGCGTCGGCATCCGAAATCGAGTGGCCCATGATGATGACCTCGTCATGTGCCTCGATAAGCTCGCGGAGCGCATGTGCCTTAACTCTTGCGGTAACACGGTTACTCTTCTCGATCGAAGCACTCTTGCCACCGATGTAGGTAATGTCGTCGCCGTTCTTTATTACGATCTGGTCACCGCCACGGCCGAGCGCAAGGTCGATGGCCGCTCTTGCATATTCATAGCTCTTTGCATAGTCCGACTCTGCGATACCAAGACCCATACTTATCGTTATGTTGCTCTCGGTCTTTCCGGAATTGATCTTTTTGACCTCTTCAAGCAGCACCTTGCCGGTCTGTTTTACCTCTTCAAGATATTTTTTCTGGAAAACGAAAAGATATTTGTCCTTTTCAAGCTTTTTGATAACCGCGCTCATGGTATTCATATATTTATTGATCTTTCGGTCAACAAGTGCGGAAAGAAGCGAGCGCTTTACTTCATCCACAACCTCCAGAACCTCGTCATAGTTATCGATATAGAGCAGACCGATTATCATCTGCTGGTTGTAATTTTCCTGCCTCAGCACCGAAATCTCGGTCTCATCATAGAGGTAGACGCTGATCAGCTTGCTGTTCATGTCTCCTTCGACTTCGTTGATGATATTAAGAGACTCATCAAACTTCGGAGCCTCCATTGCGGAAAGTATTACCTTATATGACTTGTTACCTATCTCGGCATGGAATACCACGTCAGCGGTAGCCGTAGGCATTTTGCTTTTTGTAATATTCGGGAAAAGGGCGGTCATCGAATCGGGTCTGCCCTTTATTTCTGAAAGAAGATCCTGCATTTCATAGTTGGTCCACAGTATCCTTGCGTTTGTATCCATTACAGCATAGGGAACCGCAAGAAGTGAGATCATCTCGCGCTGAACAACGCTGTAGCCCACTCCGACCTTTACAAGATCATGTTTAAGACGCTGCCTTATCAGTACGGCGGCGATTACAAGAACTATTATATAAAGAAGGACACCGATCATCATTATGCCGGCAGCCCTCTTGTCTTTTACTCCAAAGCCCAGAACCGCTGCATCGAGCAGTAATATCACTGTCGCGATCAGCGGAAAGAGCAGATATATTTTAAATCTTGTAAGTCTCATACCAGCCTCCATTTGCTGCACCCTTTCATGAGGATACACATAGCTAGTATATCACATCGACTTCCAATTTTCAAGCAAACTATTCTAAAGCTTTTTTAATAACCGAGAGATTTTCTTCCATCAGGGAAAGGTAGCTTGCACCCTGCTTTACATCGGCAGATGTTATCGACTGTATTGAATTAAGCGTCAGTACATCCACATTCTTTGCTCCCGAATTCTCTATTATCGAATCGGCAAGCTTGCCATTGCTGCTTTCAATCTTCATCACATGCTTAAGCGAAAGCTCATTTATCTTGTCGGCAAGGAACTTGATGGTCTTGAAGCTTGCCTCGGACTCTGCCGAGCAGCCGACAAAGGCGGCATAATAGGTAAGACCGTAGTCATCGGTAAGATATCTGAACGGGAAGCGGTCACCGAAAAGCAGGGTCTTTGTTCCTGCATTTTCCACAGCCGCCTCAAACTCCTTATCGAGCTTGTCAAGCTTTTCCTTGTAGGCAGCGGTATTTTTTGCATATGTTTCAGCATTCTTCTTGTCAGCCTCAGAAAGAGCATCATTTATTGCATCGCAGATTATCTCGGCATTTTTAATGGAAAGCCATACATGCTCATCCTTTTCGCCCTCTTCCTCTTCTTCCTCGGCTTCCATGCCTTCGACTATCTCTTCTTCCTTTGCGCGGTCGCCAAGAATGTCAAGGAGATTAAGGACTATCATATCCTTGTTGCTCTTTTGTCTTAAAACATCTGCAACCCATTTGTCCGACTCTCCGCCTGCATATATGAAAATGTCGCAGTTCTGGACCTTAAGCACATCGTCAGCCGTGGGCTGATAGCTGTGAAGGTCTGCTCCGTTGTCAAGAAGCAGCGTAAGCTCTGCTCCGGCAGGATTATCACCGAGTACTTCCCTTACCCAGTCATATTCAGGGAAAATTGTCACTACAACCGAAAGCTTGCCATTGTTTTTCTTTTGTCCGCAGCCGGTAAACAGTACGGCTGCAAATGCCATAACAACAGCAAGAATAATCACTCTCTTTATTTTCTTTAAGTTCTTCATTTTCTACTATTAACTCTCCTCACGCCAAGTAATTTGAAAACGATTTTCAATTTCAGTTTTGGATTTTATCACATGTTTCAGTATATGTCAAGCACAAATTTGAAAATGATTTTCATTTTTTATTCCGTACTTGCACGGGCAATAAAAAAGCACAACCCTTTCAGATTGTGCTTTAGTACCTTTATTTACCTGCCAGTAACAGATCAGTCTGTAGTATAAGGCAGAAGTGCAATATGACGTGCTCTCTTGATTGCAGATGTAAGAGCTCTCTGATGTCTTGCACATGTTCCGGTGATTCTTCTGGGAAGAATCTTTCCTCTCTCGGAGATATATCTCTTGAGAGTGTTAACATCCTTGTAGGAAATTGCCTTGTCCTTCTCAGCACAGAAGATGCAAACCTTCTTTCTTCTGCGGATCATACGTCTCCTTGCAGGAGCCTCAGCTCTTTCCTTATCAGCCTTTACCGGTTTATCGTTAGCCATTACGTTTTCCTCCTATTCGATTTAAGTAAACGGCAGTTCTTCTTCCATTCCGTCCGGAATGTTCATGAAACCGTCGCCTGCGGATGAGGGAGCGGGTGAACCTGCACCGAAGCTGTCAAAACTGCTTCCTCCGTTTCCGCCATTGCCTGCGTTTTTGCTGTCAGCAAACTCCTGTTCATCAACAATTACCTGAACACTGTAAACCTTCTGGCCGTCCTTGTTGGTGTAATTGTCATTCTGAATTCTGCCTGTGATAAGTACCTGCTGGCCCTTTTTGAAATACTTCTCTGCAAATTCAGCACTCTTTCCGAATGCAGTGCAGTTGAAGAAATCAGCCTCGGGGTCGTTATCTTTTCTGAAACGACGATTTACAGCAAGTGAATAACGGCAAACAGCAGTACTGCTTCCCTGACCATAACGCATTTCAGGATCGCGGGTAAGTCTACCCATAAGAATAACTTTATTCATAGTTACCTCCTATTCTTCGTCCTGTTTTACGCACAAATATCTGAGCACGTTGTCCATGATACGAACTCTGGATTCGATCTCAGCGGGAACTGTAGTCTCAGCATCGAATTGGATGAAATAGTAAAAACCTTCATTCATCTTCTGGATTTCATAAGCCAGCTTCTGCTTGCCCTTGTCTTCAACCTCGGTGATCACACCGCCGAATCTTGTGATGAGATTCTTGGCTGCTTCAAGAGTCTTCTCTCTGGCTTCATCCTCGATCTTTGCACTTACAACTAAGACTAATTCATACTTGTTCATAGTTGTCTCGCACCTCCTTCTGGTCTCCGGCCCCCTGTTCGGGAGCAAGGAATATTTTTCGTGTAGTCATCACGGAAGGTCATTGTATCATAAAGCTCAGTCAATTGCAAGCATTTTTTTCAGGTTTTTGACGCTGTCTGGCAGAGTCCCCTTCTGTGGTTCCCACACAAATCCCTCCATACCGGATTTCTTCGCCGCATCCACATTTATCTCCCTGTCGTCAATGAAAAGGCACTCGGAAGGGTTAAGTGAATATCTGTCGCAAAGAAGCTTATATATTTTTAAATCAGGCTTTGCTACCTTTTCAATGCCCGAAATCACTTCCCCGTCAGTATGTTTTCTGAATTTAAAGCCCGGCCAGTGAAGTTCTGAAAGCTTCGGAGGATAGTTTGAAAGCAGGTAAACATTAAATCCAGCCACCTTTATATCCTTTATCATGCCTTCGGCATAATCATATTCCCAGACGATTTCTGTAAGGTCCTTCCAGAATTTTTCAATATCATCCTTATAACCAGGATATAAAGTGCAGAAAAACTCACAGGCACTGTTCTCGTCAAAGATGCCAAGATCCATCTCGTCCCAGTATTTTGTCTTTATCATGTTTTTTCCGAGAAAACCGGCATGTTCAGAGCTGATACCAAGGTCTGTCATATAATCATGCCAGCGGAAATCCGCCAGAACCATGCCGACATCAAAAACTACATTTTTTATCATATTGTAATTAAACCTTTCGTATGTTATGATTATAGCGCTAAATATTTTGTATAAAGGATATACCATGAAGGATTCCAATGTTACAATAAAGGTTACCGGAAGCGCCCGCACAGACGGTACAAATGCCATCACCACCCGCACGACAGGGAAACTATACACAAAAGGCAGCAAGCGCTACCTTCTCTATGAGCTTCCGGATGAGGATAACCGCATGGTGGTTGTAAAGCATATGATCATCTTCACCAACCGTAACATTGAAATAACAAAATCCGCCCCGGGTCTCAAAACCCGGATACTCTATGAACCGGGTGCAAGCACCGAAACGGATTATTCCACTCCTTATGGGAATCTCACCCTTGTCTTTTCAACCAAAAGCATCACCTATGATGAAAGCGATGAAAGGCTTCTAATTGAAGTAAATTATGACATTTTTTCAGGCGGTGAGCTGCTTTCGGAAAACAGGCTTGTCATTGACTGTACACAAGCTTAATCTATTTGTTTTTCTTGAATCTTCCGAAAAGTCCTTTTTTCTTAGGTTCCTCTGCAGGCTTTGCAAGTCCTCCGCGGAGTCCCTTTACTTCAATGATATAGATACCGTTGACCAAAGCCTTTACTTCCTTCTTTACAGGAATATCGTCAAAGATCTTTGCATCACACATCATATTTACAACCTTGGGACCAACCTTGGCCTTAACGATCGGCACCTTTGCGCCACGCATATACTTGGGTGTTGAATCCACAACCATCTGCGGAAGCCCTGCTTCCTTCAGTTTCATTTGTTTTTTGTCAATTATCAGCATAGAATAAAGCTGAGCACCTGCCCTGATGTCGGGCATTGCAGCTTCTTGCTTCTTCTGCATGCGGCGTCCGATGATCAGCAGCACGATAAATGCCACCAGAATAACCGCAAGAATTATCAGAATCACCAGAAGAGGTGTTGATATCAATAAAGGTAATGGTGTGTTCATTTTTCTCTCCTTTTTACTGCAACAGTTTGCTGAATTGTAGTATACCAAAGACCGCAGAAAATGTAAAGCGGTCTTTTTTATTTCTTCTCCGAAGCCTTGAGTTCCTCGTACAGCCTTACAACCTCGTCATAGGCCTGCCCTGGAACGTCCCTGAGTTCATCACGGGTAAGGCCCTGTGTGATTATCGGTTTTCCGAAACTGATACCCATTTTATGAGGCTTAACCTTCGGCTTATGGTTTTCAAAAACATCGTCTGCATTGGTGATTGCGACCGGAATGACAGGGCAGCCCGTTCTTTCCGCAATCTTGAAGCTTCCGCCTTTGAAGGGCTGAACACCCGGCTCTGAGCTTCTTGTGCCCTCAGGCATGATAAATACCGAAAAACCGTTTTTCACATCCTCAATGGACTTCTGTATGGACTTAAGTCCGGCCTTGGGATTCGAACGGTCGATGAAAACACAGTTAAGCACTATCATCCACCAGCTGAGGAACGGAACCTTCCTTATTTCCTTCTTGGAAACGAACTGTGTAACATGGGTTACGGGAACTGCTGAATATGCAGCCGGAATATCAAAAAATCCTCTGTGGTTCGAAACAAAAAGCACCGGAGTATTCTTCGGAATATTCTCGCGTCCCCTGATTTCACGCCTGCAGCCCGAAAACAAAAGCACAAGCCTGAAGCCGAAGCCGCACACTATCGGCTGACCGATCCTGGCGGCAAGCATCGGATTGAAAATCCTTACTATCAATAATATAATAAGGAAAGGCAGCGTCACCGCAAAGAAAATGATGAATGAAATTACTGTCAGAATAAAGAAAAACATTATCTATCCTCTCAAAAATGATACATTTTAAATACTAGGGCTGTCCGAAGACCTTCACGTTCACATCCCTGGTCTCGATGATCTCGCAGGGAAGTATCGAATTTGCAAAGCTTCTGAACTTCTCGGCACCGTCACTTACATAGAAACGATGATGAGGTACGTCGCTGCCGTCACTTAAAAGATCCTTCTCCCTCAGTATCCTTGCCAGCTCAAGCGCAGTCTCAAGCGCAGGATTTACAAGGTTCACATTATCTCCCGCAACTTTCCTTATTGACTCGGCAAGCAAAGGATAGTGGGTACATCCGAGCACCAGCGTATCGATATCCTTCTCAAGCATCGGAGTGATATAGCGGCGTATGACATCAACAGTTATCGGATCGTCAAGCCAGCCCTCCTCGGCAAGCGGTACAAAAAGCGGACATGCCTTTCCGAAAACCGAAATCCCCGGATCAAGCTCGCTGAGGTACTCCGTGTATATACCGGAATTGATCGTGCCCTCGGTTCCTATGATACCGATGCGTCCGTTCTTCGTCGTCTTGCTCGCAGTCCTTGCGCCCGGCTTTACCACACCGATGATAGGCACAGGCACATCGCCCGCTATTGCCTCAAGTGCAAAAGCGCTCGCAGTGTTGCAGGCAACCACTATGGCCTTCACGCCCTTTGCAAGCAGGAAGCCCACTATCTGCCTTGAATATGCAATGACGGTCTCCCGCGACTTGTTTCCGTAGGGCACCCTTGCTGTATCACCGAAATATATTATCTTTTCCTTCGGAAGCTGTTTCATGATTTCCTTGGCAACGGTCAGTCCGCCGACACCCGAATCAAACACTCCTACAGGAAGGTTCTTAGTATCCATTGTCAATCCTTTATTACATATCATATCTGACAAGCGCCATTTCGATCAGCCTGTCAATCTGTTCGGGAATGCTCACCCCGGCTGCCGCAAACAGCATCGGGAACATGCTTATGCCGGTAAAGCCCGGAAGTGTATTGATCTCGTTGAAAACAACGTCGTTCGTTCCGTTCTCAAGGAAGAAATCGACTCTCGCAAGACCGTAACCGTCAAGTGCCGTAAAGATTGCCTCGGCATCCTTCCTGAACTCCTCTTCCTTTTCGGCAGGAAGCTCCGGTCCGATCACAGTCTTCGAAGCTTCATTATTATATTTGGCATCATAGCTGTAGAATTCATCTGCTGAGATTACCTCGCCGACGCCCGAAGCAGTACCTCCGAGCACACCGCACTCAATCTCGCGTCCTACGATAGTCTCCTCGCAGAGTATCTTACGGTCATGCTTTGCAGCCTCATTGAGTGCATCGATAAGCTCGGCACGGTCATGGGCCTTAGAAACGCCCTTTGAAGAACCTGCATTTGAAGGCTTTACGAAAATCGGATAGCTGATGTTTTTCTCAATTCTTGCTACAACAGCGTCCATGTCCGAAAGCTGGTTCTTGAAGACAGGCTCATACTTTGCCTGGCGGATGCCGAGCGTGTCAACAACCACCTTGGTATAAAACTTATCCATTGAACATGCACTTGCAAGCACACCACAGCCCACATACGGAATACGTGCGAGCTCGCAGAGTCCCTGTATCGTACCGTCCTCTCCCCAGAGTCCGTGAAGCACGGGGAAGATTGCATCCACTCTTTCCTTTTTAATAGCACCATCTGTCGTGATGATTATTCCATGGTCCGAGCTGTCGGGAGAAATGATAGCATCCACAAGGCTTTCACGCCAGGTATTATGCTCGATCTGTGAAACATCCTCAACGAGCCTCCATCTGCCGTCCTGGGTGATTCCGATCAGCACCAAATCATATTTTGACTTATCTATGTTTTTGATTATCGTTGTGGCGGAAACACAGGAAACCTCATGCTCCGAGGACTGTCCGCCGAATATCACTGCAATTTTTTTCATGATTACCTCTGATTCAAAACATTGTCGTGGCCCGAATTGTTTTCATTTATAGTCCAAGCCACAATATATTGTATCACAACCCTTAACAACAAGCAAGAAATTTCTTTGTGAATGATTTTGGGTTGCAATTGCCCCTCACTTTATGTATACTATTGAAAACATTATAAAAGCAACAAAAAGCCTTCTCCCTTAGGATGATCGAATGGCGTAGCCGTTCGATGCCACCCGGCGAGGATGATCGAATGGCGTAGCCGTTCGATGCCACCCGGCGAGGATGATCGAATGGCGTAGCCGTTCGATGCCACCCGGCGAGGATGATCGAATGGCGTAGCCGTTCGATGCCACCCGGCGAGGGGAGAAGGTGGCTCCGAAGGAGCCGGATGAGGGGAAAACATGACCAACACCAAAATCACACTCAAAGCCCATGCCAAAATCAACCTGACCCTTGACGTCACCGGAATCCGCCCTAACGGCTACCATGATGTCGAAATGGTGATGCAGAGCATCGGGCTCTTTGACGAACTGACTGCAGAAAGAACCTCCGGAAACGAGCTAAGCCTTAACTGCCGCTTTTCCGATAACTTAGGAGGACTCACTCTTCCCACCGGGCCCAAAAACCTGGTTTGGAAGGCAGCCCTTA
Organism: Lachnospiraceae bacterium; assembly: GCA_017437965.1. Classification (GTDB taxonomy): domain Bacteria; phylum Bacillota; class Clostridia; order Lachnospirales; family Lachnospiraceae; genus UBA3775. The sequence continues at coordinate 73,036 of JAFRWN010000020.1, forward strand.
AGTTTTTTGATGCCTGTAAAGAAGACGGCCCTTTAAAAAGAGAGCTGCCCAAAGACACAGGAGTTGATTTCACCCTCATAAAAAACATTCCCGCCGAAGCAGGTATGGGAGGCGGAAGCACCGATGCCGCTGCCGCACTCCGCGCCTTAAACATACTTTTTGAAACGGACTTTTCCACGGAAGAACTCTGTAGTATCGGTGCAAAAGTCGGAGCCGACGTGCCCTTCTGTGTGCTTGGCGGCACTGCCCTCGCAGAAGGAATAGGAGAAATCCTGACACCCCTGCCCGCTGCCCCGAACACCCATCTTCTTCTCGTGAAACCTCCTGTCGGAGCCTCAACAAAAGAAATATATGACGGCCTCATGCTTGACAAAAACACTGTCCACCCGGACACCCAAGGCATGATAAAAGCCCTCGAAAACAAAGACTATGCCCTGATGTGCAGGAAACTGTCAAATGTTCTTGAACCCGTCACCATCGGACTTTTACCCGTCATCGGTGAAATCAAGGAAAAAATCCTTGCACTCGGTGCCGACGCCGCCCTCATGAGCGGATCCGGAAGCACCGTCTTCGGATTATTTGAATGCAAAGAAAAAGCCCTCGCCGCTCTTGAACACTTCAAGAGCAGCAAAGAGCTGTACTGTACCTTAACCAATTTTTACGAAAAATAGACGATAATATTCCTAAATGATATCGTCATCCGAATACTTATCAATTAGCTCTACCCTTCTGATATGTCTCTCACCGTTTGAGAACTCTGTCTCAAGGAAGGTTTTCACTATCTCCCTTGCAAGTTCTTCGTCTACGCACTTCGCACCCATCGCAAGCATATTGGCATTATTATGCTCCCTAGTAAGCCTTGCAGTCATCACATCATGGCAAAGCCCGCAGCGTATTCCTTTAAAACGGTTTGCCGCAATCGAGATTCCAATACCTGTTGAGCAGATGACTATTCCCCTGTCACATTTTCCGCTCTGTACCGCCTTTGCGGCAGCCTGCCCGAACACAGGATAATCGCAGGAATTAGTATCATATGTACCAAAATCCTCATATTCCAACCCAAGCTCACGAAGATAAGCCTTCACGCTCTGCATAAGTTCAAAACCACCATGGTCACATCCAAGTGCTATCATAAAACTATAACCTCCAAAATTTTACTTACTCCTCCCCCAGCCTCTCACTGAGTTTTCTCAGCACGACCGACATCTCGGAGAAACATTTTTCATAATCGATAAGAGTGCCGCCGTAGGGATCTTCAACTTCTTTTTCACCGACAAAATCATAGAGAGTCGCAACCTGGATCATCGGAAATCTTTCGTCGCAAAGCTTTGCACTTCTTTCGTTCATCGCAAGTACCAGCGTATCCCTTGTAAAATCAGCTTCCGAAAGACCCTTGGTCCTCTCCTTGCTGTACTCGATTCCGTGGCTACCGAGCACCACACCGATTTTCGGATTTATCGGTGCCTCGAACAATACCACAAGCCCACGGGACTCAATGATAACTTCCTCCTCGTTACAGATGCTTTTGAAAATCGCCTCAGCCAAAGGACTCAGTGTCGAATTATCCCTGCATATAAATATTATTTTCTTATACTTCATTTTTCCCACCATTCAATGAAACAATATTATAGCCTGCTGCCTTAAGAAGCCTGTTCATGATCGCCTGGCCGATACCACGGAACTCAAAGCATTCACCAAAAATTGCCTCGGCCCCCATCTCATCAAAGCCGCGCAGCACATCAAAAAGCTTTGTGGCGATTTCCTCTTCATCCTTCCTTCTTCCAAGGCTCACAACGATGTCCGCATCATAGAAATCCTTGCTTTCCTCGGTCGCAAGCACTGCGGTTTTTTTGCCAAGGGCACGCATTTTTGCCACTTCTTCGTTTATCTTCGCTATTACCTGTTCCGAATCGCCTTCATAGATCACAAATTCACCCTTCGGAGCATAGTGACGATACTTCATTCCCGGCGCCTTAGCCTTTATGTTTTCATTTTTTACCCTTGCGATAACAGCCGGATCATATTCGGTCGCCGGCTCAATTTCACGTAGCTTTTCAAGGGTTATATAGCCCGGCCGCAGAATCATCGGCTTTACTTTTTTTACACCGTTTTCAGATATTTCATTGGTACAGTCGACAATTGTTGATTCGAGTCCTATCTTTACCGGGCCTCCGTCGATGACCATCGGTATTTTCCCGTCAAGGTCCTCCATGCAGTGCTCAGCCCTTGTCGTACTCGGTCTTCCGCTCTTATTTGCCGAAGGAGCAGCAACATATACTCCCGAAAGCCTGATAAGCGACCTTGCGATTTCATCACTCGGAAGCCTCACTGCCACGGTATCAAGCCCGCCGGTAGTGGTCTTCGGAATAATTTCCGCTCTTTTTACGATAATCGTAAGCGGTCCCGGCCAGAATTTTTCCGCGAATTTAAGTGCCACCTCCGGTACATCACGACCGACCTTAAGCAGCTCCTCTTTTTCCGAAATATGTACGATCAACGGATTGTCCGAAGGCCTTCCCTTTGCCGCATATATTCTTGCGGACGCAGTGGTATCCTCAGCATTTCCCCCGAGCCCGTAAACCGTTTCGGTCGGAAAAGCCACAAGCTCACCCTCTGACAGAAGCTTTGCGGCAGGTAAAAGACAGACAGGGTCAAAATTTCCCCTGTCTACCTTAAGAAGTTCTGTTTTATAGCTCTCACTCATACTTTTTGCACCGCAAAAGTTTATTTTCTGTCTTCCATCGGAATATAACCCGTGTGATGTCCGACATATTTATAGGCAGGACGGATAATCTTGCCGTTATTGACAATTTCCTCAAGTCTGTGTGCGCTCCAGCCCGAAATCCTTGAGATTGCGAACAGCGGAGTGAACATCGATACCGGAATATTCAGCATTTCATATACAAAGCCTGAATAGTAATCCACATTTGCACATACCGGCTTGAAGGTTCTTCTGTTCTCTGTTATCAGCTTCTTTGCTATTCTTTCAACATTTTCATAGAGGTTGAATTCCTCTATCCTGCCCTTTTCCTCAGCAAGTGCCTTGGAATACTGCTTGAGTATTACCTCTCTCGGATCGGAAAGGGTGTAGATTGCATGACCGAGTCCGTAGATAAGACCGCTGTGATCAAAAGCCTCCTTGCCGAGAAGCTTCTTCAGATAGTCTGCGATCATATCATCATCTTTCCAGTCCTTTACATTCTCCATCAGGTCAAGGAACATCGCACGTGCCTTTATGTTCGCACCACCGTGTCTCGGTCCCTTAAGGGATGAAAGCGATGCTGCAATTGCTGAATAAGTATCAGTTCCTGATGAAGTAACAACATGGTTTGTGAAGGTCGAATTGTTACCGCCACCATGCTCCGCATGAAGCACAAGCGCAAGGTCAAGTATTCTTGCCTCGAGGTCGGTATATTCTCCGCTCGAACGTATCATGGCAAGGAAATTCTCGGCTATCGACTTGTTCGGATCCGGATTTCTGAGGATAAGTGACTTATCTTTATTGATATTCTGGTCTGCCCAGTAAGCATAGGCTGCGATTACGGGCATTTTTGCTATCAGGTTGATCGACTGCAGAAGTACATTGGGTGCAGTGATATCCTCTGCCTTTGAATCATAGGAATAAAGGGTAAGGATGCAGCGCTGAAGGGCATTCATTATGTTGCTTGAAGGCGCCTTCATGATAACGTCTCTGGTAAATTTCTTTGACAGATCCATCTGGTTATGCAGAACGGCCGAAAACTCATCAAGCTGCTTTTCTGTCGGAAGGCTTCCAAAAAGAAGGAGGTAGGTGGTCTCCTCGAAAGCATTTTTTCTTTCCTTAAGTCCGTCAACCAGGTTGTTTACATCAATACCCTGGTAGTAAAGATGACCATAGTCCGGAACCTTTACACCGTCTTCGAACTTGTAGCCTGTGACATCAGAAATCTCGGTAAGACCGGTAAGTACGCCCGCACCGTTAGAATCACGCAGACCTCTCTTTACATCATATTCGATATAGAGGTTCTGGTCGATCACGCTCGAGCTCATGTTCTCCTCTACCAGCTCCTGAAACAGTCCCTCCATCTCAGGTTTCAGATCCATCATTGTCCTTGCCATTACTTTTCCTCTCTTTCGTCAGTATTGTTTTATAAAAAGAGGCGCTGCAAACTGCAACGCCCCCAACGTCAAATTTCCTCATCATTCGAGTGGTACAGGTTCCTCCACTCAAGGTCTCCGTTTCCCAGCCCTTTAATCAGCATCTCCGCCGTCGCCACATTGGTCGCGAGCGGAATACTGTAGATATCGCAAAGGGGAATTACCTTATTGAAAAGATTCTCATAGTTTGATACCTTTTCGGTATCCCTTAAAAAGATCACCATGTCGAGCTGGTTCTGTTCGATCATGGTTGCAATCTGCTGTTCTCCTCCAAGCGAACCTGCGAGGAACTTATGTACATGCAGATTGGTTGCCTCCTCGATGATACGTCCCGTAACGCCTGTTGAATAAAGGGTATGTTTCCCCAGAATACCCTTATAAGCGATACAAAGATTCTGCATCAGCATTTTTCTTGCATCATCCGCAATAAGTCCTACATTCATATAAACCTCATTCCGAAGCCCGAAGCTTCCCCTACATTATAAAAACTTATTGTAATTTTACACCATTCCAATAACAAATTCAACTAAAAATTTATCAATTTGTCTTTTTCAGTTCGCTCAGGCAGTTAAAAAGTTCCATATCGGACTCTTTAACAAGCATATTTGTGGTCATTTTCCTGCCGTCAGAGCATACAAGATTTATTTCTATGACACTTCCGACATCGACCTGTCTCTCTGCATCCTCCATAAAGGCAAAGGCCTTCGGATGATTCTGCTGGAACTGTTCCACCAGTCCCTTGAACTTAAGTACAGCACCAAAATCCATATATCCTCCATTTCGTCTTACAAACTAAGCCCTATTCCGCTCTTTTTCCTCTTCCTTACCGAATATACGATAAAAGCTGCCGAAATCACAACGATAAAGCTGACAGCTACCGCAGCTACGTCAAGGATCTTTTTTACATAACCCTCGCCGGCATAAATATCATATATTTCATCCTTGGAAAGATCCTTACCGAAGCTGAACGAAAAGCCGAAATCCCCGTTTGAAAACCTGAGCGTAGGCTTGCCGTCATCAGAATAGAACGGAGCCTTGCTTTCAAACTCATCACCGAGCGCGCTGTCTTTAAAATCAAGTACTGCACGGACATTGCGCACATTGTAGAAGCTTTCCAGATTATTGCCAGTATACTTTATTGTAAAGATTGTACCTTTTTCGGATATATCGGTAGGTCTTTCCATTGAAGCGAGGATACGCTGTGTATTTCTTATTTCTTTGCTTTCTCCGGGTTCAAAGCTAAGGTTGTAAACTACAACGCAGAGCTTTTCTTCTCCGTTCTCGCTTACCCGCCACATCTGCTTTTCCACTCTTTTCGGTACACCGCCGGCTTCGTCGAGCTTTTTTTCATGATCGGCAGTCCCTGCCACCCCGTATCTGGCAAAAGCCTCGTCAAAATAGCCCGAAAACTCCATATGGTAAAGTGCATCCGAAAAAGTATCATAGGCAGATTTCTTAACGATCTTCTCTTTCGTTTCTACCGGATAGATAAATCCGTTCATCTCCTTGTCACCGACCGAAAGCTTTTCACCGCTGACAAAAATATCCTCATCGGAACCCGGCACACCGACTTCTTCCACTTTAAGAAGCCTTACAACAGCAAGCGCCGCATAGGCCCTTTTGCTGTCGCTGTTGGTAATCGTATATACCGAATCCGCTACGCAGACAAGCTCATCGCTTCCGTTTTTTTCAAAGCTGAAGCTGATATCCTCGTTTTCGAGCACTACCAGGCTGTCACTTGCGATACCGATCTCAACACCGCTTGTTCCGTCCTGTTTCTTTACGTAGCTTCCGCTCTTTTCGGCACCGGCCCTGCAGGGGATTAAGGCAATGATGATACTTAGGCAGATAAGAATGGAAAGCCTTCTTTTAACCAAAGCTCCCATATCAGCCTCCGATCGCAGCCATCCACTGTCTTACAGTCTCCAGATATCCTCCGTCCGGATATTTGTCGCAGTATTCACGGTAATATGACATTGCCTTTGTCTTGTCACCTGCAAGCTGAGTGCTTCTGCCAAGCATGTAAAGCACTTCTTCATTGTCAGGCGAAGCCTCATAGGCAAGTGCGAAATACTCGCTGGCCTTAGCGTAATCGCCCTCTTCATACTTTGCCTTGCCCTCTTCAAGAAGGGTTGCACCGGTAATCTCGGTGTTAAGTACGTCAGGGTATTTCTTCAGAATATCGTCATAAAGGAATTTTGCCGACTCGGACTCTTTTTCCTTGTCTGTAACGAGGAGCATTTTCTGCTTCAGGTCATAAAGCACGAACTCGCCCGGTTCTTCTTTGTTCTCGATCGAAAGGTAGAAAACATAGGCATTCAGGATATTGTCATAGTATTTTTCTTCACTGAGTGCCTTTAACTGCTCCTTGAGTCCGTCATTGTCAAGCTCAAGCATCTCTATCTTTGACTGCAGTGCGGTATTTTCCTTCTCAAGCGAATCAAGCTCTGTTAGGTAGTTTGCCAGCTCGTTTCCGTGCTGCTTTTCCCTGTCGGCCTGATCCTGCCTAAGACTCTGCTTTACGCCCGGAACTATCAGGTAGTACACCACCATGATACCGATAAGGATTCCGGCAAGCAGGCTTACAAAAACCCTGTAATCGGGTTTGTCCTCCTCATAATTATAGTGGGGAGTGATGGACTGCTTTGCCTTTCCGTCAAGTATTTCCTTGACGTCCATATCCTCTGCGGTAGGTGTTGCAACCGTTACCGAAAGCTCGGTATTTCTCTCACGGACGCCCTTTATCGCCTTAAGGTAACGCAGGGAATCCGGATTTGCGATATCGGTCTTTAAAGTACGCTTCAGGCATTTCCTGGCCTTAGAATAGTCGCGGTTCCTCATGTAAAGAAGTGCCAGAAGCTGCCATGCCTTTACATAGTTAGGATTACGCGAAACCGCACGCTTAAGCTGAATGAGCGCCAGGTCATCCGCATCCTGTTTCATGAGCGCAAGGCC
>JAFRWN010000021.1 GCA_017437965.1 Lachnospiraceae bacterium
GATTTTTACTGCTGTAGTGGTAGTGATTCCGAACTGTCCGAGGTAGATCATGATGTCCCTGGCTTCTCTTTTCTCCTCAAACTGCCGGTAGATTTCCCTTGCCTTGTTTTCTGAAATTCCCTTTACCTCGGCAAGACGTTCAGGTTCCTTATCAATGATATCAAAGGTTTTATCCCCGAACTTTTTGACTATTCTTTTTGCAAGTGCCTCTCCGACTCCCTTGATGGCACCCGACCCCAGGTATCTTTCCATCGCCTCCGTATCCTTTGGCTCCGCAGGCGAAAGCGAGCTGACCTGAAGCTGCTGTCCGTACACATTGTGCATCGCATAGCTTCCCTCAACGGAAACATACTCTCCCACATTAAGTACAGGGAAGCATCCGACACAGGTTGTCTCCTCTTCATCGAGGCACAGTGTAAAGACCGTATAACCGTTTTCAGGATTTCTGAAAACGATTTTTTCAACGTATCCTTCGAGTTTTTCCATTTTACTGAAGCTTTCTTACATTCTTACGGCTCAGGACTTCAACATAGCGTCCGGTACCGATAGCGACACATCTTCTCGCATCCTCTGCGATCATTGCAACAATACCGGTTTTTTCCTCCATCAGTTCCTCAAGTCCGTTAAGAAGCGCACCTCCGCCCGTAAGGACAATTCCGCGGTCCGCGATGTCCGCAGCAAGCTCGGGAGGAGTATTTTCAAATGCCGAATGAACAGCATCTACTATCTGGTTTATGGGCTCCAAAAGAGCCTCCTCGGTTTCTTCACTTGTGATTGTAACGGTTTTGGGAAGACCCGTAACAAGATTACGTCCCTTTACATCCATTGAAAGCGATTCTGCCCTTCTGAAGCAGGAACCGATTTTCATCTTGATCTCCTCTGCCGTCCTGTCACCGATAATCATATTGTAGGTACGACGCATATATTTTGCGATTGCTTCATCAAAAGCACTGCCGGCAACCTTTATGGAAGTCGAAAAAACGGTACCTCCGAGACTGATGACAGCGATGTCGGTGGTTCCGCCGCCGATGTCCACTATCATGTTTCCGCAGGGCTTTGAAATATCGATTCCCGCACCTATTGCCGCAGCGATAGGCTCTTCGATTATCTCGACATATTTTGCACCTGCGGAATAGGTTGCATCCTCAACGGCCTTCTTTTCAACCTCTGTACATCCGCAAGGCACACAAACAGAGACCACCGGCTTAAAGAACCTGTGTCTGCCGATAGCCTTCTCTATAAAAAACTTAAGCATCTTCTCGGTAATGGCATAGTCCGAGATTACGCCGCCTTCAAGAGGACGTACCGCAACCACGTTGCCGGGAGTTCTTCCGAGCATTTCCTTTGCCTCATCACCGATAGCCTTTATTCTGTTGGTTTCTTTGTCATAGGCAACCACGCTGGGCTCATCAAGGATTACACCCTTGCCCTTCAGATAGATAAGGATGTTCGCGGTGCCAAGATCTATTCCGATGTCATTACTGAACATATTCTATTCTCCAATAAACTTAGTCAAAGACTATTATACTCTGTATCGGGCTAAATTTAAAGAGTTTTTTACTGTTTTTGTTATTTTTGTTTGGAAAACACCTTCGTTACTCACACAATATTTTCCTTGCATTGAGTATCCTGTCCTTGTCGGGAGGATTGATTCCCTGCTCTTCCAGAGAATTTGTCATTCCGAGCTCCTTCCATTTGAAGAGGCCGAGAGTATGGTAAGGCAGGACTTCAGTTTTCTGTACATTTGAAAGTCCGTCGATAAATTCCCTGAGCTTTACAAGATATTCATCCTTGTCTGTCCATTCCGGTACAAGCACATGGCGTATCCAGACAGGCTTTTTGATATCCGAGAGATATTTTGCAAGCTCAAGTATGTTCTTATTGGTATGACCTGTAAGCTTTTTATGCATTTCATCATCGATATGCTTGATATCAAGCATTACAAGATCGGTCATATCCATCAGCTTTTCAAATTTGGAAAAGAAGGGTTCCTCTTTGGTAAACGGAAAACCACTGGTATCAAGGCAGGTATTGATTCCAAGTGCCTTTGCCTTTGTGAAAAGATCGACAAGAAAATCAATCTGCATCAGTGCTTCACCACCGCTGACAGTTATTCCGCCGTTATCCTTCCAGTAAGCGCGGTACTTTATCGCCCTGTTTAAAATATCTGCTGCTGTCATCCACTCACCCTTGGCCTCATCGTGCTTCCAGGTGTCAGGATTATGGCAGTAACGGCAGCGCATATCACAGCCCTGCAGAAAAACAAGAAATCTCACTCCGGGTCCGTCAGCTGAACCGAAGGATTCAAGTGAATGTATGTGTCCTTTTATTATATCAGCCATTATTAATTTTCTCCTTGATTATTTTACTCTTTTCAGACATAAACCCCGTCTTTTATTATTGTACCATAAGCGGTGTTTAATTGCAATAAAAACGGGCACCTCCGTTTCCGAAAGTGCCCGAAATCTCACTGTTTTGAATCGTTAAGTATTCACCGTATCTTACAGGAATGCATGGCAGGTACGTGAGATAACGTCGTCCTGCTGCTCTTTTGTAAGGTCGATGAACTTAACAGCATAACCTGATACACGGATGGTGAAGTTCTGATATTCTTCCTTCTCAGGATGAGCCTGAGCATCAAGAAGCTTCTCAACACCGAATACGTTTACGTTAAGGTGATGTGCACCCTGTGAGAAGTATCCGTCCATTACGTTTACAAGGTTATCTATACGCTCTGCCTCGGTATTTCCAAGTGCACCGGGGTTGATGGTCTGGGTATTTGAAATACCGTCAAGAGCCCATACATAAGGAATCTTAGCAACTGAGTTGAGTGAAGCAAGAAGTCCGCTCTTCTCTGCGCCGTATGAAGGGTTGGCACCGGGTGAAAGAGGCTCGCCTGATTTTCTTCCGTCGGGAAGAGTACCTGTCTTCTTACCGTAAACAACGTTTGAAGTAATGGTAAGGATAGAGGTTGAAGGCTCAGCGTCACGATAGGTATGATGCTTCTTAACCTTCTTGATGAAGGTATCAAGGAGCCATACACCGATCTCGTCAGCTCTGTCATCATCGTTACCGTA
>JAFRWN010000022.1 GCA_017437965.1 Lachnospiraceae bacterium
TTCAAGCTGGCTTTCGGAAATATATATGACAATGATATAAAGTTTTCTGCGATAAAGGTGGCGGTAGTAGAAAATGCAGGCGAGGATCAGACAGTAAGGTCGGTACTTGACGGGCTTTGCGAGGGAGACGATGCACTGCTTGAAGTTGTTTACACCGACAAGGACGAAGCGAGGACAATGCTTAAGGATGATGATATCCAGGGCATAATCACAGCAGACGGAACCCTTTCACTTACAGTTTCTTCGAACGGTATCAGAAGCACGATACTTGAAAAGCTGGTCGAAAGATACAACCTGAATGCAAGGATAATTACCGAGACGATGAAGGAACATCCTGAAAAGGCTCAGGCGGTTATGGAGGCTCTGACCAAGGAAATAAAAACCGTGGAAGGCAAGGCACTTTCCAACGGCAACACCAATGTTTACGACCAGTATTTCTACAACCTGATCGCGATGGTGGCACTTTTCGGTTCGATGACAGGGCTTCATATCTCGATAGAGAACCAGGGCAATCTTTCGGCACTCGGCGCAAGAAAGTGCGTATCCCCGACACCGAAATCGGTTACGATACTTTCTGCACTGTTTGCAACCTTCGTAATGCAGACGGTATGCATGATAATCGCAGTGACCTACATACATTTCGGCCTTCAGGTTGACATGGGAGACAGGCTCGGGTTTTTCTACCTGACCTCGATAATCGCAGGAATGGTAGGAACCTCGATGGGCTTTTTCGTCGGCTCCGTAAACAAGGCAAGCCTTTCCACAAAGAACTCGATCTGCACGGCAGTTGCACTCATCTTATGTTTCCTTAGTGGCCTGATGGACGGCAGCATGAAGCAGAAAGTAGCGGAAAATGCCCCTTGGTTCAACAAGATCAATCCGGCAGCGGTCATATGCGACAGCCTGTTTTCACTGAACATTTATGAGGATTTTGAAAGATATAACAGATGTGTGCTTACCATGCTGATCATGGTGGCAATCTTCATCGCACTGGGCTTTATTTTCACAAGGAGGCGTAAATATGCAAGTCTTTAAACTTTTCTTTAAAATAGTAAAGACCAAATGGATTGCAATGCTCATATATCTTGCAATATTCCTTGCAATACTGACACTGACCGATGTGTCGGGAAGCGATTCGGGCTTTACAAGCGAGAAGATGGCACTGACTTTATATGACAAGGATAATACCGAAGCCAGCAAAAAGCTTGCGGACTATATTTCCGCAAACAATGATATGGTAGAGGTGGAGGATGACAAGGATAAGCTTATCGACGCCCTCTACATCACAGCTACAAACTATGTTATAACAATAAATGAAGGTTTTTCGGAAAAACTCGCAAAGGGAGAGACAGAGGGACTTTTCGAGGCAAGATACATCCATGATTCAAATACCAACAAGCTGGCGGATGACATGCTCGACAGCTATGTATCGACCGTAAATGCGATGCAGGCATCCGGCATGGAACTTTCCGAGGCCCAGGATGCTGCAGTAAAGGTGCTTTCAGAAAAAACCGAGGTTGAGTTTGAAACCTTTTCGGAAGATACAAGCGCAAAATCGGCAGGATTCTTCAACTACATGCCCTACATCATTATGAGCCTTGTTGTCAGCTCGCTATGCCCGGTCATCATGGTAATGAACAACAAAGAAGTAGCATTCAGGACAAAATGCTCAAGCTACAAGGAGAGCAGGATCAATTTTCAGACCATACTTGCAGCTATCGTATTCATGTTTGTTATCTGGATCTTCCTGATGGGACTGGGAGTGATAAAGAATGAGGGAATGTTTACCGGAAATCTCTGGTTTGCAGTGCTTAACACCATTGCTTTCATGATAGTGTGCATCGCAATTGCTATCCTTCTTTCAACTTTCGGAGTTTCTGAAACCGCACTTGGTTTTATCAGCCAGACATTAGGACTCGGAATGGCCTTCCTTTGCGGAATGTTCGTACCGCTTGAGCTTTTAAGCAAGAGTGTGGTTGCTATCGGCCGTTTCCTTCCCGCCTACTGGTATGTAAGGGCCAACAACATGATCTGCAACATGAGCGGCGAAACCTTCAGTCTCAGTAAAGTAATGAGCTTTATGGGCGTTGAACTCTTGTTTGCGGCAGCGATCTTTGCGGTAGCAATAGCGGTAAGAAAGCAGAAAAAGAGTATATAAAGCATTTTATTAAGGATTGTCGGGTCTGCATAAAAGCAGGCCCGATTTTTTTAGGTTTTTTTATTTGCAATTTTATACCTTTTTTGGTAAAGTATCATTGTGCAAAAAATAGCCATAACAGGAATGATTTATGAAAAGACTTGGACTCGATATCGGCTCCACCACCGTCAAGGCCGTGGTGCTCGATGAGAATGACAATATACTTTTTTCGGCATATGAGAGGCATATGTCGTTGATCGCCGAGAAGGCTGCCGAGTATCTGCAGAATATCTCCGACAAATTTGACGGGGAAGAGATGCAGGTCGTTATATCAGGCTCTGCGGGCATGGGCCTTGCCGATTATCTCGGCGTCAGTTTCGCGCAGGAGGTTTTCTCGACCAGGGCAGCCGTGCAGAAATACCATCCCGGTACCGATGCAGTGATTGAGCTGGGCGGAGAGGATGCAAAAATCCTTTTCCTCACCGGCGGCTTTGAAGCCAGAATGAATGGCAGCTGCGCAGGCGGCACCGGTGCGTTCATCGACCAGATGGCAACCCTTATCGGTGTTGAACCAAACGAACTTAACGAGCTCGCAAAGGATGCGGACAGGATATATACCATCGCATCACGCTGCGGTGTTTTCGCAAAATCTGACATCCAGCCCCTGCTTAACCAGGGCGCAAGCTTTTCGAATATTTCGGCAAGTATCTTCAAGGCTGTTGTCAACCAGACCATAGGAGGACTTGCGCAGGGGCGTGAGATAAAAGGAAATGTTCTTTATCTCGGAGGACCGCTGTCTTTCTTCGGAATTCTGAGAAAAAGCTTTGATGAGGCACTCCGCCTTACAGGAAAATGCCCTGACAATTCGCTTTACTTTGTTGCTCTCGGAGCTGCAATGCAGTGTACCGGGGATGCTGTGTCACTCGCTTCTCTTTCCGAAAAAGCACTGAAATTTGCGGGCACTTCATCATATGTTACCGCAAGACCTCTGTTTGCAAACAAGAAGGAATATAACGAGTTTGTAAAACGTCACAAGGAAAACTCTGCCGGACTTCATCATATCAAAAATCCGAAGGGCAAAATGTTCCTCGGTATCGATGCGGGTTCTACGACCATAAAGCTTGTTGCGATAAATGAGGATGGCGACATCCTTGACACTTATTATGCGGGAAACCAGGGCAACCCGGTTCCGCTTGTAAAAAACTGCATAAAGGAGCTCTATGATAAATATCCGGGGCTCAGCTTTTCCTCCTCTGCTGTCACAGGCTACGGGGAAGAACTGATAAAGGCAGCATTTTCCGTGGACTATGGTCTTGTAGAGACCATGGCGCACTTTACTGCGGCAAAGAAATTCAGACCAGATGTTGATTTCATCATCGACATTGGCGGGCAGGATATAAAGTGTTTCAAGATACATAACAACGCGATAGACAACATATTCCTTAACGAAGCCTGCTCCTCCGGCTGCGGTTCCTTTCTGCAGACCTTTGCAAAGGCACTCGGCCGTGATATCGAAAGCTTCGCAAAGCTCGGACTTTTTGCCGACAGACCTGTTGAACTGGGAAGCCGCTGCACGGTTTTCATGAACAGCTCCGTAAAGCAGGCCCAGAAGGACGGTGCCTCGATCGAGAATATTTCCGCCGGTCTTTCGATGAGTGTTGTAAAGAACGCTCTTTACAAGGTTATCCGCTGCGGCAATGCCGACGAGCTCGGTAAAAACATTGTTGTCCAGGGCGGTACTTTTCTTAATGATGCGGTGCTCCGTGCCTTCGAGCTTGAGATCGGACGTGAGGTAATCCGTCCCTCGATCGCGGGAATGATGGGTGCATATGGCGCTGCGCTTTATGCTGTCGAAAAATACAAAAAGAAATCGGCCGAAGCGGCGGGTGCTGAGATAAAAAGCACACTGCTTACACCCGGAGAGCTTGAAGCTTTCAACCACAAGGTTTCGATCACATACTGCAAGGGCTGCAGCAACCACTGCCAGCTCACGATAAATTTCTTTGGCGAAGGCAAGCGTTATATTGCAGGAAACCGTTGCGAAAAGCCTCTTGCGAAGAAAACGGACGAAAAGAAATATAATCTTTACGAATATAAGCTCAGGCTGCTTTCGAAATATCGTAAAAATAATTACGACCCTGAAAAGAAGACAGTCGGGCTTCCGCTTGCCCTTAACATGTATGAGCTTCTGCCATTCTGGTATACGCTCTTTAAGAATCTGGATTTCAATGTTTTTGTATCACCCGATTCGAACCGCGAGCTCTACCTTACAGGTCAGCACACCATACCTTCAGATACCGTGTGCTTCCCTGCAAAGCTTTTGCACGGACATATTGAAAAACTTTTGTGGCTTAAGCCGGATATCATTTTCTATCCTTGCATGAGCTACAATGTGGATGAGCACAAGGGGGACAACCACTATAACTGTCCTGTCGTTGCCTATTATCCCGAGGTGGCAAAGGCCAACATCAAGGCACTCGAAAACGTAGAGTATATACATGACTTTGTCGGAATCCATAATACGAAAACCTTCCCGGCAAAATTTGCGAAAATACTGGCTGAACATGGCATAAAACGTTCAAAGAAGGAAGTGGGCTATGCGATGGAGCTTGCATTCCGCGAATACTACGGATTCATGAATGCGGTAAGAAAACGTGGGGAGAAATATGCGGAGATCGCAAAGAAGGAAGGCCGTAATATCATAGTGCTTGCAGGACGCCCCTACCACATCGATCCCGAGACCAATCACGGAATCGACAGGCTGATATGTGATCTTGGTGCGGTTGTTATCACCGAGGATTCGGTAAGCTGCAAAGAGGAAGGCTTCAGGACTACGGTGCTCAACCAGTGGACTTATCATTCAAGACTGTACCTGGCCGCAAAATATGTTGCGGAGAGGAAGAATTCGGAAAAGATGAACCTTGTTCAGCTTGTTTCCTTCGGCTGCGGTGTGGATGCGATCACTTCGGATGAGGTGAGGGGAATACTTGAGAGCAACGGAAAGATTTATACCCAGATCAAGATCGATGAGGTCACAAACACGGGAGCTGCAAGGATAAGGCTCAGGAGTCTGTTCGCGGCAGTTGAGGAATAGGGAGAGAGTGTAAAAATGGCAACAAACGAGTTATATCCGGAATTTACTCCGGAAATGAAAAAGACCCACACCATACTTGCACCGAATGCCATGCCCGTGCATTTTTCGCTGATGGGCTCGGTGTTCAAGGATGCGGGCTATAAAATAAAATTTCTTGATTATTCGGGTCAGAAGGTGATCGATACCGGCCTTAAATATGTGCATAATGATGCCTGCTATCCGGCCATCGTTGTAATCGGCCAGCTGATCTATGCTCTCGAGTCGGGCGATTATGATCCGAAGAAAACCGCGCTGATGCTTTACCAGACGGGTGGCGGCTGCAGGGCCTCAAACTATGTGCATCTTTTGCGTAAGGCTCTTAAGAAAGCCGGCTTTTCATATGTGCCGGTTGTTTCGGTAAACTTCGGCGGAATAGAGAAAAACTCCGGATTCGATGTTACGCCGATGATGTTTTTCAAAGGCCTGATCACCTGGCTTTACGGCGATTATATAATGCTTTTGAAAAATCAGGTGCTGCCCTACGAGGTAAAAAAAGGCCAGTCGCTTGCACTGATGGAAAAATGGAGAAAAGAACTTACCGAGCAGATCAGGCACAACAAGGGTCTGACCAGGGCATCGATAAAAAGAAATTTCCACCGTATTGCCCAAAGCTATGCAAGAGTTCCCGTAAAAAAAGTCCCCAAACCGAAGTGCAGTATCGTCGGGGAGATATATGTAAAATATGCCGATTTCGGAAACAATTACCTGCTTGATTTCCTGGTTTCACAGGGCGCAGAGGTAATGGTACCCGGAATCATCGGCTTTGCAATGTATTCACTTAATATCGGCATGGAAAACTACCGCCTTTACGGTGATAAAAAAGGCTACTGGTTCTCGAAATTCGCCGTGGGCTATGTAAAAAAGCTTGAAAATACCATGCTTGAGGTGCTTAGCCATTACCCGCAGTTTGAAAAGCCGATACCTTTCCCGGAGCTCAAAGCACTTGGTGAGAAAACAATTTCCTCCGGAGTATGCATGGGCGAGGGATGGTTACTTACCGCAGAAATGAGCGAGCTGATAGAAAAGGGCTATGGAAACATAGTATGCGTACAGCCCTTCGGCTGCCTGCCCAATCATATTGTAGGCAAGGGCATGATAAGGGCGCTTTCAGAAAAATATGAAAATGCAAATATCTGTGCAATCGATTATGACGCCGGCGCGACCGCTGTCAACCAGCAGAACCGCATCAAGCTGATGCTGGCACTTGCAAGAGAAAAAATGGGGCTGTAAAAACAGCCCCTCAGACTGAAGACAAACGCGATTTTGGAAATGACTCCAAAATCGCGTTTCTTTTATGCTAGAATAGTTTTTAGCTGGTTCATGCGTCTAAAAGGGCCGTCAGGACCACCCAACAGCCCCAATCTATCCTTCATTTTTGCAA
>JAFRWN010000023.1 GCA_017437965.1 Lachnospiraceae bacterium
CTCTCCGTCAAGGAAGATGATCCTGTCCTTCAAAAGTCTTGAGTAGATATCATAGGATCTCTCGCCTCTGCTTGTCTGTTCGATTACGTAAGGTATTAAACTCATTTCTGACCTCCTTTTTTGGGATAAGTGTCACAATATACCAAAATCAGAGCCGGTTAAGGCTCTGATCTTTAAAGCTTTTTCTTATTCAACAAGGATTATTCAGCCTTGTTATCTTCTGCCTTGTCAGCTTTCTTTCTTGACTTGGTAGCCTTCTTTTCAGCCTTTGCTTCCTTAGCATTTTCAGCAATCAGCTTAGCTGCTTTTCTGCAGAGGAGATCTGCCTTAAGCTCTTTATCGCGGTCGCCGAAGATTTCCTTAACCTTTTCAACTTCCATGTTGTACTGCTTAGCCATCTCTTCGTACTCTTTGTTCATATCCTCTTCGGTAACTTCAAGGTTCTCAGCCTTTGCAACTTCCTCGAGGGTAAGTCTTGTACGGATTCTTGAAATTGCCTGAGGCTCCATAGTCTCATAGAACTTTGCACGGTCAAAACCGGTGAACTGGAAGTACTGCTCCATGTTCATGCCCTGAGCCTGAAGTCTGTATGCGAAGTCCTGAGCCATCTGATCCTTCTGTGAGTCAATCATGGGCTTGGGAATATCAATTGTTGAATTTGCTGCTGCCTTCTGAACTGCCTCATCTTCTTTAGCCTGTTCAGCCTGCTTCTTCTTTGACTCCTCAAGATTCTTCTTGATGTCTGCCTTGTACTCGGCAAGGGTATCGAACTCGGAAACCTCAGAAGCAAACTCATCACTTGCCTCTTCAACTACTTTTTTCTTTATTGATTTAACGGTGCATTTGAATACTGCGGGTTTTCCTGCAAGTTCCTTTGAATGATACTCCTCAGGGAAAGTTACGTTAACGTCAAATTCCTCACCGATGTTCTTTCCGATGATCTGATCTTCAAAACCGGGGATGAATGCGCCTGAACCGATGGTAAGAGGATAATCAGTACCCTTTCCGCCGTCAAATGCAACACCGTCTACAAAGCCTTCGAAATCGATGATGGTCTCATCATCCTTCTCAACAGCCCTGTCGGTAATGTCAATCTTCTTTGCGTTCTGCTCAAGAGCCTTGTTAACCTCGGCATCAACTTCTTCGTCAGTTACGATAACATCCTGTGCTGTTACCTCAACACCCTTATACTCTCCAAGAGTAACCTCGGGCTTTACAGCAACGGTTGCGGTAAAGATGAAAGGCTCACCCTTCTTGATCTGGGTAACATCAATGGTAGGTCTTGAAACTATTTCAATATCAGCCTCATCATAGGCCTTCTCATAGGCACTCTGGATAAGATCATTTGCTGCATCCTCATAGAACATCTCGGGACCGTACATCTTCTCGATCATAGCAAGGGGAGCCTTGCCTTTACGGAATCCTGCGATATTGATTTTGCCCTTATTTTTCTGATATGCTCTCTGGTAAGCAGCAAGGAAATCCTCTGCGGGACACTCAATTGTCAGCTTAGCCATACTCTTCTCTAATTTTTCAACTGTACAACTCATCGGTCGTTCCTCCAAAATATTTTACGAAACATGATTATAGCACAACGTATCGCCCTGTGTCAATCACTATTTCCTATAATAATAAGGTTTAAACTGTCAGTTAAAAGCGGCTCCCGCAAACCGGAAGCCGCTCATTGTTTTTGTTATTACCAAAAAGCCTTATCACTTCTTGTTATTGTCAAGAGCCGTTGCAAAATCATCGGCATTCAGAGGCTTGTTTCCGCGAACCTCAACCTGGATATCATCCAGCTTTTTGAGGTCGGGATTTTCTTCGATCATCTTGACGGTCCTCATGTTGTTCAGTGCGAACTTGGCCATGTAGGAATCAAGCGAGATTACGAAGCCCATGTTCTGCAGTTCCTGAAGGATGGAAACAACTCTGTAGAAGTTGCTTTCGTTAACACCCTCGGGAATGATGAATTCAACAAGCGAAGCAGGTATCGGATACTTCTCCATCACTTCCTTTGTGTGCTTCATGAACTCAGGACTGAACATGTACTGCCATGAGCATGCGAGTGAAATGATCGGAGGCTTGATCTCCCTGCCTATCCACTCAGCTAAAAGCCTGAAGGTTTCTTCATGCATGTAGGAATCGATTACCTGGATGAATCCATCCTCTGCCATTATGTCTGCGAAGGAATCTCTCTCGATTACCTGGCCTTCCTTTGTTACCCAGCGTACAACAACGTCTGCTTTAACAACTTCACCGTCATCATCACGCTTAGGCTGGAAGAATACACGGAATTCCTTGTCTTCGAAAGCCTTGTGCATATTGCTTCTTACGAAGTTTTCGAAGGTTGCACCGGACTTTAATGTATCCGAGTAGAATGCGATTTCAACCTCGTTCTGCTCTGCTCTTGCATTGATGCTCTTTCTTGCGGTATTTGCATATTCGATCATTTCACCGATCTTTACGCCATGACCGTTCATTCTGTAAACACCGACCCAGGTACGGAGCTTAACATCGGGATACATTCTGTGTACTGCAGCGATTGCGCCCTGCATTATCATTTCAAGTCTTGCAACGATACGGTCCTTGTCATCATAGTCAAGGAACATTACGAAGGTCGAGCCCGAAACTCTTGCGAGATACTCTTCTTCCTTCAGCTGATCCTGAACACTCTTTGAATAGATGATCAGAACCTCATCGCATATTGCATAGCCCCAGAGATCGTTGATCTCGTTGAAATCCGGAATGTTGAAGTAAACAAACAGGTTCTGAGGCTTTCTCATTATGGAGATCTTATCTTCAACGATCTGCTCGAGCCTGTCGACTGTCAGCTGACCTGTAAGAAGATCCTTGGACTTCATTCTGTCAACAAATGCAGTAACATCGGTCCAGCAGATGAAATCATATTTTGTCTCGCCATGATTAACGGTTGTAGCAGTTGATGTAAACCACTTCTTGTTCTTCTCGAAGTAGCTTTCCATTGCACATCTGCTCTTGTTTCCGCTACGCAGACCCGGAAGCGGACAGTTCTTACAAGGCTCGTTCTTGCCCATTACCGTCTTATAGCAAACCAGGTTATCCTCTTCTGCAACATACTGTCTTCCGTTTGCATCACCGACAAAGATGAGCTTATAGGAATCGGGCATTACCGCATAGTCGGTAACAAGCTGGTTGTTCATTACGTCACGTGAATATTCAATTTCTTCCTTCAGCTGATCTCTTGTACGGATACGTTCCATGTAGATGCAGAGAAGCTTTGAGAAGTTAACAAGGAAGTCGGTTTCTTCCTTTGACCAGCTCTGTCCGAGCGGTCTTTCGAAGCTTATGCAGGTAATCGCATTGTCTTCTTCATCAATCTTATACTGAAGGAGAGCAACAGGTGAAAATACATTTGCAAGCTCACCCGGAACCTCAAAATCAAGTCTGGACGAATTCTCACAGAAGAAAAGTGCATCATTCTTGAATCTTGCATATACGCTGTCCCACTGTGCATCTACGACACGCTCATAAACACGCATGTAAGG
The DNA here is from genome assembly GCA_017437965.1 of Lachnospiraceae bacterium. Classification (GTDB taxonomy): domain Bacteria; phylum Bacillota; class Clostridia; order Lachnospirales; family Lachnospiraceae; genus UBA3775. The sequence goes on from JAFRWN010000023.1 coordinate 3,525, forward strand.
GATAGCTTTTTCATTCCAGAAATACTTGATGAAGCAGGTTGCTCCACGCTTATCATAGTTATAGGTATAGATTCTTGTATACTTGTAATATTTACCGATTTCTGCAAGAACTTTATTGATCTCATCGGGATTTGCGTCATCACTGGCAAGCATGTCCATTACTCTGTCAACAAAGTATTTCTCAACCTTGCCGTACTGTGACATCTTCTGTTCACGGATGATCTTTCTTGCTTCGGTAGTACCCTCTTCGTCGGCACTCTTCTTTACAGTGTGAGGATTGTTTGCAAGTGTGGTTGCATAGAATTCACAAGGCTTTGAAGGATTTTCTTTTGCAGCCTGTAGTGCAATTGAAGCCTTCTTATAGAGGGTCGAATAATCTTTGCCGTCCTCAGGGCAGACAGCAACACCGATATTGAGTTTTAACGGAGTTTCACGTTTCAGCTGGAGCTTTGAAGTCATGTCATTTATCTGCTTCGCAACCTCGATTACAGCTCCCGCATTCTTGATCTCACGAAGGAATACCGCAAAGGAATCGCCTTCGATTCGCGATACCATCTCATCTCCCTTGAACATTCCGGCAAGAGCATTACCGAAAGCTTCAAGTACATATTCGCCATAGGAATTACCCCATGCCTTATTGATTGCTGCGAAATTGTCAATATCGAGAAGGACAAACGAATGATGGTCGGTCGGACGGCTTCTTGAAATTGCAACAGAGATTCTTGAAATGAAGGAATCCCTTGTCATCAGGCCTGTGATGATATCACTTTCTGCACGCTTGATCATTATTGCATCAGCCTGCTTTTCAGAATCGATGTTCTTCGATCTTCCGACTACTTTTTCGGGAAGTCCGTCGGTACCTTTTACAGTATAGCCTTCAAAGCGGACCCATACATAGTGGTCGGTACCGGTATCCATTCTCATTTCATAAGAGAAGGTCGGTTCACCGGCATCCATACTGTCTACAAATTTATCAAATACGGGAATATCTGCGGGATATATCTCATTACTGTTTTTGATGGTTTCACGATAGTTATCTATTACCCCGCCGAAAGCTCCTTCAAGGCTCTTGCTCTGAACCAGTCTTTTTCTTTTGATCTCATACTCCCAGAGACCACAGTCAAGCATTTCCTTGATGAAGTTGAGTTTTTCTTTTTCACGCTGAAGTTCCTGTTCAAGTTCGGCAATTCTTGACATGTCAAACTTTTTACCGCTTCTGCTTTCTATTGCCATTGTTCTCACCCCTGATTTTATAGTTCTTTTTTACAGAGATACCCCTGCACTAAAGTATATTATAACATAATTTGCTATAGTTCCCACATCTTTTTTTGCATTTTGCAATTATGTAAAAAAAGACGTCATTTTAAGGCGATTTTTTCAAAAAATCACGTAAATTGTATGCCTTTTGATATTTTCTGGGCCAACTCACTGCCCGAGAGAGTCTCAAGTAACACAAGTGCAAAATCTATTGCAGTTCCCATGCCTCTTGATGTGATTACTTTTCCGTCCTTTACAACCTTTGCTCCCGGAACCACCATTGCTCCTAAAAGCTTCTCCTCGAAACCTGGATAACAGATGGCTTTTTTGCCCTCAAGTATACCATTCATGCCGAGCACGGAAGGTGCGGCACATATTGCAGATATCCATTTTCCTGCTTTTTTATAGTCCTGAAGCAGTTTTTTAAGTCCCTTATGTTCCATAAGCGCATTTGTACCCCTGAGGCCGCCCGGAAGGACTATCATTTCGGCAGCTTCAAAATCAGCATCATCAAACATCACGTCTGCTTCAAGCTTTATCGAATGCGAGCCGAGTATATTAAGGCTTTCTTCAATCGAAACAGTTTCTACGTCCACCCTGCCTCTTCTCAGAATATCAACTACAGTAAGCCCTTCAATTTCTTCAAACCCGTTTGCAAGTAATACATAAACCTTTGCCATTATTCTTCTCCTTTTTAAAAATAAAGGCTGCCGCAGGATCTGCGACAGCCTCTTAAATAGCTGGATAATAATTATTCCGTTGCCTGAGTCTCTGCTGCCTTTACAGTCACATTTGTGGTCTTGACATCAGAGCTGCCGCTTCTGATCTTTATTGCAATCTGTCCGGATGAACGCTTGCTTGTATCAACGAAGAATGATGTTACATCTTCACATACACTGCTTCCGCCTGTTGTCTTTGCTTTCTTAACTGCTTCAATCTTGTTTGCGGGAGTTGAAGCATTTCCGGGATACTTTCCTGTAAGCTTGTAAACTGTTGTTCCGTCAAGATAATATACAACGTACTCA
>JAFRWN010000024.1 GCA_017437965.1 Lachnospiraceae bacterium
ACGCTTATCGTTCGCGAAGACCGATTAAGCTTCAGTTGTTTCCTCTACAGTTTCTTCTGCTGCAGGAGCAGTTTCGTCAAAGCTTTCGCCCTGGTTTGCTTCGATAACGGCATCAGCCATGCGGCCTGCGATGAGCTTTACGGCTCTGATAGCGTCGTCGTTTGCAGGGATTACATAGTCAACATCGTCAGGGTCGCAGTTTGTATCTACGATACCGATGATAGGAATTCCGAGGATTCTTGCTTCCTTAACGGCGATTCTTTCCTTCTTAGGGTCAACGATGAAGAGTGCGCCAGGCATTCCCTTCATGTCCTTGATTCCGCCAAGGTACTTTTCCAGCTTGTCCATTTCCAGCTGAAGCTTTGTAACTTCCTTCTTGGACAGCTTTTCGAAAGTGCCGTCTTCCTGCATAGCCTTGATCTCGTTGAGTCTCTGGATTCTGGTAGCGATAGTCTTGTGATTTGTCATCATACCGCCCAGCCATCTCTCGGATACGAAATACTGACCGCATCTCTTTGCTTCGTCTTCTACAGCCTGCTGTGCCTGCTTCTTGGTACCTACGAAGAGGATTGGGCGGCCTGTTGCTGCCACTTCCTTCATGAATTCGTAAGCTTCATCGATCTTCTTTACAGTCTTCTGCAGGTCGATGATGTAGATTCCGTTTCTTTCTGTGAAGATGTAAGGAGCCATCTTAGGGTTCCATCTTCTTGTCTGATGTCCAAAGTGAACACCTGCTTCGAGTAATTGTTTCATTGAAATTACTGCCATTTTTTAACCTCCGGTTTTTTCTTGCACCGTTTCTCCGCTGAAACCAACCTTTTTCAAGGCACCGGGCTTCAGGGCCCATGCGGTGTGCAGATTTAAAATATAAATTTGACCTGCCTAGCGCAAGCCAAAATAAATAATACTACAAAAGCCCCATGATTGCAAGGGGACTTTTGCAGTATTTGATAAAATATTGTGCCCTCGATGATTTGGTTTTCTAGGCAATAACGGATAAAATTTCTAATCGAAATACCCATGCTGAATGCCGGACTGGGATCCGGTTCTTATCGCCCTTCCAGAATAAATCTGGCAAAGCTTTGCTTGAGACCGACATAAGTCTTCTTTGTAAAATAAATCTTTGTGCCGTCGTCAAAGGTGACTTCGGCATCCGAAGTGACACTTACCACATTGGAAAGATTGATGTAATACTTCCCCTGTCTGTAAAAGGCTTCATCCATAAAACGCTCAAAAAAAGTGATTTTCTCTCCCATCCGATAGTCTCCTCCACCCTTCATGACAATTCGGGTTCTTCTGCCTTCGCCAAGGAAATAGTTTATATCGCAAAGCGGTAATCTTGCCACCACTGACTGCGTAAGCAAAGGGCAAATGCCGCCTGGTTTTCGTGTTCCGGTTTTCTCGGTCGAAATTTCATTTTCCTTTGCTGTTTCTAACGTGAAAGTCGAATTGAAATTATTCTCCATGATGCTTTGTAGTACACCGGAGGCACAATATTATACACTCATTATTGGATGCCGGACCGATAGCTTCTTCATAATACCTGATTTTATTATCTAAGCCCCTGCTTTATGGCAACAGGACACGCAATCTGCACGAAATTGCATGTTTTTATAAGGTTTAGACATTCTCCGCAAATATGATCTCCGCCATATTTTACAAGTTTCATTCCGCTTCCGCAAATTTTGCACTGATGTTCCATAATTGCATCCTTTCATTACCATTATTATACTATATACAATACAATACTCTTAACTTATTTTTCCCGCCGATCCGTCCGGCTCTTAAAATATACTATATATGGTAAAAATTTCAATCATCGTGCAAAATAATGCTGAAAAAAGCAAAAATTTTTCCCGATTTAGGAAAAATTCTGCCTTGACTTATTTGGGAAGCCCCGGATTTACCCATACCGTGCGGTTTCCTGTGAATATTACCATTCCGGGTCGTGCCCCCGCCGGCTTTTTCACCAGCTTTACAGGCATATAGTCCACAGGGACATTCTCGCTTTCACGCGCCTTGCTGTAATATGCGGCAATGGATGCAGCCTCATAAATAGCCTCTTCCCCGACTTCCTCCGCGGTTTTTCCTTCCGTGAAAAGTATCAGATGCGATCCGTGGATGTCCTTGGTATGCATGAAAATGTCCCTGCTGCCCGCCA
>JAFRWN010000025.1 GCA_017437965.1 Lachnospiraceae bacterium
ATGTCCGACGCTTTCTATCTCTAAATGACCGTAAAAATGTTCAATACTTCCGATTATCCTTTCACATTCAGGCATATTGGGCCCTGTCCGAAGTGCTATGGCATAGCCCTTTTTCCCGGGTTTAATCATTGCATGAGGCTCATGAGTATTACACCAGGGAGTGCATCGGTCAATAAAAGCCTTATACTGTCCGGGAATATCCGCCCAGTAAGAAGGTGCGACGGATACAATGATATCCGCTTCATCGAATTCATTCATGATCTCACGTATGACAGGTGCATCTTTCATCACACATTTGGCTGTATTATGACAGGACCTGCACCCCTTACAAAAGGCAAAAGCATAATCATCTATGCATATGCTTTTGACATCGTATCTTTCCGACAATTCTCCGGAAACGATCTTAACAATCTCGGCCGTAGCTCCCGTACGCACTGGGCTGCAGTTAATGACCAATGCTTTCATTTTTCCTTCTGACACAATACCGCTTCTTTCCATTTCCTCTACAAATCGATGTTTTACCGAGCAGTCAGTTTTAAAAACTTAGTATCGTTCATTTGCTCATTTGTCAGATACTCCCCGTTATAAAACAACGCATACACCAGACTTTTGCTCCGGTGGCAAGCATGTCGCTCAAAGCGCATCGCTCAATTTCCGGTATTGCTTCTTTGTTTATTGTCTCCAGGATTGGCAGGTCTTCAGAATCTTTCCTGATCTCTCTGATGTCCATAGATATCCTCCGATGGAAAGAAAACTCGAAGTTGTCGTGCTGCTTCCAATAAGAAGTACACCGGGGGCAGCTCGACAAGTGTATCAAGTTAAAACCGTTTCTCCAGAGTATACATGCGGTGTCCCTTTGGACAATCTTCCCATGTCCCGACTGCTGTATAGCCGTTCTTTTTGAAAAAGCCGGCTTGCCAATCGAGCAGACCTTCGGCGAGGGCGAAATATGCTCCCTGTTCTTTTGCCTCAAGCTCAGCTTCGGCAAGCAGCTCGGAGCCTATGCCCTGATTACGATAAGGCTCGTCCACCCACATCATATCGATCTCAAAGCTGTTCCATCTTCCAACACCGGCAAAGATCGCGGCGATCAATCTGCCGTCCCTGTCCAACAGCTTTTTATTGAGCGGTATATAATTCTTGTGCGTACGGGGTACTTGCGACGTATTATAATCACCGACCTCCTTGCCTATGATCTCCGCATCCTCCTCATCACCGGACTTGATCTCAAATCCGGCAGAAAGATCCTGTGAAGGAACATATTCCTGAACGTGCCGATCCAACCGTTTCATCATAGCATAGTTCTCATGCCCTTTGGGATAATCTCTGATGGTGCCGCACAGCGAATAACCATGTCTTTCATAAAGCGGCCTTGCCTGAAAATCGAAAGTGCCGAGAATCATCGCGTAACAGTCTCTATCCCTTGCGGCTTTCTCGGCCTCACGGATCAATGCTGACCCCAGGCCCTTTTTGCGATATTTCTCTTCAACCCATAAAAAATCAAGGTTTGCAAGCTTCCAACTGCTGATTTCCACAATACACCCGGCAATGAGATTTTCCCCGTTATCCGTAATCCTGAAAACAAGATTCTCATCCTCGGCACCTTCTTCGGGAGGCACGATGGAATTTTCAATTGTATCGAGCTTTTCCTCGATGAACTCTTCGTCATCCTCAACACAGGGTCTGGTCTCATAATTCATGATCATTTCCTTCTCCAAATACCGATTTGTCAAACTGATTATATTATATTTTCCACCTTCCTTTTTTTTACAATAAGCCAATGGATTCCTTTTATATTATGAAAATTTCGTGTTTCTTTATTCAGCTTTTCTTTCATTTTC
>JAFRWN010000026.1 GCA_017437965.1 Lachnospiraceae bacterium
AGCAGCAAAAATATACCGACTCCGAGTCCTATCGTAACGATAAGAGTCAGCCCGTTTATTACCGCTTCTGCCTGGGAAGCAAGCACTGAAAGATCCGGCTCAGCAACGGTAATCAGCACTCCCATAAGAAAGCACACCGAAAGCAAAAGCCTCATCTTCTTTGATTTTATGAGACCCGAACCGACATGCCCTCCCATCGGTGTCATTGCAAGATCGGCTCCAAGATTGAAAAGAGCGATTCCCACAATCAGAAAGAAGGTTGAGCATAAAAATACCGTAACCTCTTTACCCGTCAGTTCAACCAGCTGCGAAAAGAAAATGGCAAGCACTATCACAGCAACGGGCAGCACCGAACTCAGGCTTTCTTTGATTTTTTCTCCGAGCGAACGGAAAAAAGCTTTATATTTCATCCGGGATATTTCCTTAATCAAAATCTTTACTGATAATGATATACCAATTTCGGATAAAAGGCAATATAAAAGGACAAAAAAAGGCTGCTGTACCGGCTATCATTGATTGCAGATACAGCAGCCCCTATCCGTATTCTAATTTTTAATCCTATATCCTCTCCTATTTAGCCAGAAGCTTTTTCTTCTTCGAAACCACAACTGACTGTATCACGATAAACAGGCAAAGCATTCCGGCTGTGGATATTCCGATCCACCATGCATCATCAAAGCCCGCGGACGCAACCACATTCTGTATTGTTCCGAGAGAGAGAACTCCGACAAAGGTGCCGATAATATTTCCGACACCGCCGGTAAGCATTGTTCCGCCGATGATTGAAGATGCGATCGCGTTCATTTCCATGCCGCTTGCATGCGAAGGATCGCCGGAACCGACTCTTAACAGGTATACAAAGCCCGCAATTCCAGCAAGCAGACCGCACAGTACATGTGACAAAAATCTTGTTCTCTTTACGTTTATTCCGAGCATAAGCGCGCTCTGTGAGTTTCCACCGACCGCATAGAACGATCTTCCGAGTTTTGACCATCTTAATATTGCAAAGAATAAAACGACGATCACAAGAGCAACGATAACACCAATTTCAATGTACGCATCAATATAATTGCCTATTGCATTTACGGAGCCCATGCCGGGAACCGTTATCCTTGTATCCTTAAGATTGATAAAACCCTTATGTTTCACATTGATCGGAGCCGAATTGACTATTGTTGTCATACCTCTTGCAAAGAACATTCCCGCAAGAGTGACAATAAACGGCTGTATTCCGAGATATGCTACCAGGAACCCCTGTACGATACCAAATGCCAGACCGATGCCCAGAGCTATCATAAGAGCTCCGAAAATGTTGCCGTTATGATAATCAAGGTACTTAACGCTGCACATACATACGAGGCATACAACACCTCCTACGGAAATGTCGATACCGCCGCTTATCATTACCACGCTGAGCCCGACTGCTGTGATGATCAGAGCTGCGTTTGCATTAAGGAGGTTAAAAAATCCCTGCGGCTTAAGAAAGCTCTCACCGAGAAAGATCATGGCGCCGACGTACATAAGCAAAAATACGACAACCGTGATGATCAGAAGCAGATTGGTGTCACTGACATTTTTGAACCAGTTTTTGAATTTCACACCCAAACCTTTATTTTTCTCTTCCATGCTAAGCCACCTCCTTCTTCGGAGCGAGCTTCGTTTTCAGCAGTGCAAACTTTTCCCTGACAACAGGAGAACTGAGTACAACCAAAAGGATTACGACCACAGCCTTATATGCCGGAAGTGCGCTTGAGCTGACCTCAACTTTGTAAAGTGTTGTGGTCAGGAACTGTATTACATATGCGCCAAGTATGGATCCGAGCATGCTGAAGCGTCCTCCGCCGAGTGAATTGCCTCCCAGTGCAACCGCAAGTATGGCATCCATTTCTATATCTTTTGCCATGCCTGAATATGAAAGAGTCGTTGAACGGCTCAGTTTGACAAGTCCGCAGACCGCAACGCAGAGCCCGAGAATCACGAAGGTAATGAATTTTACAAGCTTCGGATTTATACCGTTGAGCTTTGACGAATTCTCGTTGATTCCGACCGACTGAACATAAAGTCCGAGAGTGGTAAACTTAAGGACCAGCATAATGATTATGATGCAGAGCATGGCAATAAAGAAAGGTGTCGGAATCGGTATGCCCGGGATAAATCCTCCGTAATACTTGAACGACGGATCCTTTATATTGCAGTTTTCATTATGGTTGATCCATGCGGAAATATGACGTCCGGCAGTGAAAAGTATCAGCGTCGCGACCATGGGCTGAACCCTGAAATACGCGACCAGCACACCGTTGAAAGCGCCGAAAAGCATTGCCACAAGGCATGCAACTAAAAAAGCTGCTATTATCGGAACATGAACCTTCTCCGGGCTCAGCTCGTTTCCGCGAATCAGTCTCATGATAACGCTTGCCGCGATTGCTATTGCCGCGCCGACAGAAATATCCTGTCCGCCTGATGCTGCCGTTACCAGCGTCATTCCTATGGCGAGTATCGCGAGCTCCGAGCCGTAATCGATGATCGATATCAGATTGCCTGAAAGTACCGGATTTCCGTCACTGTTCTTTCCGAGAGCTATTTTGAAAAAAGCCGGGTCGTTTATCAGATTGAATATGATGAGTGCAAGTAATGCCGCAATCGGAATAAGCAGCTGCTTATTAAATACAAATTTCTTTTTAGTCATTACCATTGCCTCCTTCTTCGCTGCCGCCTGCTATGGTTTTCATTATGCCGCTCTGGGTAAGCTCGTCGCCCTTGAGCTCTCCTACCACTTTTCTGTCCCTCATAACGACAAGCCTTGAGCATGTCCTGAGCATTTCGTCTGTTTCCGAAGAAATAAATGTCACGCTCATGCCTTCGGAAGCAAGCTTAAGAACCAGCTTCTGAATATCAACCTTGGTGCCTACGTCAATTCCTCTTGTAGGCTCATCAAGGATCAGATAATCGGGATGCATTAAAAGCCACCTTGCAACTATCGCTTTCTGCTGGTTACCGCCCGAAAGCTGTTTTATGGGGGTATCAGCCGATGCAGTCTTGATATCAAGAAGCTTTATATACTCTTCCGCAAATTTATAGGTATCGGCCTTTGAAAACGGTTTGAAGAAACCTTTTAATACCTGAGAGGCAAGAATGATATTTTCCCTTACGGAAAGATCGCCGACGATACCGTCCAGCTTTCTGTCTTCGGGGAGATATGCTATTCCGTTTTTCATTGCATCTATAGGTTTATCAATTTTTACGGTCTTACCGTTTTTCTTTACTTCCCCGCCGATCACTCTGTCCGCGCCGAAAATGGCACGCACGCATTCGCTTCGTCCGGATCCGAGAAGGCCGGTGAAACCGTTGACCTCACCCTTGTTGATATAAAAATCAAAAGGTTTGATACCCGCATTTGACTGAAGCCCCTTTGCTTCATAAAGCGGAGTCTGTTTGGTCTCATCTTCCTTCTTTGTATCCCCTCCCTTAATGTCGGAAAGATCGTCGATTTCTTTTCCGAGCATCTTCGAAACCAGCTGCACTCTCGGCAGCTCGTCTGTCTCATATTCACCGACAAGCTTACCATCACGGAGCACCGTTATCCTGTCGCATACTTCATATACCTGATCGAGGAAGTGGGTAACAAATATGATACCTACTCCTTTTTCCTTAAGGTCTCTCATCAGTCCGAAAAGCTTTTTAACCTCACTGTCATCAAGTGAAGATGTGGGCTCGTCAAGAATCAGGACCTTGCAGTCCATGTCTACCGCTCTGGCAATCGCAACCATCTGCTGGATTGCAAGAGAACAGCTTGCAAGCTGCTGTTCTGCCCTCGCAGGAATATCTAAAGATTCAAGGATTTTATTAGCATCCCTGTTCATTTTTTTCCAGTTTGTAAGTACACCCTTAGTTCTTCCGATGAACATATTTTCCGCAACGGTAAGATTCGGGCACAGAGTGATTTCCTGGTAAACGGTACTGATACCTAGATTCTGTGCATCCTGGGGTGAATGTATATGGGCTTCGCCGTCTACGCCCTTCAGATATATTTTTCCCTCGTCTTTTACATATACTCCGGTAATCACCTTTATGAGTGTTGATTTTCCGGCGCCATTTTCTCCCATAAGCGCATGGATTTCTCCCTCGCGAAGGGTAATATCAACTCCCTGCAGGGCCTTTACGCCGGGAAAACTTTTATGTATGTCATGTAATTCCAAAACTGCTTTGTCTTTCACTGCCACACCTCATTCTGCTTTATTGCTAAAAAAATGAGGGTGCAACATTTATCATGCCGCACCCTCAGTTAATGACTCATTTATCAGATTCCGTATTTATCAACGTCTTCCTGTGTGATTGTTGCAGCATCGAAGCCTTTTTCTTCCATAATTACTATCTTCTGATCAAGCTTCTCGCCCTTTTCGAGCTTCTTGATGATTTCATCAAGTGCATCTGCCTGGAAAGGATTGCACTGTCCATCATAGTTCCAGTTCTTATTAAGGAGTTCCTCGAGTGCCCACTTGTTGCAGTCAAAACCGATAACAACAACGTCTTTGTCTACACCGTGAGAAATGTTAGCCTTGTCAAGTGCTGCTACAGCGCCCTTTGCCATACCGTCATTCTCAGCATAGATAACATTGAAGCTCTTCTTTGAATCGATTACGGACTGAACGATCTGGGTAGCGGTTGCTTCATCCCAGTTAGCTGTCTGCTGGATAACGATGTTCCAGCCGTTGTCCTTTGCATACTGGTCAACAGCGCCTGAACGGCCAACCTGAGCTGCGGAACCCATAACACCCTGGATGTGGATGATGTTATACTCGCCGAGATTCTGGTTCTTAAGCCAGGAAGCTGCCATCTCGCCTTCCTTAGCCATATCGGATACTACCGAAGCCTCATAAAGATCTTCGCTTGCATCGATGGTACGGTCAAAGAGGATTACCTTTGTTCCGGCCTTCTGAGCCTGCTTGAGAACGCCGTCCCAGCCCGAAGTACCTGCTGCAGAAAGAAGAAGATACTGAACTCCGTCAGTGATCATTTTCTCAGCCTGTGTAATCTGATCCTCATTCTTTAAGCTGTAGTAGAAGGTTGCATCATAACCATTCTCTTTTGTGAACTTAGCCTTAAGATCGTTTACATTTGCTGTACGATATCCGGATTCACTCGGATCGTTGTTGATGATGCCGACCTTGATAGTCTTGCTTCCGCTGCTGCTGGATGAATCAGCTGCACTGCTTGACGATGAAGATGAGCTGCTGCCGCATGCCATCATGCTGATAGCCATTGCACCGGCGAGAGCTGCTGCGATAATTCTTTTTCCGAATTTTCTCATTAGAAAAACCCTCCATTATATATTGGTGTTTTCCGGATAATCAAGGTCCGGAATCCTTTTTTGATGATACCAATATATCAGAAAAAAGAGGGTTTTTAAACAGATATTCTTTCGAATAATTTACAATATATTACTATTTGAAAACTGTGCAGGTACAATATGTTTGTTTTTTTACTGAAAGTTGGTTTTTTTACTATCGGCCGTAATTTTAGTATTCACGCTCTGCCATTATCTCAGGAGTCAGATACTCGATATCATAAGTATTATCTCCTATAGTAACATTTTCAATATCTTTTTCAAGTGAAAATGCCTTTTCAATGACATAGGTATACTTCTGGAATTTCTCCCCATTCTTTACGACCTTTATGATTTTTGCAACCTCATCACCCTGCAGGGGATTGCATTCCACATCAAGTGCGATCTTTCCCTGAAGCACCAGTTCAAGCCCTGTTTTTGCTGCATCAAAGGAAATAATCAGTATTTCACCATTTTGAATATCAGTGCCGGGCTTTTTTCCCGCCTCTTCTATTGCTTCTATAGCACCTGCGGCCTCATTGTCATTTTCGCAGTAGACAACATTTACCTCGGGAAATTTCTTAAGAAGCTCCTGCATTACCTCCTTGCCCTTGAGCCTTGTATAGTCCGCGGGTTCGGCCGCAAGAAGCTGCCATCCGTAATTGTCGCAGGCGGCCTTAAGTCCGTTGGTACGTCCTATCTGGGCCGTTGCCCCAAGAGTTCCCTGAATATCGACTATCTTAAGCTCTTCCCCTTTTATTCCTTTTTTTTCAGTATATTCCTTCAACCATTCGCATGCAATCTTCGCTTCCTTTGCAAAATCCGAGCCGACCCATGCGGTTATCAGGTTTTCATCATTAACCTTTACCCTTCTGTCAACGACAACAACCGGGATTTTTGCATTTTTCGCTTCCGTAAGCACGGTATCCCAGCCGGTTTCCGTAACCGGTGCAAGCACGATGCAGTCAACCTCCTGCTGGGTAAAATTTCTGATGGCGATAAACTGTTTGTCCTGCTTCTGCTGGGCATCATCGAACATCAGCTCAAACCCGTTTTCTCTCGTAAGGCTACGCGTAATCGACTCGGTATTTGCCACTCTCCAGTCAGATTCCGCGCCCAGCTGCGAAAAGCCGACAGTGATCAGCACGCTTTCCTCTTCCCCTCTTTCGTCATCCTTTTTACTGCAGGAAAGAAAGCTCATACAAAACACAATAACAGAAGTTATCAATAATATTTTAATTATTTTTTTCATCTCATCAATCCCCCGGTATCCTGACTCTTACCTTTGTTCCGACACCGAGTTCACTTTCAACCGTGATGCCGTATTCACTGCCGTAAAGCATTTCAAGTCTTTTTTCGACATTTGCCATACCGAAGCCTCTCTGATCCTCACTCGCTATTTCGCCAGAGATCAGTCCGCGAAGATGCTTAAGCTCCGCCTCGTCCATGCCTTTACCGTTATCTTCTATTTCAAAAAGCACGTCACGTCCCATGCTTTTACCGCGTACGGTAATTTTTCCGCCGCCGCGTTTGTTCTTTATTCCGTGATAAAGGGCATTTTCCACTATCGGCTGCAGCGTAAGTTTCTGTATGTGCAGATCAAGTATTTCTTCATCGAAATCGATATCATAATCAAGTATATCCTGGTATCTGTAGCGCTGTATTTCTAGATAGTTCTTTACATGCTCTCTTTCGTTCCTTATCGTGATCTCGCTTTCGCCCTTACTTAACGAAATACGGAAGAAACTTGAAAGCTCCTGTATTATCTGAATTGCTTTCTTGTTTTCTCCGGACTCGGTCATCCAGAGTATTGCATCCAAGGTATTATAAAGGAAGTGCGGATTGATCTGCTCCTGCAGAAGCCTCAGCTCCGCATCCTTTGCATTTTCCTGCTCCCTGTGGATATCCTCAACAAGAGTACGGATCTCCCCGACCATGCTGTTGAAGCTTTCGGCAAGGGTCTGCATCTCGTCTCCGCTTTCAATATCGCAGGACACGGTAAAATCTCCGCCCGCAAACTTTTCCGTCATGTCACAGAGCTTGGTAACCGGATCAGTAATGCTTTTTGAAAGCTTGTTTGAAAAGAAATAAATGAACAGTATGATCACGATAAACGACACGATGGTGATACGCAGTGTTGACAAAAGGCTTTCCGCCACCTCACGTCTCAGCTCTTCCATGCTCGTCGCTTCATCATTTATATATTTATGGATATCGTCCTGGATAAGCGAGGTCAATGTCCTTATGTTCATGTCGAGCATTTCCATGTTCTGATCATAATGACCGCCCTCTTCGACGTTCTTGAGAATATCATCAACACGTTCGTCAAGTATTCCGAGAAGTTTAATAAGAGCATCGAGATCGGAACGAATATTGACCTCCGAAGTTTTGCTCTTGAGCTTTTCAAAATGAAGAACCGCATCCTTTATCAGTTGCTTCGGATTTTCGTTTTCAAGCTTTTCCTCGGGATTAGTCCACATTGCCGAACCGATGATGATCTTATACATCATCTCATCCATCTTGTCCTTGAAGCTCATATTGTACTCATTGGCACCGGTTATATTCCTTACCAGCTGATCATATTCCTGGTAAAAACCGTACAACCTTATCATTGCAAAAGCAAAAAGGGCAATAAGCGGAATAACGCAGATCCAGACATACATCATGAGCTTTGAACGTATCTTGCTGTTTTTTACCTTAATCTTTTTCAAGCTTCCTTTTTCATCCTTCTGTACTCTTTGGGCGACATACCCTGAGTCTTTTTGAATATATAACTGAAATAATGTGGATCGCGGTAGCCTACTTCAAAACCGACTTCCGAGGATTTCATTGCGGTAAGGGTCAGAAGATCCTTTGCCTTTTCCATTCTGACCTCGGTCAGATAATCGATGAAGTTTTCTCCGGTCTCCTTTCTGAATATCGTTGAAAAATGGTTGGAACTTACATTTACAAAGCCTGCAACACTCTGTAACGACATTTCCTCATTCTGGTAGTTGTCCTGGATATATTTTCTGGCCTTGGCAATAAGCTCCGTATATTTCTTGTCGGCCATGGTATTACGGTATTCGATCGTAGTGGTCAGAATATCCCTGAGATACTTCTTTGTGCTCTCAAGGCTTTCGGAAGCCTTTATAGGATCCGTCAACCCGTTAAGTATCGTATTGATCTTTTCTTTTTCGGTTCCGGTATTTTCAATAAGGGCACCGCAGCCAAGAAGTGCCTCCATTGAAACATATCGGCGAAGCATAAGAGATTCCAACGCTTCCCTGCCTATGCTTGAGAAATAATCTTCCGTAAAGTTTTCGATTTCCGACAGCGTACCGTTACGCAGGAACTGGAATACCGACTTCTGTGAGATCACGCCGATATCGATATTTCCAAGATCAAGCGCATCATTTCCGGCATAAGCTTCCTTCTTCTCCTCTGCCCTATCCCTTAAGGTTTCAGACTCAGGCATATCGTTATTGTAGAAAACAAAGCTGTCGGTACACATATATCTTTCGGCAAACTTTCTGCTGGCATCATCATAGGAAATATTGACATCTCTCAGCCTTTCAACCGGCTTGCCGACAGAAATAAAGTACATATTATCCTCATATTTCTCCATAAGTTCTTTGATCCGGACCATTCCTTTGCGAAGATTATCATCCATTTCCTCAAGACTGTCCGCCTTTCCCAAGAAACAAAGCACATCTCCTACCTGCTCATAAAGATAGGAATTCTTCGAATCCACAAAAAGACCCTTGAGCTTACTGTAGATTTCTTCGCCGGTTCCTGAATATGCATCTGCCTGCTCATTTCCGGGATTTTTGTCAAAGACCTGAAGAAGCACCACATCATAGAAGGCAGATGTAATATCTATGCCAAGCTCTCCGCCGATTTTGATGGATTCCTGCATCGTAAGCTTACCGTCTATCATATCATGGATAAACTTCTGACGCTCAAGCATTCGGATTTCCTCCCTGTCCTTCATATATTTAAGGCGGATTTCCTCCTCATGCCTGCGGTCCCTGATGTTTTCCGCAACCTTATTTAACTCCTTCATCAGGTTTTCACCCGATACAGGCTTTAAAATATACTCCTCGATACCTATGCTTATCGCTTTTTTCGCATAATTGAAATCATCATAACCCGAAAGCACGATTATCTTGATGTCGGGCAGTTCTTTTTTAACGAGCGCAGAAAGCTCAAGGCCATCCATAAACGGCATACGGATGTCCGTGAGCAATATGTCAGGCTTAGTTTTTACGATCTTCGGATAGGCAACCTCTCCGTCTCCTGCCTCACCGACCAGGATAAATCCCTCGGCTTCCCAGTTAACGGACTTTTTGATGCCTTCACGTATCGCATATTCATCCTCAACCAAAAATACTTTTATCATTTTATTTACCATGCGATGCATGGAATCCTCTCGTCAGTTTTGTCCGTAATAAGCGTTTGCACCATGTTTACGGAAGAAATGTTTGTCCTTTATGCTGTCCGGTGCAGGCTTAACATCAGGATTTATAAGCTCTGTCTTAAGAGCCATCTTAGCCACTTCTTCCAGAACCACAGCATTATGAACAGCCTCAGCCGCATCCTTACCCCAGGTAAAAGGCCCATGGTTAGTGCAGAGCACAGCAGGCGTATACATAGGGTTAAGCCCGAGCTTTTCAAAGGTTTCGATTATCACAAGACCTGTGTTTTTCTCATACTCTCCTCCGATTTCCTCTGGTGTAAGGCTTCTTGCACATGGAATCGGTCCGAGGAAATAGTCAGCATGGGTGGTTCCGTAAAGCGGAATGCTGCGTCCGGCCTGGGCCCATGAGGTAGCCTCGGGTGAATGGGTATGTACCACTCCTCCGATCTCCGGATATTTCTTGTATAATTCAAGATGGGTCGGAGTATCCGATGACGGCTTATATCTGCCTTCAACCTTGTTTCCGTCGAGGTCCATAACGACCATGTCGTCCGGGCTCATCGTATCATAATCAACACCGCTGGGCTTTATCACGAAAAGGCCTGATTCCCTGTCAATCGCACTTACATTGCCCCAGGTATATGTAACAAGTCCGCGTTTCGGAAGCTCCATATTGGCTTCATAGACTTTTTGTTTGAGTTCTTCTAACATTTTATTATTCCTTTCTTACACCTCATCCGGTTGCTTCGGAACCACCTTCTCCTTTTTAGGAGAAGGCTTTTTATATTGCCTTAATTGCGGCTCTTTCAACATCAAGAGATTTCTTGAAGCTTTCCATGAATTTATCAAATCCTTTGATTTCTTCTTCAGAAGCCTTTATGGTGCTGCCTTTTTGTCCTGCGAAAATCTTGTCGTTAAGGAATTCAGAAAGTGACATGTCTCCTGCATACTTCATATACAAAGCAAGTACAGCCATACCCCATGCGCCGCCTTCACCGGCAGTTTCCATTACGGTGATCGGGCCACCTGTCGCAGCAGACATTATACGCTGTCCGACTTCTGGAGTCTTGAAATAGCCGCCATGTCCGAAGAGCTTGTCAACCTTGACATCCTCTTCCTTTAAAAGTATGTCCATGCCGAGCTTAAGTGTGCTTACTGCGGAATAAAGCTGAAGTCTCATGAAGTTTGCAAGGTTAAATACCGCATCAGGCTTTCTGAAGAATACAGGTCTGCCCTCGTCAAATCCCGAAACAGGCTCGCCCGAGAAATAGTTGAAGCCCATCAGACCGCCACAGTCATTGTCACCCTTAAGTGCAGCATTGAAAAGTGTTGTATATAATGTATTAGTGTCAATCTCAGCACCGATTGCTCCCGCAAACTCCTTGAACAGATTTGCCCATGCATTGATGTCGGAAGTACAGTTGTTGCAGTGAACCATTGCCACATCATCGCCCACAGGCGTGGTAACAACATCGATCTCCTCATGAACAGCCTTAAGCGCATGCTCCATTACTACCATAGCAAATAC
>JAFRWN010000027.1 GCA_017437965.1 Lachnospiraceae bacterium
CTTCTATCTCCTCGTAATACCCGTTCCATTGATCATCGTGCTGAACAAGGAATATTGGGAATAAATCCCACAATTCTTCCAACGTCATTTCCGACAGTTCTTTTCCCATCATCAAGCCCTCTACAACTCACGATTTGTCTTTGTCAATTATTGTAACATATAATTCCGTTTTTTTCCATACAAAAACGCCCCTGGAACTGCATTCCAAGGGCGTATTCTTCTGCTTTTGTGTTTCTCGTTTCGAGATAATTATCTCTTTGAGAACTGAGGTGCACGACGAGCTGCTTTTAAGCCGTACTTCTTT
The DNA here is from genome assembly GCA_017437965.1 of Lachnospiraceae bacterium. Classification (GTDB taxonomy): domain Bacteria; phylum Bacillota; class Clostridia; order Lachnospirales; family Lachnospiraceae; genus UBA3775. Next base: position 305 of record JAFRWN010000027.1, read on the forward strand.
CTTTCCTTCATACGAGGATCTCTTGTAAGGAATCCTGCCTTCTTGAGGGCGGGACGAAGCTCGGGATCTGCTACTGTGAGTGCTCTTGCGATACCGTGACGGATTGCTCCTGCCTGGCCGGTGAAACCACCACCATGAACTGTAACGGTAACGTCAAATTTCTCAGCATTATTTGTAAGTGCAAGAGGCTGACGAACAACCACCTTAAGGGTCTCAAGACCGAAATAGGAATCGATGTCTCTCTTGTTGACTGTTACTTTTCCTGTACCGGGTGCAAGATATACACGAGCTACGCTGCTCTTACGTCTTCCTGTACCATAGAATTTCTTAGCTTTAGCCATTCTTTTTTCCTCCTTTCAGTCTTAGATTTCAAGTGCCTCAGGCTTCTGAGCTGTATGAGGATGCTCAGCACCTGCGTATACGTGAAGTTTTGTCAGCATCTGACGTCCGAGAGGTCCTGTAGGAAGCATTCCCTTTACTGCAAGCTCGATAACCTTCTCAGGCTTCTTTGCAAGCATTTCAGCAAGGTTGGTCTCCTTCATACCGCCGGGATAGTCGGAATGTGAGTAATAAATCTTGTCAGCTAACTTCTTTCCGGTTACTTTGATCTTATCAGCGTTGATAACAACTACATAATCACCGGTATCGATGTGAGGAGTGAAAATAGGCTTATTCTTTCCTCTGAGTATAGCAGCAACCTGTGAAGAAAGACGTCCGAGTGTCTTGCCACTTGCGTCAACAAGATACCACTTTCTCTCAACTTCGGCTGTTTTTGCCATAAAAGTATTCATGTGTTTACCTCCGTCTTATTCTAATACTAAACTGCGTTTTTCATCGCACGAGTTGGATTATATAATAAAATAAAGGGCTTGTCAAGAAAAATACTGCTGATTTTCGAATATTTTTCCTGTTTAAATCGTGTTTCATAATTTACAAATTATATTTTACGACTTAATCATAATTTATTTCAATAAGCGTAAGGCCCTGAGCCGGTGCTGTCGGTCCGGCAAGCTCCCTGCTTGCGCCAAGAACGGCATCCTTTACAGCCTCTGGCTTCATTCTTCCGCTTCCAACGTTTATCAGGGTTCCTGCGATTATCCTGACCATGTTGTAAAGAAAACCTTCACCTTTTACCCTGATAACTATATCTTCGTTTTCTTCAAGCACGTCTACCGCCAATACAGTTCTCACTGTATCTTTCACAGTAGAGCCTGCCGAACAGAATGCAGCAAAATCATGTCTTCCGACGAGATATGCGGCTGCCTGCCTCATCTTCTGTACATCAAGCGGGTAATATATGTGCGTGGCATACAGTCTTTTTGTCGGAGGCATGGTTTTTGCGCGGGTGATACGGTATTCATATATCTTATCATGGGCGTCATAGCGAGGATGGAAATCCGGCTCGCACTCTTCCGAGTGCATTATGCGGATATCCTCCGGAAGTCTCGTGTTAAGTGCCGCAGCGAATTTCTCACCGGGTATCCTGCTTTCAGTGTCGAACACGCAGACATTCCCAAGGGCATGAACTCCCGTATCGGTCCTTGATGCTCCGATTACCTCGGTATCTTCATGTAAAAGATCTTCAAGCGCCCAGTTAAGTATTCCTTCTATTGTCGGCTGTCCAGGCTGAAACTGCCAGCCATGATAGGCCGTTCCGTCATAGGCAACGGTAAGTTTTACTCTTTTCATTTTTATGTCCGCCATTTTCTTAACAGTATTATTGCAGCAAAATATATGATCAGTATGAAAAACGCTTCATAATCCCTTGCTTTGTATTTCATCGGGTTCAGCCTTGTCCTGCCGTTTCCTCCGTGGTAACAGCGGGCCTCCATTGCCATTGCAAGATCAAATGCACGTCTGAATGCAGATATGATCAGAGGGACAAATATCGGTATCATGGCCTTTGCCCTTTTTATCAGGCCACCACTTTCAAAATCTGCACCTCTTGCCTGCTGGGCCTTTATTATCCTGTCAGTCTCCTCAAGCAGTATCGGAATGAAACGTAGCGCTATTGACATCATCATTGCGATTTCATGTACGGGTATCCTTATTATCTTTAAAGGGCTCAGAACACTTTCTATGGCGTCTGTTAGCTTCGTGGGTGTTGTTGTAAAGGTCATCATCGAGGTTCCGAGCATAAGGAGTATCAACCTCAGAGCAATGAATACGCCTCGTTTGATTCCGCTTTTGGTGATCTTTATAAATCCGATCTTCACTAACGGCTCTCCTGTTCCGATCAGTATATTGAAAAACACCGTCAAAAAGATAATGAAGAGTATCGGTTTCAGGCCTTTCAGTATATATTTTATGGGAACCTTTGAGAGAACGACGGTCAGGACAAAAAGAAAGACAGCGGGAATAAAGCCCGGATAGTCTTTCACGAGAAAAAGGCTGATCATGTAAAAGAATGTGAAGATCAGCTTCGTTCTCGGGTCAAGCCTGTGTATCGGGCTATCAGCCGGGTAATATTGTCCTAGGGTCATGTCGCGTAGCATATTTTCCTTTGATCATAAAAGGTGTAGTATTTCTCTGCAGGAATCTTCGCTTGTGATTATATCGGGGCTCACATCGAAGCCTTCTTCCTTCAGTGTATACATCAGTTTAGTTGCCTCAGGCACGCTGAGGCCGATTTTCTCGAGTTCTTCCGCATGTGCAAATACTTTAAGCGGCATATCGTCATATTCCACATGGCCGTTGTTAAGCACTATTATTCTGTCAGCATGCTTTGCAACCGATTCCATGCTGTGGCTTACCCAGACTATCGTACAGCCGGTGGATTCATGTATCTCATCAATTTTTGAGAGTATATCATCCCTGCCTGCCGGATCAAGCCCTGCCGTCGGTTCATCAAGTATCAGTACTTCAGGCTGCATTGCAAGCACTCCTGCGATCGTCACACGCTTTTTCTGGCCACCCGAGAGCTCCATCGGCGAATCATTATACTGTTCTTCCGGAATTCCTACAAGCGTAAGCGATTTCCTTACCCTTTGATCGATTTCCTCTTTTGTAAGGCCGAGGTTTGTGGGGCCGAATGCCACATCCTTATATATCGTTTCTTCAAAAAGCTGGTGGTCGGGATACTGAAACACAAGTCCGACCTTTGCTCTTAAATTTCTGCGGTCATAATCTTCATCCTGAATGTCACTGCCTTCGTACAGTATCTTCCCAGTGCATGGCTTTTCAAGGGCGTTAAGCATGGTGATAAGGGTGGATTTTCCTGAGCCCGTATGACCGATGATTGCGACAAATTCGCCTTTTTTAATGTCAAAGCTTACCGAGTCGACTGCTTTTTTCTCAAAGCTTGTGCCGGGAGCATAGACATATGAAACATTTTTAAGACTCAGCTGTGGAGTGACATTTTCTTTTTGCTGTTTTTCGGAAATAGCCGGGATTTCAGGATTTATTGAAGTCCTGCCATGCTTTACCTGATCAAACTTTTCCTTGAAACTTGCGACAAACTCGGGAATATCAATAACATTACCGAGATCAACACCTTTCTCCCTCAGCATATCAGCGATTTCAGTCACCTGCGGTACATCAAGGCCCAGAGCTTTAATTTTTGCTGCATCCGAAAATATCTCGTGCGGTGTACCATATGCAGCAACTTTTCCACTGTCCATAACAAAAACCTTATCCGCACCTGTCACCTCATTCATATGGTGGGTAACAAGAATAACCGTCATTTTTTCATCACGGTTAAGCTCATGCACGGCCTCAAGAACTTCCTTACGTCCTATAGGATCAAGCATTGCGGTTGGCTCATCAAGGATGATACATTCGGGTTTCATCGCAAGCACACCCGCAATTGCCACTCTCTGCTTCTGTCCGCCCGAAAGCTTACCGGGATCCTTTCCTGCAAATTCAGTCATCCGAACCTTTTCAAGAGCTTCATCCACGCGTAGTCTCAGTTCTCTCCCGGGCACTCCGAGGTTTTCCGGACCGAAAGCAACATCTTCCTCAACTACCGTCGCGATGATCTGGTTATCGGGATTCTGGAACACCATGCCGGCAGTCTGACGGATTTCAAGCAGCTTATCGTCATCTTCGGTATCGTTGTCGGCAACATATACCTTGCCTGCGCTCGGATACAGAAGTGCGTTGATATGCTTTGCAAGCGTGGACTTACCTGAGCCGTTACGGCCGAGAATCGCGATAAAATCGCCTTTTTCGACATCCATGCTTACATCATCGAGCGCATTGAAGCTTCCGATCTTTTCGCCTTCCTCGTTGTGCTTTGCGAATTCATGGAATAAATTTTTTATGCTTATTAAACTCATTTACATTTCAAAAAAGGGAGGGTAAATACCCTCCCTTTCAGTCTTTCTTATACTAATTCAATAAGAACTTCCATTGCTGCGTCGCCTTTGCGCTGTCCGATCTTTACGATTCTTGTATAACCACCGTTATGCTTTGACTGAGCATACTTGGGTGCGATCTCATCGAAAAGCATCTGAGCTACGTCAACTTCCTTTGTTGCCTTCTTCTTTCCGAGTACAGAAGAATCAACCTTCTTTACGGGGCAAAGGTAAGCATTCATTTTTCTTCTTGCATGAAGTCTTGAAGGCTTGTCTTTCTTGATTTCCTTCTCTACGGTATCAAAAACGTCAACCTTCTTGCCATCAACAACCTGCTTAACTCTCTTTCCGTCTTTGTCCTTCTGGGCAACTTTTGATGAAACCTTAACGGTCTCATAGTTATCCTTTTCCTTAACTGCAAGAGCGATGATGCTCTCGGCAATTCTGCGGATTTCTTTTGCTTTAGCTTCAGTAGTAACCATCTTGCCATTTACGAGGAGAGCTGTTACCTGATTTCTGAGGAGCGCTCTTCTCTGGTCAGAGGTTCTGCCGAGTTTTCTATAGCCTGCCATTTATATTTCCTCCATTATTCAACAATTTAACTCTGTCAGTCAATGCGCAGTGAAAGGCCGAGTTCTTTAAGCTTTGCAACAACTTCATCGAGAGACTTCTTACCAAGGTTACGAACCTTGATCATGTCGTCTGATGACTTTGTGATAAGCTCTTCAACCGTATTGATTCCTGCACGCTTCAGACAGTTGTAGGAACGAACCGAAAGCTCAAGATCGTCAATGCTCATTTCAAGAGCCTTTTCCTTGACATCATCCTTGGGCTTAGCCATTACCTCAGCGTCCTGAGCACTCTGTGACAGATCTATAAATGTCTTAAGATGCTCGCTCATTACCTTTGCAGCAAGACTTACAGCCTCATCGGGAGAAAGTGTTCCGTTGGTATATACATCGAGGGTCAGCTTATCGAAGTCGGTAACCTGTCCCACACGGGTATTGTTAACGGTAATGTTTACACGCTCTACCGGAGTATAGATTGAATCGATCGGAATAACACCGATTGATGCATTCTCGTTCTTGTTTCTGTCAGAGCTGATGTAGCCTCTGCCATTGGTTATGGTGAACTCTGCAAAAAACTTTGAATCGGCACCGCCGTTAAGGGTGCAGATAACCTGATCATCGTTAATGATCTCAATGTCAGGATCAACATGGATATCGGAAGCTCTTACTACGCCTTCGCCTGTGAATTCAACATAGGCATGCTTAGGCTCATCGGTATCGCCATTGTTCTTGATAGCAAGGCTCTTAAGGTTCATGATTATCTCGGTAACATCCTCACGTACTCCGGGGATGGTTGAAAACTCATGAACGACACCTTCAATCTTTACCTGACTGATTGCTGTTCCGGGAAGGGATGAAAGCATGATTCTGCGGAGTGAGTTACCAAGTGTTATGCCGTAGCCTCTCTCAAGGGGCTCAACAACAAAACGTCCGTACTTCTTATCCTTTGAAATCTCTGCAATTTCAATACCCGGTTTTTCAAAATCAAACATATCCGATCCTCCTTCCAAGGTGGAATCGCTGTATTCCTATTATTTGGAGTACAACTCGACAATAAGCACCTCATTAACGGGAACATCAATCTGATCCCTTGTAGGATATTCCTTAACAGTTCCGCTAAGGTTTTCCTTATCGCACTCAAGCCATGCGGGAACTGCTCTACCCTCAGTTACTTCAAGAACGTCCTTGAATCTCTGTCCGGCTTTGTTCTTAGCCTTCTCAGATACACTGATAACGTCTCCTGCCTTAACTGTATATGAAGGAATGTTAACTACCTTGCCGTTTACAAGAATATGCTTGTGATCTACAATCTGTCTTGCCTCTACTCTTGTTCTTGCAAAGCCAAGACGGAATACTACGTTGTCAAGTCTGGTCTCAAGGAGAATCATAAGGTTCTCACCTGTTGTACCGAATTTAAGCTTCTTAGCCTTCTCAAAATCATTTCTGAAAGGCTTCTCAAGAACGCCATAGATGAACTTAGCCTTCTGCTTCTCGCGGAGCTGGAGTCCATACTCACTTACCTTCTTGCCGGCTCTTGCGTTCTTTCTGTTAGACTTCTTATCAATTCCGAGATAAGAAGGTTCAATTCCAAGACTTCTGCATTTCTTTAATACAGGACCCATGTCTCTTGCCATATTAGTTTATCCTCCTTATTATCAGACTCTTCTGCGCTTAGGCGGACGGCAGCCGTTATGAGGAACGGGTGTTACGTCGCGAATGCTTGTTACGTTGATACCGCATGCCTGAAGAGCGCGGATTGCAGCCTCACGTCCCTGACCAGGTCCCTTAACGAAAACGTCAACAGACTTAAGTCCCTGAACTACTGCTGCCTTTGCTGCTGTCTCTGCAGCCATCTGAGCTGCATAAGGGGTAGACTTTCTGGAGCCTCTGAAACCGAGACCGCCTGCACTTGCCCATGAAATTGCATTACCCTGTGCATCTGTAAGGGTAACTATTGTATTATTGAATGAAGACTGGATATGTGCCTGTCCACGGTCAAATACTTTTTTGACACGCTTCTTGGCAGCTGCCTTCTTTGCGGGTGCTGCTTTCTTAGTAGCCATCACTTTTCCTCCTATTAAGATTATTTCTTCTTATTAGCAACCGTGCGCTTCGGACCTTTACGGGTTCTTGCGTTAGTCTTGGTCTTCTGTCCACGGACAGGGAGACCCTTTCTGTGACGGATACCTCTGTAGCATCCCATTTCCTGAAGTCTCTTGATGTTAAGGGCAACTTCTCTCTTAAGATCACCCTCTACCATGTATTCAGCATCGATGATATCACGGATGCGTCCGACTTCCTCGTCTGTCAGATCACGGCATCTTGTGTCGGGATTGACATTTGCTTTTTCCAAAATTTTGCCGGCACTTACACGTCCGATTCCATAGACATAGGTAAGTCCGATCTCTACACGTTTCTCTCTCGGTAAATCAACACCACTGATACGAGCCATGTATTCTTTCCTCCATTTAAAAATAGTTCCTGGGGTTATACCCCGTTTACAGCCGGGATTTCCGGCCAAGCCGCTTTAAACCTGACGAACACCGAACGGTTGCACCGCCTTATTGGTTAACGGTGAACGCTGTCACGGGTGATAATGACACCCGCTTCACAAGGAAGTCTCAGAATGTACACGTTTTCTTTGACAACCCCCGGTATCACATTTTCTGTTATCCGATGGACAAAGACGGATGGGTTATTCCTTCTTTATACATTACTCCGGATCAACAGCTGCAACACAAAAAGCAAGACCAACTATTAATATAGTAAGCTGTGCTTTAAGAAACACAGCGTATCAGCCCTGTCTCTGTTTGTGTCTGGGATTCTCACAAATGATCATGATGTTCCCTTTTCTTTTGATTACTTTGCACTTTTCGCAAATTGGCTTCACAGAAGCTCTTACCTTCATGATTAGCCCTCCTTTCTTTGAAAAGCTCCCTCTTGGGGAAACCGCCTTTTAGGGCGCAAAAATTAACAGACTCACAAAAAAGTCCGTTTAGTATAATAACATAAACGGACTTAATATGCAAGCATTATTTTTATTTTTTTATATATTTTTCTGCTTATTTATCTCTCCAGATGATTCTTCCCTTTGTGAGATCATAAGGAGACATCTCAAGTGTAACTTTGTCTCCGGGAACTATCTTGATGTAGTTCATGCGGAGCTTGCCGCTGATATGGGCAAGAACGATGTGGCCGTTCTCAAGTTCTACCCGAAACATTGCATTGGGAAGCTTTTCAACTACCTTGCCTTCAATCTCTAAGACATCGCTTTTAGACATTAATACCTCCAAATAAATCAGTCAAGTATTGCCATAATGTCGGCAAATACCTTGTCAACATCCTGAGTGCCGTCAACAGTCTTAAGTATTCCGGCATTTCCGTAATACTCGATCAGGGGCTGGGTAAGTGAATGATATACCTCAAGTCTCTTTGCCACTGTTTCCGGTTTGTCATCGTCCCTTAATACAAGCTCTGCTCCGCAGGCATCGCAGACACCATCTACAGCCGGAGGATTGTATTTAACATGGTAGGTTCCTCCGCACTTAAGGCAGGCTCTTCTTCCGCTCATGCGGTTTACGATTCTCTCGTCGGGAACATCAACATCGATAGCAAAATCGATAGCTTCTCCTTTTTCCAAAAGGCTCTTTGCAAGTGCCTCAGCCTGGGGAAGTGTTCTCGGGAAACCGTCAAGTACATAACCATCTGCACAGTCAGCTGCACTGAATCTGTCCATGATCAGTTCAAGTGTCAGTTCATCGGGAACGAGAAGTCCCTGATCAATGAAGCTTTTTGCCTTTACTCCGAGAGGAGTTCCGGCTTTGATGTTTGCCCTGAAAATATCTCCTGTCGAGATGTGGGGAATTCCGTATCTTTCTGCTATCAGTTTGGCCTGAGTGCCTTTTCCGGCGCCGGGAGCGCCCAACATAATTATCTTCATATAATTAATCCTTTTTGATTGGAATATAGGCTGTTTTACAGAACTAACAGGCGGAACAGTTTCTGCTCCGCCTGCTTAAATCATGCATTAAGGAAGCCCTTATAATGACGCTCGATCATCATGGACTCTACCTGATTGAGAGTTTCAAGTACAACACCTACAACGATTATAAGAGATGTTCCACCGAAGGAAACCCTTGCTCCGAATGCTCCCGAGAAGAAAATCGGGATAAGAGCTACAACGCAGAGCATTACAGCGCCGATAAATACTATCTTGTTAAGTACACCTGTAAGATAATCCGTGGTGGGCTTTCCGGGTCTGATACCGGGAATGAAACCACCGTTCTTCTTCATGTTGTTCGATACCTCCATAGGATTGAAGGTAACGCTTGTATAGAAGTAAGCGAAGAAGATTATCAGAAGTATGTAGATGAGCACACCGAGAGTATACTTGAAATCAGCAAGTGAATTGAAGTTAAACCAGTTGTCATCATTTATAAGATAAAGTATCTTCTGACCGAAGCTTGCGTCAGGTCCGACTGCACCCTTCACTCCGAAGAATGAAGCAATGATCATCGGGAACTGGAAGAGCGAAATTGCGAAGATTACAGGGATAACGCCTGAGGTATTTACCTTCAGAGGTATGAAACTGGAATTTCCGCCAAGCATCTTTCTTCCGACAACCTTCTTTGAATACTGTACGGGAATTCTTCTCGTAGCATCCTGAAGAAGGATGATAAGTACTACAGTTGCAAGTATTACCGCAAGGATAACGATTGCTGCAAGGAGTCCCTTTCCTTTTGAATCAGCACCCTTTACAAACATATTGAAAAGGTTCTTGATATCGGAAGGAAGCTTTGCAACGATGTTAATGGTAAGGATAATGGATATACCGTTTCCTACACCGTATTCGGTAATATTTTCACCGAGCCACATAAGGAATGCGGAACCGGCTGTGAATGCGGCGATGATGATAAGGATGGTAGTTACCTTCTTGTCATTTGTATAACCGCTTCTTGAGAAACCGATTGCCATTGCAGAAGATTCAATGAGTGCAAGCACGATAGTAAGATAACGTGAAATCTCAGCGATCTTCTTTCTTCCTGTCTCGCCGTCTTTCTGCAGCTCTGCAAGGCTGGGAATAGCGATTGTCATCAGCTGCATGATAATTGACGAGTTAATGTACGGTGAAATGTTCAATGCGAGAATTGACATCGATGTAAACGAACCACCTGTCAATGCATCGAAAAATCCGAGATCCAGATTTCCAAGCCAGGACTTAACCAGTTCCTGATTGATTCCCGGTGCCGGAACCTGCGATCCCAAACGTACTACGACAAGGCAGAAAAACGTAAAATAGAGTTTTTTACGAAGATCCTTAACCTTGAACGCATTGATTAGTGTCTTTAACATATCAGATTACCTCTGCACTTCCGCCGGCAGCTTTGATCTTCTCTGCTGCGCTGGCACTGAAAGCGTCAACCTTAACATTGAGCTTCTTTGTAATTTCTCCATTTCCAAGAATTTTAACGCCGTCTCTTGCATGAGCGATTACGCCGTTTGCAAGGAGTGTCTCAACTGTTACCTCATCGCCGTCGTTAAAGAACTTATCGAGCATGCTTACGTTAACAGCTACGATGTCCTTAGTATTTCTGTTCTTGAAGCCACGCTTGGGAAGGCGACGATACAAAGGCATCTGACCACCTTCGAAACCTGTTCTGGGAGCTCCGGAACGTGCCTTCTGGCCCTTATGACCTTTACCGGCAGTCTTTCCGTTTCCTGAACCGTGACCACGTCCTCTTCTGAAAGAATCGGAATGCTTTGAACCCTCAGCGGGTCTAAGATCTGTCAAATTCATAGTTTACCTCCCTTATACTTCTTCTACTTTAACCAGATGGCAAACCTGTTTGATCTGACCTCTGGTTGCAGGGTTGTCAGGAAGAATGTTTGAGCTGTGGAGCTTGTGAAGTCCGAGAGCCTCTACAGTCTTCTTGTGCTTGGGAATTGCACCTATGGGAGACTTTATCAATGTAACTTTTAATTCTGCCATGACTACCTCCTACAGCTCACTTACGGAAACGCCACGAAGTGCAGCTACTTCCTCGGGAGTCTTAAGATTCTTCAGACCCTCAATTGTAGCAAGAACTACGTTCTGCTTATTGTTGGATCCGAGTGACTTTGTACGAACGTTCTTGTAACCGGCAAGTTCAAGAACGATACGAGCGGGACCACCTGCGATGATACCGGTACCTTCGGGAGCTCTCTTGATGAGAACCTCAGCACTTCCGAACTGTCCGATAAAATCATGGGGTACACTGCCGTTATTGTCGATAGGCAGTGAAATCATGTTCTTGATTGCATCTTCTTTTCCCTTGCGGATTGCTTCGGGAACTTCAGTAGCCTTGCCAAGGCCGGCACCGACATGACCGTTCTTATCACCTACGATAACAAGGGCTGCAAAACGCATATGGCGTCCACCCTTAACTACCTTTGTTACACGCTTGATTGCAACTACCTTATCGGTAAGTTCCAACTGGCTTGCATCAATTAATTCACGTCTCATGCGCTACCTCCTTAAAATGTCAGACCGGCTTCGCGTGCTGCTTCAGCCAATGCCTGAATCTTACCTGCGTATAAAAATCCGCCTCTGTCAAATACGACCTCATTGATATCTGCTGCAAGTGCCTTCTTTGCGATTGCTGCGCCGAGTGCCTTTGCTGCTTCAACATCGTCAGTCTTCTCAAGACCGAGATCCTTATCAAGAGTTGATGCTGCCACGAGTGTAGTACCCTTGGTATCATCAATTATCTGGCAATACATATGCTTGTTGCTGCGGAAAACTGCAAGACGGGGTCTCTCAGCAGTACCGGAGAAACGATTGCGAATTCTGAGATGCTTCTTATTACGAACTTTTGATCTGCTCTCTTTGCTAACCATAGCTTAATCTCCTTTCTACTTCTTACCTGTCTTGCCGACCTTACGTCTGATAACTTCATCAGCATACTTGATTCCCTTGCCCTTGTAAGGCTCAGGTCTTCTCTTGTCTCTGATTTCAGCGGCGTACTGTCCAACTTTTTCTTTATCAATACCCTTAACGGTGATCTTGTTCTGTCCTTCAAGAACAGTCTCGATACCTTCGGGATCTGTCATAACTACGGGATGAGAATATCCGAGGATAAGAGTAAGCTCTTTTCCTGCCTTCTGTGCTCTGTAGCCGACACCGTTTACTTCAAGAACCTTCTGGTAACCCTCGGTAACACCTGTTACCATGTTAGCGATAAGTGTTCTTGTCAGACCATGTAATGACTTGTTTCTCTTAAGATCATTAGGTCTGTTGACAACTATCTCAGCACCCTCTAATTTGATCTCCATTTCCGCAGGGAGAACTCTTTCAAGTGTTCCCTTAGGACCCTTAACAGTCACTTTATTATTTTCTGCGATATCTACAGTTACGCCTGCAGGTACCGCGATTGGCATTTTTCCTATACGTGACATGCCCGTACCTCCATTAATATTTATGGTTTATGTTCTTTGATTACCAGATGTAAGCAAGAACTTCTCCGCCAACATTCTCTTTTCTTGCCTCTTTGTCGGTAAGAATTCCCTTGTTGGTAGAAACGATTGCGATTCCAAGTCCGCCAAGTACATGAGGAAGCTCATCCTTGCCTGCGTAGATACGAAGACCGGGCTTTGAGATTCTCTTGAGACCAGTGATAGTCTTTACAGACTTATCCTTGCCGTACTTCAGTGTGATATGGATGTTGTTGAATGAACCTGCGTCTACGAGATCAAACGCTTTGATATAGCCTTCCTTAAGAAGGATTTCTGCTATAGCAACCTTGATCTTGGAAGCAGGAACGTCTACTGTATCATGCTTTGCAGTATTTGCATTACGGATTCTTGTAAGCATATCTGCAATGGGATCACTCATTGTCATTGAAATTACCTCCTTCTTAATTACCAGCTTGCTTTCTTAACACCGGGAATCTGACCCTTGTAAGCCAGTTCACGGAAGCAAACTCTGCAGATTCCGTATTTCTTAAGAACAGCGTGGGGACGTCCGCAAATGTTGCAGCGTGTATACTCACGAACCTTGAACTTCTGAGGACGAGCCTGCTTGATTTTCATTGATGTCTTAGCCATCTTATTCCTCCTATTTGCTGAACGGCATACCGAACAGTGTAAGAAGCTCACGTGCCTCCTCATCTGTCTTCGCTGTTGTTACGATGATTACGTCCATGCCGCGAACCTTGTCGATCTTATCATACTCAATTTCAGGGAAGATGATCTGCTCCTTGATTCCGAGAGCATAATCTCCTCTTCCGTCGAAAGCGTTGGGATTAACGCCGCGGAAGTCACGTACTCGGGGAAGAGCAAGGTTTACAAGGCGATCGAGGAAATCATACATCTTGTCACCGCGGAGGGTAACCTTGCATCCGATGTTAAGACCTTCTCTGATCTTGAAGTTTGCAATAGACTTTTTAGCCTTAGTGATCACGGGCTTCTGGCCGGAGATGATCTCCATGTCCTTTACAGCGTTCTCAAGAGACTTTGCATTGTCCTTTGCTTCGCCGACACCCATGTTAAGAACGATCTTGTCAATCTTGGGAATCTGCATTACGTTCTTGTAACCGAACTTTTCCTGCATCTTTCCGGCAATCTCGTTATTGTAAATTTCTTTTAATCTATTCACCTTAAGAGTCCTCCTTAAACTTAGTCAATGACATCACCGGTAGACTTTGCAATACGTACCTTCTTGCCATTTTCTACCTTGAAGCCGACTCTTGTGGGCTTACCCTTGTGAACATACATAACATTGGAAGCATCGATGGGAGCTTCCTGATGAGTGATGCCACCCTTAGGATTTGCCTGTGTAGGCTTGGAATGCTTTGTTACCATGTTAGCGCCTTCAACAACAACCTTGTTATCCTTTACGCTGAGGACCTTGCCTTCCTTACCTTTATCCTTACCAACGATAATCTTTACGGTATCGTTCTTCTTGATTTTAGAAGTTGCCATATGTGCCTCCTTATAATACTTCCGGAGCGAGAGATACGATCTTCATGAACTTCTTGTCACGAAGCTCTCTTGCAACGGGTCCGAAGATACGGGTTCCTCTGGGATTGAGGTCGTCCTTGATTATAACGGCAGCGTTCTCATCGAAGCGGATGTATGAACCGTCTTTACGACGAATACCCTTTACTGTACGAACGACAACTGCCTTTACAACATCACCCTTCTTAACATCTCCGCCGGGATTTGCGTCTTTTACAGAAGCAACGATGATATCACCGATTCCGGCATACTTTCTTACAGAGCCGCCGAGTACTCTGATGCAGAGAAGCTCCTTGGCGCCCGTATTATCAGCAACCTTTAATCTGGTTTCTGTCTGAATCATAGTTAATACTCCTTTATTTAGCTTTCTCTACAATTTCAACAAGTCTCCATCTCTTATCCTTTGAGAGAGGTCTTGTCTCCATTACCTTAACTCTGTCACCGATTTTGCACTCATTATTCTCGTCATGAGCCTTAAGCTTGTAAGTTCTCTTTACGATCTTGTTGTAAAGGGGATGCTTAACGTTATCTACGATTGCAACAACGATAGTCTTGTCCATCTTGTCACTTACAACTTTGCCGATACGAGTCTTTCTAAGATTTCTTTCCACC
>JAFRWN010000028.1 GCA_017437965.1 Lachnospiraceae bacterium
CTTGTTTTCTTTACCTCGATCACAAGCTCGCCCTCGTCTACAACCGTACCTGCATATACATAGCCGCCTGCCTCTTTGTGAACAGGAAGCGATTCTCCGGTCATGGATGCCTGGTTTACTCCTGCTTCTCCCGAAACCACCAGTCCGTCAAGCGGTATAATATTTCCGGTACGGACTACCACTCTGTCGCCAACCGTGATCTTATTGATTCCGACAAGGATTTCATCTCCCGACGGAGCAACAAGCCAGACCTTATCTACATTAAGTGCCATGACTCTTGCCAGCTCATCGACAGACTTGCGGTAGGTCCACTCATCCATGATGTCGCCGACTTTGAGCAGGAACATTACGGAACCAGCGGTTTCATAGTTCTTTCTTGCAACCGAAACACCGATGCTTGTGGCATCGAGTACTTCAACCTTAAGGCCCTCGTTAAAGAGTGTCTTTATGCCCTTTGCCACATAAGGCACTGCCTTCGCAACCGTAACTATGTTTCTAATCTCAGCAGGCAGAAACAGTTTTGACGCCGCTCTTCTTGCAATATGCCAGAACATCCTGTCCTCATAGGCATGGTTAAGGGCACGTCCTGTATTTTCCGGAACCTCAACCTCCGTCCGCTCATAGCCAAAGGATGAAATCTCCGCAAGCAGTTTTGCCCTGTAGACGCTTTCAAAAACGATTACCGCATTGCAGCTTCTCTCACTGACCGTTGCCTTCTTAACAAAAGGAAGTGAATTAAGAAAGTACTCCAGTTTATCGGCCTCGCGGATGCTCATGTGCTTCTGGCAGACATGCAGACGTATCCTTCCGGCTGATTCATGTAAGATTTTTGATCTCATAGCTCTTATCAGCCTTCTTCGGTATTTTCTTTTTCGGCTTCCTCAGCCTCACGGACTATCTCTCTTGCATCTTTGATGAGCTGCTCCTCATCTTCTGCATAGATTTTCTCGTTGATTTCCTTTGCATCATTGTAAATGTCCTGGCAGTTTTCTTTGATGATCTCTGCCCTTGACATTACGTCATCTGCTCCTCGAAGAGCCGCAGCGGTAACATGGGTATAAACCTTCTTTGCAGTCTTACCGCTTAATACCTTTACTCCTGCCGTTCCGGCAAGAAGTCCGTAAATAAAATGTCTTGTTGTTTTCCACGAAAACATAGCTGAATACCTCCTGTTTATTATATTAAATTGATTTTTTATTCTGTGCTCCCTGTGCACCGTGACACTTACTGCTCATGGCACAGCCGCGACAGTTTCCGCCACAGCTTCCTCCGCAGGAGCATTTTCCCTGCTTTTTTTCATTGATCAGGTATCTTACCGCCGCAATAACGACAACAATCAAAAGCATTGATATCAGGATTGTTCCGATATTTTCCATAATAAAACCTGTCATATCATCTTTCCCCCGAACTATTTAATACGCAAATCATCTCCCGACAGTATGAATCCTTCTGCCGGGAGATTCTTTGTATCAAACTTTTACTTTCTTTGTAAGCGTTGTTGCTTCAGAATACTTCTTGAAGAACAACATGTATATTATTCCTGCAAGTGCAGCAAAGGCAAATACCAGACCGATTACATTTACATCTCCGGTAAACATACCGCCGAACTGGTTGATCATCAGTGCTACTACATAAGCAAAACCGCACTGGTAACCGATTGCAAACCATGTCCACTTTGCATTGTTCATCTCACGCTTGATTGCACCGATGGCTGCGAAACAGGGTGCGCAGAGAAGGTTGAATACCAGGAATGAGAAGCCCGTAACATCCGTGAAAGCTTTTGCAAGAGCCTGCCATGTTGTCAGTTCTCCTCTTCCGTAAAGGATACCCATCGTTCCTACGATGTTCTCTTTTGCAACAAGTCCTGTGATTGATGCAACGGCTGACTGCCACTTGCCCCATCCGAGAGGAGCAAATATCCATGCAATTGCATTACCGAACTTTGCAAGCAGTGAGTTCTCAAGCTCTTCCTCGGCAAGCATCTTGAAGTCGCCGTCAACAAATCCGAAGTAGGACGTGAACCAGATAACGATGGTTGAAAGGAGGATGATGGTACCGGCCTTCTTGATGAATGACCAGCCACGTTCCCACATTGAACGGAGTACATTTCCGAGTGTAGGCATATGGTAAGCAGGAAGCTCCATTACGAAAGGAGCAGGGTCTCCCGCGAACATCTTTGTCTTCTTGAGCATGATTCCGGAAATGACGATTGCTGCCATTCCGATAAAGTAAGCAGAGGTTGATACCCATGCCGAACCACCGAAAATCGCACCTGCTATCATTGCGATAAACGGAACCTTTGCACCGCAGGGGATGAAGGTTGTTGTCATGATGGTCATACGACGGTCACGTTCATTCTCGATCGTACGGCTTGCCATGATACCGGGTACGCCGCAGCCCACACCGACAAGCATGGGAATAAATGATTTTCCGGAAAGACCGAACTTTCTGAAAATACGGTCAAGCACGAATGCGATTCTTGCCATGTAACCGCAGGCTTCAAGAAATGCAAGCATCAGGAAAAGCACGAGCATCTGCGGAACGAAGCCAAGTACCGCACCTACACCGGCAACAATACCGTCAAGGATCAGTCCTTTCAGCCATTCGGCTGCATTTGCCTTATCAAGTGCCTTTTCAATAAGTGCCGGAATACCCGGGATCCAGGTACCGTAATCTGCGGGATCGGGTTCGTCACCGATTTCTTCGAGACGCTTTACCGCATCCTCATAATCCTCGAGACTTGCAGTTTCTTCTATGGTTTCGAGGGTTTCCTCATCTTCCATGGTGTAGATAAAATCGCCTGTTGGTGCACTGCCGTTTTCTTCCACATATGCATCATAAGCATCTACAATAGCGGATGAGACATTATAATCTTCTGCCAGTTCTTCATAGCCGCCGTCTTTTCCGAAAAGATGCCAGCCGTCACCGAAAAGACCGTCATTTGCCCAGTCTGTAGCAGGGGCTCCTACTCCTACCATTGCGATCCAGTACACAAGAAACATGATGAGTGCAAAGATCGGAAGTCCAAGCCAGCGGTTTGTAACAATCTTATCGATCTTATCAGAAGTACTGAGTGATCCTGCATTTTTCTTCTTATAGCAGGACTTGATCACTTCAGCGATATAAACATATCTTTCGTTTGTTATGATGCTCTCTGCATCATCATCAAGCTCTTTTTCTGCAGCCTTGATATCATTTTCGATATGTGCCAGAGTATCTGCCGGTATTTTCATCTGCTCAAGCACTTTGTCGTCACGCTCGAATATCTTGATCGCGTACCATCTCTGCTGCTCCTCGGGCATGTTATGTACGACAGCTTCTTCAATATGGGCGATCGCATGGTCAACCGGACCCGAGAATGTATGCTGGGGAATGGGTTTTGCACCCTTTGCTGCTTTGATGGCCTCTTCCGCAGCTTCCATGATTCCGTCGCCTTTAAGCGCAGAGATTTCAACTACCTTGCATCCGAGCTGACGTGACAATTCTTCAGTCTTTATCTGGTCACCGTTCTTCCTTACGACATCCATCATGTTGACGGCAACAACTACCGGAATTCCAAGTTCGGTAAGCTGGGTTGTAAGATAAAGGTTTCTTTCAAGGTTGGTACCATCTATGATGTTCAGTATCGCATCGGGACGCTCACCTATCAGATAATTTCTCGCAACCACTTCTTCAAGAGTGTAGGGCGACAACGAGTAAATACCGGGAAGGTCAGTGATGATGACATCATCATGCTTTTTAAGCTTTCCTTCCTTCTTTTCAACAGTTACGCCGGGCCAGTTTCCGACAAACTGATTGGAGCCGGTAAGAGCGTTGAACAATGTTGTTTTTCCGCTGTTAGGGTTTCCGGCAAGTGCAATTCGCAGACTCATGTTTCTGTTTTCCTTCTTTCTTTTTGATATTTATCATTCAACTTCTATCATTTCGGCATCGGCCTTACGAAGTGAAAGCTCATAGTTTCTTACAGTAACTTCAATCGGGTCTCCAAGCGGCGCAACCTTACGCACGTATACGCTTGTATTTCTTGTGATTCCCATGTCCATGATGCGGCGCTTAACGGCGCCCTCTCCATGAAGCTTTACAACCTTGACCGTCTCACCGATTTTTACATCTCTCAGTGTTTTCAATCTTTTTCCCTCCTTTAAGTACAATGATCAGGCATCAGACCATTATTTTTTTTGCCAGCTCCTCGCTGACAGCCACCCTGCTTTCTTTTACTTTAACAATCAGGTTCTCACCAAGCGAGTTTATGACACTCACCTCTCCGCCCACATTAAAGCCTAAATCTTCAAGGTGCTTTTTTACTTCGGGGCTTCCGCCGATTTTTCTGATAATCTGGGTCTGGCCCTTTTCTGCATAGATAAGAGGCATCATACCATTCCTCCTTTTTCTTATTATAATTAGCGCGAGCTAACCGACATCCAATAAAAATAGTTAGCTTTCCCTAACCATGCACAATTATAATTAGCACAGGCTAACTTTGTCAAGTCTTTTTTTTGACTTTTTTAAAAACATACAATTGAATGATGGCTGATAATATGGTAAACTTATATTGATTAATTATATCCCAAGGAGGTTTTTTGGTATGGCATTGCAGGAATCCGGAGAAATGTATCTCGAAACAATATATGTTCTTTCACAAAAATCAAATGCAGTCCGTGCTATCGATATCGGAGAATACATGGGCTTTTCAAAGCCTTCTGTCAGCCGTGCTTTAGGGCTGTTAAAAGATGACGGGTATATTACCAAGGATGAAAACGGTTATATCAAACTGACCGAATCCGGAGAGGCCCACGCAAAAACCATCTACGAAAGGCACACTATCCTTTCCACTTTATTTATAAGGCTCGGCGTAGACGAAAAAACTGCCACTGAAGACGCGTGCCGCATAGAGCACTATATCAGTGACAAAACTTTCAATGCTATAAAAGCACATATGGAGGAGCATAACGTCTAAACCCGAATCAATTCTTCAAAGTGCCAAAGGCGGTCGGTACGAAAAGTATGCCCTTGCATATACCTGGAAAAAATCCAGATAATGAGTGGTGATGTAATGGAACTGTGGAATAAAGAACATAATATTCCCCTGAAGCTTTTGCGCCCCGAAAAAAAGAAAGACGGAACAATCTGAAATTGTTCCATTGATAATCCCGATGCTAATATCACTAAGCTGATTCAAATCGGTGATATTTTGAAAAAACATCAGCCCGAAGATTATGACCATACAGAACACCCCAAATATTACGGAAGAAAACAGGGACACGGCAATTGCACAGTGCTATGATGAATATGTGCGCTGATCAACCTTTCCAGAATGACAAAGGCTTTAGGCTCAAAGGCCCTTGACGGTAAGAAGCTTCCTGCATTAAAAAATGATTCAAAGGTTCAGGAATTCAACCTGAAGATTGATAACAAACCAAAGGCCAATAAAATTCTATAATACTATCAAACAAAATTTAACCCCCTTCAGGCTTACCTGCAAGGGGGTGTGATTTTGTCTGCCAGTTTAAGATAGTACTCCATCATAGCGGCATGATTATTAAGAATAAATTCTACATCACCGTTTTTGGCGGCAAATTCCAGTTCCTTCGCCTTCTCGGACAGGGCTACGGCCCCGAGTGTCCTCAGCACGCTTTTTGCCGCGTGGATCTGCACCCTGTAATTTTCCCAATCTTTCTTTTGAAATAATCCGTTAAGCTCTTCTGTCTTGTCCTTGGCATTTGAAGCAAATTCTTTAAGCATCTCTGCATAGAACTCTTCATCTCCGGCACAATACATGATGCCCTCTTCTCTGTTTATTTCCAGTTCATTCTTCCCATATGCTCTCTCTGGAAGATATTTTCCAAGAATCTTTACCAATTCTTTGAGCACTATCGGCTTTGACAGATAATCCGCAAAGCCCTCCTTTAAATATGCTTCCCTCGCACCGACCACGGCATTGGCCGTCAGTGCTATCATTACGGTATTATCCGGAACAAGTCCTTCCTTCATCAGCTGATGCAGGGTCTCAATTCCGTCCATGCCCGGCATCATATGATCGAGGAATACACAATCATAGGTATTTTTGCGCATGATTTCGATAGCTTCCATACCGGACGAAACCACATCCGGCCTGATATTACAGAGTTTAAGGAAATTCCTGCTCACTTTCTGGTTCATGTCATTATCATCAACCACAAGAATTCTCGCAGCCGGAGCATCTATCAGGTCATTGTTTTCCTTTTTCTGATGGGATTCCCTGATTCTTTCCTCATAATCCCCTACAGGTGTTGCATCCGCTATCTGCTGTGTGATAACAAATGAAAATATCGATCCCTTACCATAGGTACTCTCCACCCTAAGCTCACTTCCCATCATCGAAAGCAGGCTTTTTACTATTGAAATACCAAGTCCGGTACCCTCGATATTATGGTTTTTGACCTCGTCCAGACGTTCAAATGAGACGAAAAGCTTATCAATATCCTCCTCATGTATACCGATACCTGTATCCGCAACCGATACGAAAAGACGGACATTTTCGCCTTCTATATCCTCCACCTTTACAGTAAAAGCAACGCTTCCCTTCTGCGTATATTTTACGGCATTTGTAAGCAGGTTCATGATGACCTGTGATACCCTCACATCATCTCCGATCAGTACAGAAGGAATGTTTTTATCAATCTCCACATTCAGTTTCAGACCCTTTACATCCGCCCTCTGATATACTGAGTTGACAAGATTATTGATGACGGATGCAAAACTATACTGCACCGGAACAATATCCATTTTACCGTCTTCAATTTTAGAGAAATCCAGAATACTGTTTATAAGGGTCAGCAGTGTATTTCCTGCAGAATCGATATTTTCGGCATACTGCTGAATGCTCTCCTCCTTCGCCTCACGCAGTATCATCTCATTCATGCCAAGCACGGCATTTATCGGTGTACGGATTTCATGAGACATCTGGGCAAGGAAACGGCTCTTTGCCTGGCTTGCAATTTCAAGTTTTGATGCCGCTTCAACTTCTTCCGTTACATCTAGGAATACGCACATATAGCAGAACGGATCCCCGTAATCGTCCTCAACGGATTTTACCCTTACGGAATATGCCCTCGTTCCTGTTTTATTCCAGAGCCTTGCGGAATATATTTCATTCATGGACGTAAGGAAACACTTCTTCTGCTCTTCCTCATCAATATCAAAGAAGTCAGAAAGCGTTGTTTCAACAAGTTCCGTTTTTTCTGCCAGCTGTGAAGCATAGCGGTTTACCATTGCAATCCTGAAATCAGTATCAACTATGATAATACCGGCCTCAAGGAAGTCAAACAGACGGTCCTTTATGTTACCTGTACGTATATCAAAAGAATTAAGCTGTGTTGCTCCGTACCACATTACTATGGTGCACGCCGCTGCCCCGAGTCCCGAAGTAGATATCGCAGGCATGCCTGCAGCAGGAATGAATGTGTCCGGAAGTGTAAAGAACAACATTATAAAATTGGACACAAACACCATGAACAGGAAACGTTTCAGTCGCCTGAGCTTGTTATTTATGATCCAGTTAATTCCGAATAAAATGAGGATGCAGAAAATAAGTCCGATATAAATCGCATGTACCGTACGGTTAAAATCCCCATCAGGATTGGCTGTCCATGTAGTCCATGCTCTTTTGCGTATGAACATATCAACCTTGCTTCTCGCAAAAAACAGGAAATCGGTAACCGCGATCAATATCGCAAACACACGCATTGCTCTTATAAGGCTTTTTTTTGCACCCGACATTTCCGACACAAGAAAGACTTCGGTAAGCAGAAAACCGTTGATTCCTGCCACTCCTACTTTTCTGATCTGTTCGCACAGCTCCAGATTATCGGAGATTCCGATCATTCCGTAGCATATACACCATACTGCGGAGCAAAGTCCGTAAAATAATATATAAAAACGTGTTTTGCCGGCCGCCTGACGGTTACGGAAATAAAAACTGATTCCCAGTACCGCAGAGACGGAACCCAGCATTAATAGTAAGCAGTTAATGATCCACATCGTTAGTATTTCTATTCCCTCTCATCTTATT
This sequence comes from Lachnospiraceae bacterium, assembly GCA_017437965.1. Classification (GTDB taxonomy): domain Bacteria; phylum Bacillota; class Clostridia; order Lachnospirales; family Lachnospiraceae; genus UBA3775. The sequence continues at coordinate 8,051 of JAFRWN010000028.1, forward strand.
TCATATCAGATAATTATAACATAATTCATGAAATAATCAATGAAATAATATATTGGTCTCCGAAAAATACCTTTTCCGGTCACGTCTTTTTAACGTTTCCGAAAATCGCAAAATCCCGCAAAATGCAACAAATCCTTAATCGCCTTGTTTATATGCTTGTCCTTATGTACAAAAACCTGGGAATATATGTTAAACGGAGTGCCCTCCCATGTTAGTCTTACAAGCTTTCCGTTTCTGCACTCTTCTTCTGCCACCATTTCCGGCATAAATGCAACACCCAGTTCATTTATCGCAAACTGCTTAAGTATCTCCTTGCTGCTTGTTTCAAGCGCAATCCGGGGCCTGATACCGGCTTTTGTAAGTGCATCGATCAGCATATGCCTGAAATTACAGTTGTGCGATGTAAGAAGCAATGGAATGCCTTCAAGGTCTTTTTCTCTTATGTTTTGTTTTTCTGCAAATGGATGTTTTGGGCTTACAAAGAATCCCAGGCTTTCCTGCTTCTTATAAAGAAGTCTGAGGTCATCCCTCTCTATAAGAGGATTCAAGGTATATACAAGATCCAGTGCCCCCTTCTTAAGAAGGTCCGGAAAGGTATCATGATTAATAAAGGAAAGCTGCAGATCAACCTTCGGATACAGTTTTGTATATTCCAGCAGCAGCTTTGGAAACCTGTTGTAACAGAATGATTCCGAAATACCAAGTTTGATCGTTCCCGTTGGTTCATCTCCCGCAGGAACATCAGCAAGTATCTCTCTTTCAAGCTGCAGCATTTTCTCTGCATAAACAAGTAGTCTTCTGCCGGCTGCAGTCAGACTTACCGATTTTCCAAGTCTGTCAAAAAGTTCCGTCCCAAGTTCTTCCTCGAGCTGTTTGATCTGCATGGTAACTGTCGACTGAGCATAACCAAGGGTATTTGCCGCAGCCGAAAAATTACCATGCTCAGCAATTTTAAGAAAAGTTGTTAACTGTGTGATCGTCATTTCAATGCACCCCGTTTGTATCATTCAATTTTCTTGAATATTTATTTCTGTTATTTCAATTTTACAAATAGTTCCGATGGTGCTATTATAATATCAGATTCAAACAAATGCAAGAATTTTTTAAGGAGGATTTCACATGAACGAACTGTGTATGATCATCAAAGAAACGGTAGTTCCTAATTTTATTAATATCAGGACTTCCATACAGACTTATGACCGTGATGCACTCTGCTGCGGATCACCCTGCTGGCGCTGGGCCTATCATGCCCTGCACTCGGCTGACAAATGGTTTATCAATCCTTTTGTATATGATGAACCTGATTTCCATGAAGATGGAATGGACAACCCAGACAACCCTACCTCTGTGGTTCTGAGCGATGAACAGCTTCTTGACTATCTGGATAAGGTTGAAAAGAAAACACTTGACTATCTGGATTCACTTACGGACGAAATGCTTTATGAAAAGCCCGAAAAATGCAAATATACCCGCATGGAACTCGTACTGCGCCAATACAGGCACCTTTCATTCCATACGGGCATGCTTAACGGTCAGACAGCAGTAGCCACAGGAAGTTTTCCTGTGTGGGTATCTGATGCCGACAAATTTGTGGATGACGGAATATTGTTCGGAAGATACAGGAAACGTGTATAAATACTCCCGATCACCAGCAATATTTACTCTACGGGAGCACTTTCCGGAGTTCCCGTCTCCGGAAAGCTCTCGTTTTCAACTGCAAGTTTCTTCACATTTCTGAATGTCTTTATGGAATATACTACTCCGAAGACTATTATACCAATTATCATCATAAAGCCAAGGGCCTCTACCACAGTAGGGAATTTATCATCCATAAGGAACACACCCACAGAAACCAGCGCATCCCAGCAGCCATGTATGAAAAATGGTATAAACAAAAAAGCAAATTTCTCTTTTCCGGCTCTTTCTTTATCTCCAACAAGCACAGCCTTCTTATGCTCATAGAAATGACCGCCCTGATTGAACTGCCACATAAGATGCATGGGAATCACTGCTCCTACCATTGCTGCCGCTCCGCCCAGAAACAGTTTTTCAAAAACGTTGTAAGTCAGACCGATGAGACCAAAGAGCATAACGAAATCAATTTTCCTGGTTGGCTTTACCCTGTCTACACTCATTATAGCGCCCAGAAACTTAAAAGATTCCTCTAACAATGCGGCCCTGAAAAATGAACCGACAAGTTCAAGTGGCAGCCCTGAAAGCCCTGTACGCTTTACCACAGCATCCCAGAGTAATTCCGTCACGACAATAAGAACACAGCTGGTCAACAATCCTGCTACCAGTGCACACCACCAGTAGTCTTTCTTTTTGATCACTGCATTTTCGCCCTGA
>JAFRWN010000001.1 GCA_017437965.1 Lachnospiraceae bacterium
CATTTCAGGAACCTCGGTAAGAACAGTTGTGCCTCCAACAGAAACAATGTAATCGGAAAATCTTCCGACCAGAGGATTTGCGGTAATTCCCGAAAGCCCGTCGGATCCGCCGCACTTCAGGCCTACCTTAAGGCAGCTTATGTCCTTTTCGACTCGCTTATCATTCTTTGCCGAATCATAAAGCTCTTCAAGAAGCCTTACGCCCTCCGCTATCTCATCTTCGACTTCCTGTGCGACAAGAAATCTCGTGCGTTCCTTATCGTAATCTCCGAGGCTTTCCTTAAATACATCCATGCGGTTGTTTTCGCAGCCAAGTCCCAGGATAAGCACTCCTCCGCAATTGGGGTGTCTGCACATTCTTGCAAGTAACAGCTTTGTTCTTTCATGATCCTCTCCGATCTGCGAACAGCCGTAGGGATGTGAAAAAGTAAAGCAGCCGTCAATTCCCTGTGCATCGGCATGCCTTTTATTGAAAGCGGATACTATTGCCTTTGCCTGTGAATTTACACAGCCGACGGTGGGGATCACCCAAAGCTCGTTTCGGATTCCGACTTCGCCGTTTTTCCTTTCGAAAACATTTACCTTTACATTTTTTCCGGGAACAACGGAAGCCGCTTCTTTCTTGTCAAAAGAATATTCAAGTGTTCCGGAAAGGCAGGTTTTCATATTGTGCGTATGAACATGCTCGCCGGGCTTTATATCCTTTACTGCCCTGCCGATGACCTCACCGTATTTAACCACCTTATCTCCGGTTTTTATGTTTTTCAGGGCAAATTTATGTCCCCTGTCAATATCTTCTATCAGTGTTACATTCTCAGCCTGCTCGCCTGCTTTAAGCGGCATCAGAGCCACTCCTACAGAATCGGCAGGTGATATGACAATGCTTTTCTTCATCTGCCGTTTATTCCTTTCTGAGCTTTATGCGCTTTTCGGTCTGCTTGTCAAAAAGATAGACACTTCCGTAAGGAATTGCAAACTCAAACGCGGAATCTATTTCGGGAGAATCATGGGGATCAACCTTAAGTATGCTGTTGATTCCGTCATAATTTACGTAAACGTTTGTATTGTCGCCGAGAAGCTCCACAAGGTCAACCATACATCTGATCCTGTATGAATCGGCATCGGCCGCAAAGCCTACCTTAACCGCTTCGGGACGGAAGCCGAAAACAACTTCCTTGCCTTCATATTCGTCGAGCACGGCTTTATCGGCAACAGGCTTAAGGTCGATAACGTTTTCTCCGAGTTCAAGTTTTCCGTTCTTAAGCACTGCCTCGACAAAGTTCATAGGAGGCTCACCGATGAAGCCCGCCACAAACATATTCACGGGATTGAAGTACAGATCATAAGGAGTTCCTATCTGCTGGATATACCCCTCTTTCATTACGACTATCCTGTCAGCCATTGTCATGGCTTCGGTCTGATCGTGCGTAACATAGATCGTGGTAGCTCCGGTTTCACGGTGGATCTGTGTGATCTCGGAACGCATGGTAACACGCTGCTTGGCATCAAGGTTTGAAAGAGGCTCATCCATCAGGAAGATGTTAACCTTTCTGATTATCGCACGACCTACAGCCACACGCTGTCTCTGTCCGCCCGAAAGCTCTCTGGGAAATCTTTCAAGATAAGGTGTCAGTCCGAGTATTGCCGCGGTTGACTGAACCCTCTTTTCAATTACATCATCGTCAACGCCCTGAAGCGTAAGGCCGAAAGCAAGATTATCGTAAACCGTCATGTGAGGATAAAGCGCATAGCTCTGGAAAACCATTGCCACGCCCCTCTCCCTCGGGCCTTTATCATTCACTCTTTCACCGTCAATATAGAAATCACCCTTGCTGATGTTTTCAAGTCCTGCTATCATACGCAGGGTCGTGGATTTTCCGCAACCCGACGAACCGACGAAAACTATGAATTCTCCTTTTTCGATTTCCATGTTGAAATCATGAACCGCATGAAATCCGTTAG
>JAFRWN010000029.1 GCA_017437965.1 Lachnospiraceae bacterium
AATGTGCATTATAGCACATGAATAATTCTATTTCAAGGCACATAGTTATATATTCCAACATAAATTTCAGAAAAAACATCATTTTCGGTATTGACATTTTTGCTCTGCAAGAATATAATAACGGCAGTTAGCAATTGCTAACCGAGTAAACCATGTTAGGACTCCCGGAAAAACCCTTGTTTCCGGGAGTCGACTAAAAACAGGAGGAAATTTATGAATTATTTGGAAATTGAAAAGGTTGTGGGAAGAGAAATACTTGACTCAAGAGGCAATCCCACCGTTGAGGCTGAAGTTACACTCATAGACGGTACCGTTGCTCGAGGCACTGCTCCGTCAGGTGCATCAACAGGTGAATTTGAAGCACTCGAACTTCGTGACGGTGATAAGAGCAGATATCTCGGAAAGGGCGTAAGCAAGGCCGTAGCAAACATTAACGGTCCGATTGCAGAAGCTATCGTCGGAATGGATGCCTTTGATACATATGCAGTTGATGCAAAAATGATCAAATTGGACGGAACAAAGGATAAATCAAAACTTGGTGCAAATGCCATCCTTGCAGTTTCAATTGCAGTTGCAAGAGCTGCTGCTACCGCTCTTGACATCCCTCTTTACAGATTCCTCGGTGGTGCCCAGGCTACCGATCTTCCCGTACCGATGATGAATATACTTAACGGCGGCGCACACGCAGACAGTGCCGTTGATACTCAGGAATTTATGATCATGCCTGTAGGCGCACCTTCCTTCAAAGAAGCACTCAGATGGTGTGCAGAGGTATTCCATAATCTCAAATCGCTCATCAAGAAGATGAATGATGTTACCGCTGTCGGTGACGAAGGCGGATTTGCACCCAATACTCTCAAGAGCGATGAAGAAGCAATCGAAAAGATTCTCGAGGCTATCAAAGCTGCAGGTTTCGAGCCCGGAAAGGATTTCATGATAGCTATGGACGCCGCTGCTTCCGAATGGAAGAGTGAAAAAGGCAAAGGCTTCTACCATCAGCCCAAATCAGGAAGGGATTTTACCACGGATGAACTGATTGCACACTGGGAAGCTCTTGTTGACAAATATCCTATCATCTCCATCGAAGACGGTCTTGATGAGGAGGACTGGGAAGGCTGGAAAAAGATGACCGAAAAGATCGGTCACAAGGTTCAGCTTGTAGGTGACGATCTCTTTGTTACAAATACAGAAAGACTTGCCAAAGGTATCGCTAACGGGGCTGCAAACTCAATTCTTATCAAGCTTAACCAGATTGGATCGGTTTCTGAAACACTTGATGCAATCAAGCTTGCCAATAAGAACGGTTACACCGCCATTTCTTCTCATCGTTCAGGTGAGACCGCAGATACAACAATTGCCGATCTTGCTGTCGCTCTTAACACACGCCAGATCAAGACCGGTGCTCCTTCTCGTTCAGAGCGTGTCGCAAAGTATAACCAGCTGCTCAGAATCGAAGAACAGCTCGGAGATGCCGCAGTATATCCCGGCATGGCTGCTTTTAATGTAAAGAAATAAAGAAAATGCCGCGGAAACGCGGCTTTTTCTTTTTTCTGATATTTATTCTTTATTCCCTGTTCTTCAGCACCTCGGCCGGAACTATCCTCTTATTCTCCTATATACGGCGATACCTTTTTAAACATCTGTAATTCCTCCGATTACTTTTTATTCTACGCCCTTTAACACTTCTACCATGTCAAGCTTCTTTATTTTTTTATCGAACAGGAAGCTTACGGAAACAGAGATCAGAAGAACAAGTCCTCCCGAAAGAAGATAGTCTGTGGCAGAAACATACACCTGATAGTCATAGCTGTCTCCGTTTGAGTCAAACATATACTGAAGAAGAATCCTTCCGAACGGTGCTCCTATCACTATTCCAATCAGCGAAAGCACCATATTCTGCCTTGCGAGCAGTCCCCTGATCTGCGAGGTCTGGAAGCCCATTACCTTCAGTGTTGCAAACTCTTTTACACGTTCATTGAAAGAAAGATTTCCGCAGTTGAAAAGTACAACTATCGGAAGTACTGCGGCAAACAGAATGAATACAAGTATCATTGCATTTACGGCGGCCATCGCCTCTTCGAGTGACGCACGCAGTTCCTTTATCGTATGGACTGCAAGCACTCCCTTGCCGTTCTCATCCTCTTCGCTGATTTCCGCATTAGTATAAAGAACATCCGGTTCAAAAGCTATGCCCGTTTCTTCAAAATCCTCTCTTAACATCGTCAGATAACTGCCTGTGGGAATTCTGTTGATAAGACCTATTTTTGCACTGTGCCATTCATTTTTGGTATAAATGTGCCAGTAAACCGTGTCGCCTTCTTTAAGGCCGAGGCTTTTTGCCACCTTCATGGTCAGGGCGACCTCACCCTTTTTCAGTTTCTTTACATTCATGTCGGTATCGACAACTCTTGAATAGTTCTTACCTTCGTTGACACTGAGCATGGCGCTTTTCTTTTCGGAAGAAGTGGCTCCCGGCTTCTTTGCAAGCTCGATTGCCGCCGACATTGCAAGCTCTCCTTCATACTTTTCCCGAAGTGCTTCCGCTTCTGCCAAAGAAATATCGTCATTGAAATCAACTTCCGTCTGAAAATTCTGTATCTTTTCAAACTGTATTTCAAAAACCTTGTCTATTGTTATACGGCATGAAAAAGCACAGACCATGAAAAGCATTCCGCAGGCACAACCGAAAATTCCCATGAAAGTCCTGAGCTTTGCCCTGGACGCATCCCTTAGGTTATACTGGTCCTCAAATCTTAATTTGTTCCAGAAAGGCAGCTTTTCAAATATACAATTTTTACCGCTTTTTGGCGGTGCGGGCCTGAGTGCCTCGGATGGAGCAACCTTCATCAGTTTTCTGACCGCAAACCAGGTAGAAAGAACGCAGACCGCAACCACGACAATGATCACGGAAAGAGTAGAAATATCATAATCCTGCTTCCACCCGGGCAGCAGATACCATTTTCTGAAAATTGCGGCTATCCCCTCTCCCATAAGATAGGTACCGACAAAAAAACCGATGACTGAACCGATAGCGGAAACCACGAAGCTGTAGCTCAGATAGTGAATAGCGATATCCCTTCTTTTAAGCCCCATGGCGTTCATGGTTCCGATCTGGGTCCGCTGCTGCTTTACTATCCTTCCCATTGTGGTCATGATCACAAGCAGGGCAACCAAAAGAAACACAAGCGTAAACAGGTATGAAAACTGGTCATGCTGCTCGAGCTCGTCAAGAAACGGCCTGATTCCGGGCATTGCCTTTTCGTCAAGGAATACGGCATATTTACCGCCCACGGCATCGGACAGTTTTTCTTCAAGCTCTATAACTTTTTTCTCATCAGAGGTTATTACAAGCTCCGTGAACGGAAGGTGTTCCACCGGGACTCCCGCAAGCGGCATGTAAGCAATACATATGTCATCCAGATATATGTCCGCATCCTTGTCAGCCTTAAGGTATATATATTCCGGTGAGTAAATAAGCCCGGCAATTTTCTTGGTAAGCTTAAATCCTTCATAGGTCATGGAAAACTCATCTCCTATATCCAGCTTCCATTCCTTTGCAAAGCTTTCCGATATCCATATTCCGTCTTTGTCATTAACGTCAAAATCAGCACCCTTTGCTATCCAGGGCTTTGAAACAAGGTCTTCATTCTCGATAAAAAGCTCAAGCTGGGCGCTGTTGAAATCCACCGTTTTTGCGGTAAAATGCATGCGGAGCTGGGCATCCTTTACTTCAGGAAGTGACCTTACATTTTCAAGTTCTTCCTCCCCAAAGCCTTCGCCGTAGAGCCAGCCGTCGGCACGGTTTGTTTTTTCATTGAAAATATCCAGAGCTTTATAGGCACCGATATTACTTGATTTCATGCAGGCAAACATCGAGACTGCAAGAAAAGCAAGAAAGAAAAGGGAGAAGAACTGTCCGAAATTCTTTTTAAGTTCCCTTAACATTTTTCTGTTCAGCATAAGAAATCATCCTCTCTCTTATCAGGAGTATTACCAGCTCACTTCTCTCACCGGTACGGGATTTTCATTAATCTTTATTTCCCTTATCTTTCCGTTTTTCATCCTGATCACCTTGTCGGCGCATTGTGCAATATCTGCATTATGGGTAACAAGTATTACTGTTTTTCCCTCATTTCTGCACATATTCTGTATCAGTTCGAGGACTATAACTCCGGTTTCGGAATCAAGAGCTCCGGTCGGCTCGTCACCGAGAATTATTCTCGGATTCTTAGCCAGAGCCCTTGCGATTGAAACCCTCTGCTGCTCACCACCCGACATCTGGGACGGAAATTTATCCGCACATTTTAAAAGCCCTACCTTTTCAAGCAGTTCCTTCGGGTCTGCGGCATTTTTTACTATTCTTTTTGTAAGTGCAATATTTTCATAGGCCGTAAGGCTCGGTATCAGATTATAGAACTGGAAAATAAAGCCAACCTTGTCGGCTCTGTATGTACCGAGCTGTCTGTCATTCATTGAGGAAATCTCTTCGCCGTCAACGAATACCTTTCCGGCAGTCGGAGTATCCATTCCGCCAAGCATGTTAAGGACTGTCGATTTTCCGGCACCGGACTGACCGAGTATGACCACAAACTCACCTTCGCCGATTTCAAAGCTCACCTTGTCTACGGCAATCTGCAGACCCTCGCCCTCGCCATAGGTTTTTTCTACATTTTCAAATCTTACTATACTGTTTTTCATATATTTACCGTCACATAAAGATATTTGCAATATGATATACTATGCACGACAACAGAAGTGCGCAACCGAAATAGAACGCTGCGACCTTTGCAGTGAATTTAAGTGAATGGGACTCCTTGTAGGTTGTTGAAAGTGCCATTACGCAGGGGATGTTGAAGGTTACAGCAAACATGAACGCAAGCGCCTCGGCCTTTGAAATAACCGCAGTCATGGTATCTCCGAGAGCTGCAGTGTCCGTTGCCATGGTCTTTGAATTGAAGGCCGCAGTAACAAGTGAATCCTGTCCTACAAATATTGAATTCAGGGTCCCGAGCACTGCTTCTTTTGCAAATGCCGAGCTTAAGAATGCCGCAAAGGTTCTCCAGCCCATTCCGAAGAATTTTGTTACGGGCTCGATTGCGGTTCCCACATTATAAAGAAGGCTGTCCGAAATATCTCCGCTTTTACTGAACAGAAGTACCCAGAATACCAGAGATACAATTGTTACTGTAGCAAGCGCGCGCTTAAGGATGTCCAGAGCCTTGATCGCTGCTTCCTTTAAGATGTGCTTCATGTGAGGCTTATGGTAAGGAGGCAGCTCCATTATCATTCCTGTCCTCTTTTCCTTTGGTGCCAGCTTCTTTGAGAATACTTTTGAAATAATGATCATCATTAAAACAACATAGACAATTATTCCAAGCACCACAAGGAAGGTTGCCCATGCAGGGAAGAACATACCGGAAATAACCGGTATGATTGACCATATGGATGCACATGGTACCGCCCACACAACCGCCATGGTAAGAAGACGCTGCCCATAATTATCTATTACTCTCGAACCGCAAGCACCACCGATTGTGCAGCCGCAGCCCATGAGTATAGGACATACTGCCTTGCCCTGAAGTCCGAGCTTTGAGAGCAGTCCGTCAAACTGGTACGCTGCTCTTGCAAGGAATCCATTTTCCTCAAGTATGCCAAAAACAAAATTTACACCGAATACAAATCCGGCCATGGAAATCGAAAAATACAGAACATTCGGAAGCATGAGTCCGAAAATCGACACGAGCCATGGATGAACATTCATTTTTTCAAGGCCCTTGGTTATGGGCTTGCCGATTGTCCCGGGGATTGCCGAGCCTATTGCCATAAACGGCATCATGACAAGCATGGCTGCCATAAAAGCAAGAAGAACAATTCCTATTGTAAGAAGCTTGCCTTTTACCCTTGAAGTCAGAATTCTGTCAAACTTGGAAAGCTTATATGTCGATTCAGCCTTTTTTGTAACGCCTTCAAGCTGCTTTTCGATCCAGGCATATTTTGCCTCGCTTTCGCCTAAGACCTCTTTATTGTTCAGGATTTTTTCGTCACTATTCAGTTTTGGAGCGGAAGCAAGATATTTCGGATTCTTAAGGTTTTCCGAAATCAGATCTTTCAGAGTATCATAATTTTTGCTGTCGGCCGCAGTAAAAGGAAGCACCGGTATTCCAAGATTTTCCGACAACACTTTTGCATTGATTTCTTTTTTCTGTTGTGAAGCAATATCCATCATGTTAAGAAGAAGTACAGCGGGAGCCTTGAGGGCTGCGAATTCCGCTGCCATGAACATACTTCTTTCAATCTGGGAAGCGTCCACGAGTATCAGGACAAGATCGGCCTGACCGCTTTTGATAAAGTCTACGGTAATCTTTTCCTCGTCAGAATTTCCCGACAGACCATAGCTTCCCGGAAGATCGGTAATATAATACTTTGTATCCTTCCAGGTATAGTTTCCTTCATTTTTTTCAACGGTTTTTCCGGGCCAGTTGCCCACATGCTGACGTGATCCGGTCAGAGCATTAAACACAGTGGATTTTCCCGAATTGGGCTGTCCCAAAAGTGCGATTCTGTTTTTCATTTATTGTACCTTGCCGCAGGCATGGTGCTCGTTTGGTGACGTGCCTGCCGCGTCGCCAAACGGTTTGAAAGTTTACTTTCAAACATTTCCTCTCTGTTTAAAAGCTTATACTGCTTCGACTTCTATTATTTCCGCATAATCTCTGTTTACTGCGATGAGCGTTTCTCTGCAGTAAATCAGTACCGGCATTTTTGCATCATTTCTTACCATCTGAAAGTGACTTCCTTCGGTAATTCCGATAGAAGTAATTCTTTTTGCAAAATGCACATCTCCTGCTATGCTTTTCACTCTGCCCTGCAGATCAGGCTTAAAATCACTGAGTTTCATGCTGTTCTCTCCTTCTTATAGTTCATTACATAATATATCGGTTAGCATTAGCTAACCCACAATCATTATTTAAGGTTAGCAAATCCTCACCGGGCAAGCCTAGTGTTAGCACTCGCTAACCTCAAACAGAATAATACATTTACATTGTTTTGTCAAGTTTTATTTTACGAGACTTTCCTTCAGAATATTCTTGATTATCTTGATCACCTCAGACCTCATCACTTCGTTGTTTAACTCCGCATGATGATGGTACACGGTTTCGTGACAGTAGTTCTCTACCAGACCATAGATAATATGGATTTTCTCTATCGGATTTTCCAGAATTATGTCATTTTTTTCAAGGAAGGCCACGATTTTCTTGGTCAGCGTAAATTCGGATGTCTTGAATATTTCCCCGATTTCCTCGTCCGCATGAGCCATCATTTCGAGCTCTTCATGGGCCTTCTGGGTCATGCGATGGCTCTGGACGATCAGAGTCATCAGTCTGTCCAGTATTTTTTCAAGATCGCCGAGATCTATCTTCGTATTATTTTCAGCCGTAGCGTCGAGTATATCCATCATCGGAAACAAAACCGAATTGGAGAACTGCTTCAGGCCCTCCATGAATATTCCCCGCTTGTCATTGAAATACTGGTAGATAATACCTGTAGATACGTCCGCTGCCTTTGCGATTTCGGGGGTAGTTGTTTTATAATACCCCCGCTCGCACATAAGCTCAAAGCCTTTTTCAATAATTCTGTCCCGTTTTGCTACAGCCTTCCCACTCTTGGGAATCCTTGTTCCGGGCATTTTGCCACCTCTTTCAAAGTTTATTCATTGCTCTTTAAGCTTGATACCATATCAATAGTTTTGACCTTTCTTGCCAGGAAACTTGATACCACAAAGGATACAAAGAAAGTACCGACTGCACCCAACAGATAAGTAATGAAACGTATGAAGGTATCGATGTCATACTTATCTTCTATGCAGATCTTGAACAGCCATGATGTAAGTCCTCTTCCGAGAGGAAGTCCGATAATGATGGCTGCAATTGCGATCCAGTTGTTCTGCTTTACGAATATCCTTTTTATTTTGGAATCCTCAAAGCCAAGCACCTTGAGGGTTGAAAACTGGTACTGCTTCTCGCTGTAGGAAAGAATGCTCATGCTGTAAATGATGATCACACCGAGAAGTATCGCTACGAAAATGATTATTACTATCATTGTTCTCATCATCTCAAGCATGCCCGAAATATTTTCCTTCAGGTTTTCCTTGTCCTGTACCACTTCTACCCCTGCTATGTCCTTGTTATCTGACAGGTCCATATCAGTATATATCGTATCGGGCACATAGTCAATACCCAGGCTTTCGATATAGGCACGTGTAGCAGTCACTCCCTGGGTCTGAGGATCCTTGTTATAGCCCACAACCTTCGAATCATAATAATCCTTGGAACCATAAATATGCCAGGTGATTGTGTCACCTATTTTTATGTTCTCGTTTTTTCCGAGCTTGTGGGTAATATATACTCCGTCATCCCTTTTCAGTTCCATGAATTTATTTTTGGGATTAATGAATCTTACCAAATCCCCTGCATCATGAACAAAAATTGTATTTGCATTTCTGTTGCCTTTTTTGTCTTTAATTTCGATGCCGAGAGTCTGAGAGGTTTTGTCACCGTAAGTGTCGGTAAGATTTTCAATCTCGTTGCTTCCGATGCCTTCCTTCAGGCTCATGCTGTATTTGAAATTATAAAGGTCATCAAACTGCAGGTCAATGAAATGATCCATGCTGTTGAGCATTCCGAGTGCACATACTATCAGTACACAGCAGCCCGTAATACCTACAATAGCGGTAAGAGTTCTTACCTTGTTTCTTATGATGTCCCTGATGTTCCACTTGGTTGCGAACTTAAGCTTCTTGAAAATGCTGGTTGTTGTAAAACCGAGTGTTCCGGATTTTACCTTCGGAAGCTCGATTCTTAAGGTCTCGGCAGGATTTTCCTTGAGCTGCTTTCTGCAGGTCAGATAGGTTACAAATGATATGCCGAGCACTACAAGAAATGCTACCAGAAAGCTCTTCGGCTTTACTATTGCTCCGTCGTTCGGGATTTCAAAGAAATCCATCTCCATGCCCATGAAAACTCCACCGATGAAGAATTTTCCGGCAAGAAGACCGAAGGCTGCACCGATAAGGGATACCCAAAAACCGTAGCCGATGTAGTGCATCTGCACCCTGAAATCCGAAAATCCGAGGGCCTTTAATGTACCTATCTGTATTCTCTGCTTCTTTATCACTCTTGTCATTGTTGTTATGACAGAAAGAATGGCAATGAATAAAAACAATCCTGAGAAGATGCCTACAAAGCCTCTTCCTTCGTCAATTTCGCCCTGGTAGGTTGAATATGAAAGCGAATCCTCAATCTTTACGATTGCCAGTGCATTGTCGAGAGCATCCTCAATGCTGTTCTTTACCTCGTCAACATTTGCTTTCTCGTCAACATCAACCATTATATCGTTGTAAGTGATGAATTTTCTGTATGCTTCCGGAACGGCATTTGCCGAGATATATACAAAACCATAGGATTCATGGTCGGGAAGAAGCGCCGACTCATCCTTTATGTCATATACATGATCCGGAACCTGTATGGCACCGAGAATAGTAAGCTCAAATTCAAGTATATCATATTTGAAGCTTATCTTATCGCCCGGTTTAAGCTTGTTTTCCTCCATGTACTTCCCTTCAACCCATGCGCCTTCTGCGTTTGCATCGAAGGGAACTCCGTCTTTAACAAAAAATTCGGAAATCTCATTCGATTCGATAACCGAAACCGAATAGCTCTTGTCGTTATCCTCACTGTTAATGGCAGAAAGCACAAGTTTTCTTTCGGCATTCTTTACATGAGGAAGGCTTTTTACCGTTTCAAGATCCTTTGCGGTAAAATTCATTCCGTTTACATCCAGGTCCTGAAGATTATTGCTCTCATAAAAATCATCGGCGGCAGTTATCATTCCGTCCATATAGGCTTCGATTCCGGAATATGCCATGACGCCGATCATGACCATAAGGAGTATCGTGATGAACTGCGAAAGGTTCTTCCCGATCTCCCTGAACATCTTCCTTCTAAGCATTACCACTCCA
>JAFRWN010000030.1 GCA_017437965.1 Lachnospiraceae bacterium
CTGTCGTTAAACAAAACCAGAGCTAAACAGGGGCATTGTGCTCTTTTTCGGCGTCTGCGTTTTGCGGATGCTTTTTTTGTTGTTTGATACTTTTCGCTTTTGGAGGCTTTTATGTACTACCTTAAAACCGAGGCAAGCTTTGACAGCGCACATTTCCTTTCTGGCTATGAAGGAAAATGCCGAAACATTCACGGCCACCGCTGGAAAATTGAAGTAAAAGTAAAATCCGAGACCCTTGAAAGCGAAGGGCAGCTTCGTGGCATGGTGATTGATTTCGGAGATCTTAAAAAGGCTGTTAGAGCTCTGGCGGATAAGTATGACCACACCTTTATCTACGAGGAAGGAAGCCTTAAGGAAAGTACTGTCACGGCTCTTAAGGATGAGGGCTTCTCGCTCACTCCCCTGCCGTTTCGTCCCACTGCGGAAAATTTTGCAAAGCATTTTTATGATCTGCTTGCGGTTTCGCTTCCGGGACTTAGAAGCGTAAAGGTTTATGAAACTCCGGAAAATTGTGCGGAGTATAAAGAAAACTGATTATCAGGAGATTATGTTATGAGTCAGAAAATAAATGAACTTACATCACCGGTTTTTCCGGTTGCCGAAAAATTTGTCAGTATAAATGGCGAAAGCACTCTTGCAGGCGAACCTGCTGTTTTCATAAGGTTCAAGGGCTGTAATCTGAAATGCAGCTTCTGCGATACCTCATGGGTAAACAGGCCTGAATGCCCTGTAGAAAATCTGGGTGTTCAGGAAATAATTGATTATGTCAAGGGCACGGGAATAAGAAATGTTACCCTTACAGGCGGCGAACCGCTTTTACAGAAGGGTATAGATTTTCTCGCAAATGCTCTGCTTTCCGAAAACCTGAACGTAGAATTCGAGACAAACGGAAGCATTGCAATTGAAAAGTTCTGCGCATTAAGGCCGGATTACTCAGCACGTAAAGGTATTCTCCGTTTCACGCTTGACTATAAGCTTCCCGGAAGCGGCATGGAAGACTACATGATGTTTTCCAACTATGATTATCTTAAACCCGAGGATGCCGTCAAATTTGTGGTCGGCGGGACCGAAGACCTGATAAGAGCCAAAGAAATAATAGATACCTACAGACTATGTGATAAATGCAAGGTGTTTTTAAGCCCGGTTTTTGAAAAAATACAACCATCTGAAATTGTAAATTTCATGCTGGAGAACAAAATGAACGGAGTAAGGCTCCAGCTTCAGCTTCACAAAGTGATCTGGGATCCGAACAAGAGAGGTGTATAGAATGGATAAAGAAAAAATCAAATTTCACATAAGAGGCTTACTCGAGGCCATAGGAGAAGATCCTGACCGTGAGGGACTTGTTGACACTCCCGAGCGTGTTGCGGAAATGTATGAAGAGGTTTTCGAGGGCATCTCCTATTCCAATGCCGAAATTGCCGAAATGTTCGGAAAAACCTTCAGTTCGGAAGGACGTGGGGCAGACGAAGCCGTTATCGTAAAGGACATCACCGTCTTCTCCTACTGTGAGCATCATATGGCGCTAATGTACGACATGACCGTGAATGTGGGATATATTCCTAAGGGCAAGGTTCTTGGACTCAGTAAGATTGCAAGAATATGCGACATGGCAGCAAAAAGGCTTCAGCTTCAGGAAAAGCTCGGACGCGATATTGCAGAGATCATTTCGCTCGCAACCGGATCTGAGGACGTCGGCGTAAAAATCACCGGCTGCCACTCCTGCATGACCGCAAGAGGAATAAAGAACCAGACCAGCCACACTGAAACCTGGACGTGCATGGGAGCTTTTAAAAACAATAAAGAGCTTAAGATGCAGCTTAATTAGTTGGACATGGGAGAATAATAATGAAAGCACTGGTACTCTCAAGCGGCGGCCTTGACTCCACTACCTGTCTTGCGCTTGCCATCGAAAAATTTGGAAAAGAAAATGTGATCGCTCTCTCCGTTTTCTACGGACAGAAGCATGATAAGGAGCTTCAGGCGGCAAAGAAGGTTGCTGAATACTACGGCGTTATCCATAAAAGCCTTGACCTTGCTGAGATTTTCAAGGATTCAGACTGCTCTCTTCTTCAAGGTTCGTCTCAGGAAATTCCTGAAGAAAGCTACGATGAGCAGCTGAAAAAGACCGACGGCAAACCGGTTTCGACCTATGTACCCTTCCGCAACGGCCTGTTTCTTTCATGTGCCGCAAGTATCGCCCTCTCAAACGGCTGCGATGTCATCTACTACGGCGCGCATTCAGACGATGCGGCAGGCTCGGCATATCCCGACTGTTCTGATGAATTCAACAAGGCGATGAATGAGGCAATCTACCTCGGAAGCGGCAAGGAGCTTCATATCGAGGCCCCCTTTGTTCTTCTTACAAAGGCGGATGTAGTACGTTTTGGTACTAAACTCAAAGTACCATATGAACTGACCTGGAGCTGCTATGAAGGCGGGGATAAGCCCTGCGGCAAATGCGGAACCTGTATTGACAGGAGGAAGGCGTTTGAATTAAACGGGCTGAAGGATCCGCTGGATTTGGAATAGAAGAAGGTTTTAGAAAGGAACACGATAATGAGTAACAATAGCGGACGTAACGACAACGAAAAAGGCAGCATATCACTTCTTGGAAGTAATAAGACTGCCTATAGTTTTGACTATAATCCGGAGGTGCTTGAATCTTTTCCGAACAAGCATCCGGAGAATGATTATTTTGTAAAATTCAACTGCCCCGAGTTTACGAGCCTTTGCCCGATTACCGGACAGCCCGACTTTGCGACCATATATATTTCCTATGTTCCGGACATAAAAATGGTTGAAAGCAAGTCGTTAAAGCTCTATCTCTTCTCCTTCCGCAATCACGGAGATTTCCATGAGGACTGCGTAAATATTATCATGAAGGACCTGATAAAGCTCATGGATCCCAAATATATCGAGGTCTGGGGTAAATTTCTGCCCAGAGGCGGTCTTTCGATCGATCCCTACTGCAACTACGGAAAACCCGGAACCAAGTGGGAAGAAGTCGCATGGAAGAGGCTCACGGAGCATGATATGTATCCGGAGACGGTAAATAATCGTTAGAATATTACTTCTTAGATCCGCTCGGCATATTCGCGTACATCAGCCCGTAGGCGCCTCCGCAGAAGCCTCCGATGATGTGGCCGAGCTGGGATATGTTATCCTTTTTCGAAACCGCATCCATTATCTCGCCGCCGACATAGATTACAAATACAAGAATCAGCGTTATAGGGATCTCGCCGCCCTTGAAGCTTACCGCACTGGCGAGGATGATGCACATGAAAACGATACCGCTGGCACCGAGCAGCATAACCTTCGGGAAGAAAATGTTATGTATGATACCTGTGATGCAGGCTGTGATACATATCATTTCAAGGAAGTTTTTGCTGCCATATTTTTCTTCAAGTATAGGCCCGAGAATAAGGATCAGAGTCATATTGCCGATATAGTGGCTCCAGTTCACATGTCCGAGAACATGGGTAAACAGCCTGACATACATCAAGGGATTTAAAAGCTTCGTCCTGTAGGTTGAAAACAGAAGCTCGTTGCTCTTTCC
>JAFRWN010000031.1 GCA_017437965.1 Lachnospiraceae bacterium
AGTCCGCTTGAAATATCCCTGTTATGTGCCACATCGTTAAAAAGCTCTATTCTCGGGTGGACAAATTCTCCCTTCCTTACCGGAAATTCCAGCACGATTATCGAAGTAAATTCATAGGGAAGAACTGTATTTACATAGGGAAAAGGAAGCGCAAGAAGGCTTGAAAGCACACATGCGCCCGAACCACCGTGTGAAAATACCGCAATGGTTTTCTGACTGTCGGTCTCACATTTAAAGCGAGTACCCACATGTTCATAGCCCTGAGCCTTAATGAATTTATCGAACTCGGCACTTACCCTGTCAAATTCTTTGGTAGCAATGTTTTCCTTGAAATAGGGGTGCTCGCGCCAGTCTTCATGATAAAAATCAAAATCGTCGTCACTTATCATCCAGTCGCTTAAGGTCCATGGATGCCCTTCCATCGGAACACCCGCACCTCCCCAGCTTATCTCATGCATATAGTCAAGCACGGTGATCGGAAGGTTTAAAAGCTTTGCCGTGCATTCCGCTGTCTGGTAAGCCCTGCCCATGGGCGAGGAATATATTTCACTGATGCCTTCACGCACCAGTCTTTTTGCCGCTGCCTCAGCCTGCTTTTTTCCCGTCTCAGTCAGGCAGTCATTGGCATAGTCCGGTTCGCCGTGTCTTACAAAAATGATACGCATAGCCTTCTCCCTTTTCTGCTGTATTATTTATAATCCTTGAAAATCCTGCTGAATGTATTGAAATTCCTTTCATCCGCAGGAGTGCAGTAGATTGCAAGCTCAATAAGCCTGAAATCGTACTTTCTTTCTTCAATGGCTGCCTTCATTGCCTTTGCGACCACCTCCGGGATTTGATGCGGATGCAAAGTTATGGACCCATCTCTATGATTATATAATATAGTCTGCGCAGTCTTTTGTCAACAGGTGCCGAGAGTATCGATCACAAGTTTCTTGTTTCTGTAGGATTTTCCCGCAAAGTAGGAATCCATGATACTGTTCATTGCGATTTCTCCGATACGGTTTATCACTTCACGTATGCCTGCCCGGCCGTAGGCTATTTCGAGTGTCTCTTCCATTGCTTTTTCACTCAGTTCGATTTTGATTCCGATTTCCGATGCGATCTGCCTGCTTTTTGCCTGTATTACCTTTCGCATGTCGCACTCGGAAAGCCTGTGAAGATTTATGACCCTTCCGACTCTGCCGGCGAGCTCGTCCCTCATGCCCGTTTCTATCATGTCACTTACCGAAATGTCTCCGAAGAATATTTCGTCAGCTTTGTCATTTTTCTCCTCGACATCAAGGTTTTTAAGCCTTTCGAGCTTTTTATTTCTGGCGTCCTGAAAGGCTCCCATGAAGACAAACATGGTTTTCGAAGTATCAAACACGCCCTCATTATCTTCAATATAATACCTGTTTCCTTCTATCATCATAAGAAGATTACCCTGTATTGCCTTGTTGACGTCGACACCGCCGGTGGTATAGCTGGGAAGAAACTTCTTGTCGGCTTCGTCAAGGAAACATATTGCCCTTCCGTCACATGAGGAAGTGCTGTTTTTGCATATGTCATCGAGTATGGTGTTCGAATTTTTTCCTTTGAATCCCGTCTCGGTTATCTGGCTCAGGTCGATTATCGAAACCGGAACCGGAATTTCATGCATCTGCAGAAAATCCCTGACCGCTTTGGCCATTTCGGTTTTTCCTGTTCCGCTGGGTGCGGCAAGAAAGCAGTTTATCGCAGGATCCTCCCTGTAATATGCGGCAGCCTCGACCACGCGCATGACATAAAACACCAACTGCCTTACCTGTTCTTCCTGTCCGATAACCCTTTTGTTTACATAATCAAGCATCTGCTTAGGTTTGAAATCGATGGGGAACTTCATCGCAGGCTCAGTTTTCTTTTTCTCCTCACCGCGGACAAAATAATCCATTGAAAGACCGGTCTTTTCAAGCATGGCCTTTGCGATGTCATAGGTATCCGACTCGATTTTTTCCATGTAGATATGGTAATCGGAAAGCTTTTCTTCCTTTATCTTGTCGACGATATGATTTACCGCATTGAAGGTCTGCTCAATATTTCCGTATATGAAAACAAAATATTTTATATCACCATTCCTGTTGTTGCGATAATACATATTCCCGGGTTCACTGCGCATCGCAAGTCTTTTTAATCTGAACAATTCACCATGCTCGTTGATCATTTTTTCATAATTTTCCGAAACCTCGCCATTTTCGTTCATGCCGAAAATAAGTATTGACTTTGGAGCCATTACAGCCTTGTCAATACCGGTCTTCTTTATTCTTGTTGTTGTCTTCTTTTCCATAGCCGGTCTCCTTATTCCTGTGTCTTTTCTTCAGTTTCATTATTGTCAGCGTTCCCGTTGTTATTTTTCAGCACTTCAAACTCGTCAAGGCTTTCAAATCTCACCTCAAGTGCGTCGGTAAACTCATCTTCGTTTTCATCATCAACGAGATATTCTCCCAAAGCCTCAGCTACACGCTTTTTGATCTCCTTGGTGCACTTTCTTACGCCCATCGGACCATTCGACATCAAAAGCAGCTCTTCCACTGCCTTTTCCCCAAGGGTTATGGTGCAGTCCATCTCGTTTTCGATTTCTTCTTTTCTCATCTCGATGATGGTCTTCATGTCCGAGGGATCCAGCCTTTTATAATTGATTATGTCGGTAAACCTTCCGGCCAGTTCTTCCTTCATTCCGTTCTCGATCAGGTCGTCAAGGCTTAAAGCATCATAGAGAGCTTCATTTTCTACACTCTTTTCTTCCCGCATGAAACCTATGCTCTGTCCCTTCTGCTTTTTCATCGCCTTTTCCTTTCTCAGATCCTGATATGCTCCTGTGCATATGAACATGGTCTTCGATGAATTATAGTAAAAATCCCTTTCCGGTTTCTGAAGGCGTACGCAGAGCATTCTGCCCTCGATCAAAGTCAGAATCTGGGACTGTACGCTCTCGCTGCGGTTACTTTCATTTTCCACCCTCGTGGTGATCTTGTCGATCTCATCGATAAAAACGATGGCATAACCATTATTCTCAACATCGACAAAGGATTCCGCGATACGCTTGGCGATGTCTTCAGTATCCTTTCCTTTGACACCGTTTTCGGTCAGATCCGTAGCATCAATCTGTATCACAGGTATGGGAATACCATACTCAATGAACAGGTCGTTTATTGCCCTGTAGGTTTCAGTCTTTCCGCAGCCTGAGGGCGCGGTCAGTATAAGATTGGTAGATATGTGCTTTTTATTCGCAACATCCTTAAGAAACTGCATTATATACACTGACAGGGTGATAAGATCCTTGCCCTGGCCTTTTATCCTGCGTTTTAACGACCTGTAGATTTCCCTGACACTGAGACCTTTTATCTTTTTTGCGACTTTTTTGTTGAAATCATTGATCATTTTTCCCGTCTCCTTTTCTGCATGAATTGTTTACGTAAATATCATAGCACTTTTTAAGACAGAAATGTTTAACCGTTGGTTTAATGCTGTCGGAATTCAGACAAACAAAAAAGGCTGCCCAGAAGAGCAGCCTGTAGGATGGTATTTTCTATGATTATTTTTTCTTCTTTTTTGCCGGTTTTTTATTTGAAACCTGTTGTCTTTGCGCGATATTTACCTTATTTCCGTAAGTTTCGGATTTTGTTTCTTCTCCGGTCTTAAAGCCGACAAAAATACCGAAAAAACCGCATGCAAACGCCAGACCTTCAATAATGAACGAGGTTGTGTAAGGCTTGTCGGGCTTCTTGGGATTGATAAGTACCTTCATACTCTTGCCGTCACGCATCGTAATTGCATTATATCCGGAAAGCTTGACATCCAGGTACAGGAAGTCACCATGTGAATATGTGACCATCGCCTGCTTTGAATTTCCGGAATTCCTTACGATCGATACCGTTGCATCCACATGATCATATCTGATAACTCTGTACAGGTCTATAGTCAGCAGTACCAACGCAAGCAGAACAAAAAATGCACCAACCACTATAAATATTTTTTTCTTACTGATTTCCTTGTTCATTTCAAAATCTTCTCCATCCCAATTTTCTGTGGTTTAAGGCCCATTGCCTCGTAGAATTTCTGGGCTCCCGGGTTGCAGCTCCAGACATTCAAAGTAACATTATAGTACTTATTGGTACTGGCATAATCTATCACATGTTCATATAATGCACGGCCCACGCCTTTGCCTCTTGCATTTTCATCAACGCAGATATCGTCAATGTAGAGTGTTTTTATATCGGTAAGAACCGGGTCTCCGACTATTTGCTTTGGTACGCAGAATGCATGACCCAGAACCTTTTCGTTTTCATCCACGCAAACAAAAATCGGAAGATTCTCATCTTCTACCATCTGGGTAAGCTGCTCTTCATTATATTTCGTTGCAGGGCCTTTGAAAATATCCGGTCTGCCGTTATGATGGACCATGTCAACCTGTAACAAAAGCTTAAGTATTCCGGGAATATCCTTCTTCATCGCACGACGGATAATGCTTCCGGTTTCTTCGTTACGTATTTTTAAAAGCAACTTCTTTTTCAGGTACTCGTAACGTTCAAATTTTTCCTGCTTGGCAAAATGGAC
>JAFRWN010000032.1 GCA_017437965.1 Lachnospiraceae bacterium
AAGGCCGTTGTTGCACTTTCTTACCGTGGTCCTGTAATATGAAACCTTGCCGGGATTGGCCTTTAAGGCATTAAGAAAGTAGTCGGCCCTCGGATTTACCTTGTCAATGCTTTTTGAAATCTTCCATTCATTGATGGCTTCTCCGACTTCTCCGACTTCATAGAGGCAGAGTCCTAAAAGATTTCTGGAATTGACATAGGTCTTGTCCATCTCGAGAGAACGACGAAGCATCCTGATCGCGCCGTAAATATCCCTTACCCTTGCTCTGTCAAGCCCTTTGTTGTAATAATAGCATGCATATGCATGTGCTAATTTACTGCTCATTAAGCTTATTCTCCTTAAGCAGGCTCTCCAAGATATCGGTAATGTCGGGATTCATGCTGTCGATGACGCTTTCCTCCGCCTTGTCTACTTCCTTGCTCGGAACAAATTTTTCAAGTTCTTCTTCAAAATTAAACATTTTATGTTTCCTTTTATCTGCCTAAATGCGCAAGTCTTTCTTCTACGCCCGCAAGCATTGTGCGGTATTTCTCAAGCTTGGCTTTTTCTTCATTTACCTTTGCTTCGGGAGCCTTGGAAATGAAGCGCTCATTACTGAGCATGCCCTCGGCACGCTTTATTTCACCCTGAAGTCTTTCCTTTTCCTTCGTGAGTCTTTCGATTTCCTTGTCGATATCAACAAGCTCTGCAAAAGGAATATAGAGGGTTGCGCCATGAACAACAGCCGAAACCGCATCATCATCGATTCCTGCCTTGTCAGCCTGTACAAGCACCTCGGATGCATAGCCGAGGCTTGCAAAGAACAGCTTGCTGTTCTCAAATATCTCACGTACATGGGCATCTGTCGATACAACAAATACCTGAGCCTTTCTTGACGGAGGTACGTTCATTCCGGTACGGAGGTTTCTTATTGCCTTTACGGCTTCTTTAACAAGAGAGATTGCTTCCTTCTCTTTTGCATAGGTCTTTGCCTCTGAGAATACGGGCCACTCTGAGATCATGATCGAAGTATTCTCGTCTGCCTTTCCGTCTGCTTCCATAAGTGTGCAGTAGATTTCCTCGGTAACGAAAGGCATGTAGGGATGAAGGAGCTTAAGTGCATCGGTAAGTACGTTCTTAAGTGTTACGATAGCTGCTTTCTTGCTTTCTGCGTCCGAACCGTAGAGACGGGGCTTAACCATCTCGATATACCAGTCGCAGAGCTCCTCCCAGATGAAATCATATACCTTCTGGGCAGCAACACCGAGCTCATATTTCTCGAGGTTTTCGGTAACTTCCTTAACCACATCGTTTGCGCTTGCGATTATCCACTTGTCAGCATCTGTAAGACTGCTTTCAGGAACTGATGACGTCTTTCCGTCCTCGCCCATCTGCTCCATATTCATCATGATGAAACGGCTTGCATTCCATACCTTGTTAGCGAAGTTTCTCGATGCTTCGATTCTCTCCCAGTAAAAACGCATATCGTTTCCGGGAGCGTTTCCTGTGATGAGTGTGAAGCGGAGCGCATCTGCACCATACTTCTCGATTACTTCAAGAGGATCGATACCGTTTCCGAGCGACTTACTCATCTTACGTCCCTGTGAATCACGTACAAGGCCATGGATAAGCACTGTATCAAAAGGTACCTTGCCTGTGTGCTCAAGACCTGAGAACATCATTCTGATTACCCAGAAGAATATGATGTCATAGCCTGTAACAAGCGTGCTTGTAGGATAGAAATAGTCAAAATCAGCGGTCTTCTCGGGCCATCCGAGTGTTGAGAAAGGCCAGAGTGCCGAACTGAACCATGTATCGAGAGTATCGGGATCCTGTCTCATTTCTTTGCCGCACTTCGGACATTTGCAGGAATTTTCTTTGGTAACAACCATCTCACCGCAGTCATCACAGTAGAATGCGGGGATTCTGTGACCCCACCAGAGCTGACGTGAAATACACCAGTCACGGATATTCTCAAGCCAGTGATAGTAGGTCTTGTCAAAATGCTCGGGAACGAACTTTGTGTCGCCCTTCTTTACAGCCTCGATAGCGGGACCTGCAAGTGGCTCCATCTTTACGAACCACTGCATCGAAACACGGGGCTCAACAGTTGAGCCGCAGCGGTAACATGTGCCTACATTGTGCTGGTGATCTTCGATTTCGGTAAGGAAACCGCCGTCCTGAAGATCCTTTACAATAGCCTCTCTTGCAACGTAGCGGTCCATGCCTGCATATTTAGGATAGTCCTCTGTAATCTTTGCGTCCTCAGTCAGAACATTGATCACAGGCAGGTTATGACGAAGACCAACCTCAAAGTCGTTAGGGTCATGTGCCGGAGTAATCTTTACGACACCGGTACCGAATTCCATGTCAACATATTCATCAGCGATAACCGGAATTTCACGTCCTACAAGCGGAAGTGTAACGGTCTTTCCAATGTACTGCTTATATCTGTCATCGTTGGGATTTACTGCAACTGCGGTATCGCCGAGCATGGTCTCGGGTCTTGTAGTTGCCATCTCGATATAGCCCGAGCCATCGGTGTAAGGATAGCGGAGATGCCAGAAATGGCCTGCCTGATCTTCATAGTTAACCTCTGCATCGGAGATTGAAGTAAGGCAGTGAGGACACCAGTTGATGATCCTCTCGCCACGGTAAATAAGTCCCTTCTTGTAAAGGTTTACGAAAACTTCTTTTACGGCCTTGTTGCAGCCCTCATCCATCGTGAAACGCTCGCGGTCCCAGTCACATGATGAACCGAGCTTACGAAGCTGCTTAACGATCCTTCCGCCGTACTGCTCTTTCCACTTCCATGCTCTTTCAAGGAATTTCTCACGTCCGAGATCCTCCTTTGTAAGACCCTCTGCCTTCATTGCCTCAACGATCTTTGCTTCCGTAGCAATTGAAGCATGGTCGGTTCCGGGAAGCCAGAGTGCCTCATAGCCGGCCATTCTCTTGTAACGGATAAGTATATCCTGCATGGTGTTGTCAAGGGCGTGGCCCATGTGGAGCTGGCCTGTGATGTTCGGCGGCGGGATAACGATGGTAAACGGAGTCTTGTCCGGATTTACCTTTGCATGAAAATATTTCTTTGTTTCCCACTTTTCATAGAGGCGGTCCTCAATGTCCGCGGGATTGTAGGTCTTGTTGAGCTCTTTCATCTCTCTTTTTTATCCTTTCGTTTATGTCTGATTCTCTCTGTAGCTTTGCTTCAGCCTTCCGAGTGTTTCATCGAACAGCCACCAGAAATCCTCATCATTATCTTTTATTTCCATCAGCTTCAGTACATTGAGGTAGTCGGAATTATATTCCCTGTTGTCCTCTATGAAGTAGAACTGGTTTTCAATCCTTCTTACCAGTTCATCATCTCCTGCATGTTCCGAGATTTCACGGTTGAAACCTTCCTCGTCTCCGTCAAGTTTCAGGCAGTAAATGTACTGGCACAGCGATTCTTTATTGTTGTTTTTATGATATGCACTGTCAAAAAGCTTTGCCGCTGCCTGAAAACGGCCGTTCCTTGCGGTAAGCACGCCGAGATTATGGGCCACATCGCCCTGTGCCTCGGTGGCAAGCGAAGAGAATTCACGGTCATCCATCAGCTGCCTGTACTCGAAGCCTGCCTCACGGTACTTGTGGAAGCGCATCAGCATGTCCGCATGACGCTTTTTCCTCTCGACAGGAAGCATGTCATAGAGCTGGTCGATCTCTTTTATCAGGTTGTTGATCTCTTCTTCGGTGTAGTAGTCGGTACTTACGAAGATGGAGACCACTATATCCTTAAGACCCGAACCGCGGTGTATGAGCTGCTCTAAAAAGTCCGCCCTCTCGGTCATTCCGAGCTCGGTCCGTATCCATGATATCAGCGAAATGTTCGAGAGGTCCTCTTCAAGTGTATCGATGTTGTGATACAGGTAGTAGCAGAGCTCCTCCATCGTATATACGCTGATTCCGGTTGTCTGAAAGGTATAGGGCAGCTTGGCCTTATTTCCTATGCAGTATATAAATTTCCCCATTTATATTATCCTTCGTTTTATTTACTAAAACTTTATTACCTTTTCCCATATTCTGTAGGAATTCTCAAAGAATTCACCAAAACCAAGGTCCCTGACTGTAAGCACCGCAGAGTCACGGTCAAGGAATCTTACTCCGACCGACACTCTTGTGGTCTTGTTTTCCCTCTGTTCGATGTTCTTTAACTTCATCACCACATGCTTGGTTTCTTTTCTCACGGTGTGGTAGACTGAGAAGAATACCTCATCCGTGTTGTCAAGTATTCCGACGGTTTTGGCCTTGACCTTATCCCAGTTCTCACCGGCCTCGACCAGCCTGAATTCTCCGATATGGTTGTCCTTGAACATTCTTATCGACACGGAATATCTCACCTGCTTATCGGTCAGGAAAAGGAAGTCTTTATAGTCCGGTCTAGCCTTTATCAATCCGGCATAGGCCGCACCCTTGGAATACAGGTTCTGGCCTTTGAAGACCCTTCGTCCGAGGCAGAGGCTCTTTATCGCCTCATCCGCCCATGTACCGTCAAAGCCGGCTCCGGTAAAGTAAAGCGTCGAAACGATCTGGCGGTAAAGCAGCCTGTCGGTCACAGTCTTGAATGCCGAAAGCGCCCTGCTTTCCGAATTGCCGGCAAGCATCTTGTAGCTTAGCTCGCCCGCAAGATCCTGTCCCCATGCGACGACGGTCACAGGAGAACCCTTCTTGCTTACCGAAAGCTGGTAATATTTAAGTCCTTCTTCGTCGAAATCGAAAAGTCCGACGTCATTTACCCAAAGT
>JAFRWN010000033.1 GCA_017437965.1 Lachnospiraceae bacterium
AAGCCTATGTGCAGAGCAAGGGATGGACTACTTTTGATGAAATGCAGGCTGACAGGAAAGCATTGCAGGCTGAATATGACAGTCTTGAAAAGAGCGATGGTGTTACGAGTGCCCGAATGGATTATCTTCAGGGACTGATCGACTTCTGCGAGGAGAAATATGAGCCATATCATAAGTTCAATGTGGAATATTGGAAGCTGAAAGGTGCTGAAGATAAAAACGGAAAACCGATTGGATTCTTCAAGAAGAGCAAGGCGGAGGAATATAAGCGGCAGCATCAGACCGAGCTGAACACTTTCAAGATGTATAAAAACATCCTTAAAGATATGATCAAGGAGCCGGATAAAAAGATCGTACCGAAGAAATGGAAGGAAGAGCTTGGCGAACTGGATGAAAAATCACAGAAGACGGAGAAAGCTATCTCAAATGCGGTAGTCGATCTCGCGAAGATGGAAGTGCTCAGTTACAACAAGCGTGACCTCGAAAGAATGCTTGAAAACGAGAGGCATCAGCCGTCAAGAAGTATCACGAAAAAGAGAAATGATCCGAGTTTATAAGGAGGACGAAAATGGAGATCAAAAACTTAATACCGGAGCAGGAGAGCGCAGTTGTCGATAATGATATCAGCGCTTCTTTTTTGCCCACAAGCACAATAACACGAACTATCGGCAAGACCACATATATTGCCAACCTACATTTTAAGAAGCAGGGACAGACATTTTCACAGAAGCTGAAAAGGGTTTTGAAAGCCGATGCAGGAAATGTGTGATTTTTTCTATAAAGCATCCATTAGCGGAGTGGGTATCAGTAACAGCGATAAATATAAGCATGTTATGGAAAATAACAGTTTCAGCGTGAACGTGTTGGGAGGTAAAACGGGAACCGCCGCAGAAATGATCATTTCGGACTGCAACGTGGCAGAAATAAACAGAATCATTGCGGGTGATATGAATTTCACGGCGGAATTTGGAACTGTGTCTTAAATCAAAGCAAAGGGGTAATAACTTTCATCATGCGGTGCTTCCGCTTGATGGAAGCTATTGTATTTACGAGGAGAAAGCAAATAAAAATGTCAAGAGTAGTCAGTGGAAGCAACATTCGGAACAGGGCAAAAAGTGTAAAGTGCGATACAGTCAATAAGGGGCATAAAAGTTAAATTTAACTTGATTTTTCGGGGGGGGTATGCGATAATGAGATTTTGAGAGGCTATACAATTTTGAGGAGTGCACCGCCGGAATGCGTGAATATTATTTTGCAAACTACCGTCTGCTTACGGACGATGAAATAAGTGAACATGAATCAATGGAGTATCTCTCTGCGTTCAGGAACGAGATGCCCTATACCCATACCTTCACCCTACACTATGGTGATCCGGGGAAGCTGGAGGAAAAGCGCACATGGGCACTGAACTGCCCTGTGGCATATGAGACGGAATACTTCACCATTCATGATACTGGCGACGGCTGGGCGTTTGTGAACACCCTTGCGAGCGAGCTTCGTCTTGCGGAAGGCGCGAGAAATGTTGTGCTTGCAAGCAAGAATTATGAGGAAATGACTGTTTGGGTGACAGAAAGATTTTTTGACATCGAAAGAAACGGTCATGTACTGCACATACAACCGTCCATTCCCCTGTCAAGCTCCATCCGCGCTG
>JAFRWN010000034.1 GCA_017437965.1 Lachnospiraceae bacterium
GTGCCTTGGGAATAGAGGCACTTAGCCGTGGTGCAGAGTCAGCATGCTTTGTTGACAATGCAAGGGAGCCGATAAGATGCATAACCGGAAATGTAAAAAGAGCCGGGCTTAGCGACAGGTCAGAAATACTTCAGTGCGATTTTATGTCGGCAATAGTAAGGCTTAAGGCCAAAGGACGTCAGTTTGATCTTGTTTTTATAGATCCGCCCTATGGTAAAGGTCTTGAAACGGATTCAATTGCTGCTCTGATCAGTTCGGGACTTTTGGATGACGGATGTCTTGTGGTGGTGGAAGAGTCAATAAACCATAATCCGGAAGATTTATTTTCACTGGGACTTGAAACCGTAAAAGTCAAGAAATATAAAACCAACCAACATTATTTCCTCAGATTCAATAAGGAAGATAACGGAGAGAACTGAATGAAAATCGGTATTTATCCCGGAAGCTTTGATCCGATAACCAAAGGTCACATTGACATAATCGAGCGTGCTGCAAGAGTTGTTGACAAGCTGGTGATCGGTGTTCTTGACAACAGTGAAAAGAAACCTCTTTTTTCTGCAGAGGAAAGAGTGGAACTGATAAAGGAATCCTTGAAGCATGTTCCCAATGTGGAAGTCGAGGCTTTTCACGGATTGACTGTGGATTTTGCAAAGAACCATAATGCGAAAATACTTGTAAGAGGCCTGAGGGCTGTTACGGATTTCGAATATGAACTGCAGATTGCACAGATCAATCACAAAATTGCGGGAGAGCTTGATACCATATTCTTCACGACCAGTGTTGAGTATTCCTATCTTAGCTCGAGTGTTGTAAAGGAAATCGCAAAGTACGGACGCGATATTTCGGATTTTGTTCCCGGAATCGTTGCTGAGGCTTTAAGTAAAAAACTAGAAAAGTAGATTAAGGAGATCAAAAAAATGGCTGCAAACAGAATTGAACAACTTATTGACAATATATATGACTATGTTGAAAGCTGCAAGGCTTCTACCTTTGCACCCAGCAAGGTAACTGTTAACAAGGATGAGCTTTACGACCTTCTCGATGAGCTTAAGGAGAGAACTCCCGATGAGATCAAGAGATATCAGAAGATCATCGCAAACAGGGATGCCATCATTGCTGATGCTGAAGATAAGGCTGAAAAGATAATTGAGGAAGCAAAAGCTAAGGCTAAGCAGCTTGTAAGCGAGCATGAAATCATGCAGCAGGCATATGCAAGAGTCAATGAGATGGTTGCAGATGCAGGCCGTGATGCTGATGAAATGGTTGCAAAGGCTAAGAACGAGGCTGACCAGCTTACCAGCGGTGCTCTCAATTATGCAAACAACATCATGTATGATATGGAAAAGATTCTGTCCGAGGCCTATGAGTCAACAAGAGAGCGTGCCGAGAACCTTATAAATACCTTAAGGGAAAACTATGAGGCAGTTGCAGAAAACAGACTCCAGATCTATAACCAGATTAATCCTGACTATCTTACCGACGAGTATGGTGATGCAGGAAACCAGGGTTCGGCTCCGGTAAACAACAGTGTTCCAGAGTACAATGATGAGCCTGAGGATGATGATTATGATGATTATCCTGAGGACGATGAGGACTATGATTTCGACGAAGACAAGTTCTTCGAGCATGTTGATGACTGATAAGATAAGACGATAAAATAACCCGGAACACTCAGACTGTTCCGGGTTTTATTGTATAGGTGTAATCATCGGGAAGATAAAGCCGGTATTTTTCGTAATATGCCTGCCTGTAAAGCTTTGCGGCATTAAGTTCCCTGAAAAATGAAATGTGGGACTGGTTCGGAAGATATCTTAAATCCCTCGCCGGCCGGATGATAAGCTTCGGAAGCAAAGCATCATTTTCTGTCCTTTGATTATATTCTTTAAGGTACTTCCCGCCTTTTTCACTGAAGGCAAGTATTCTTATATATTCCGGAGAAGAGGACTTCTTGATCGTAAGAAGATCCTCATTTTTTATGTCAAGTATTATGTGCCACAGACAGCGGCATATTCTTGCATATGTAAGATTCTTAGTTTTCAGACGCTCGGTAAGAGATGTAAAGGTATAGGGAGTATGGATCTCGTTATTGATCCTGTCGGAAAGATCATGGTTTATATCCGCAAATACCGTAAAATCAATTTTATTGTCAGAAGTCCCGACTGTCTGTGACAGTGAATGTATTTTTCCTGACAGGATTCCTGTGAAATCATCATTCTCAAGATACTTCTCCGTGCCGGAAGCAATCATTCTTTGTCTGAGTAGTGAAGATGAGGGAAAACATGATTCTACTACTGTAGTATCTCGATCAAAATGACCCTCGCCTGCATGATAATCAAGGCCTGCTCTATTGATCGTCATTGCTTTCATGTTAAAGCCCATCGACTTTATTGCCTTAAGGTATTCAATGCCTAAAGTGTTATTGGGTGAGTCAAGAAGAGAAGAAAGCACAGGGTTGGAAGTATCCAATGCTCTTTTTACCGAAGCCGGATAGGACAATCCTTCCGAGAGCCCTTCTTTAATCAGCTGTGAAAGCTCCGGATTTTCATAAAAAAGAAGTTCTGCGATTTTATTTAGATCTTCAGTATCTCCGGATTCGCTTCCGAAGGAAATGGTATCGCAGCCAAGGGCATTAAGTAGGCTGACACCCTCCCTTGCAAAATACTCTGCGCTTGTAAGTGAAGCAGTAAAAGGCATCTCACAAACAATGTCAATTCCGTTTTTAACAGCCGTTTCGGCGCGCGAAAACTTATCAAAAAAAGCAGGAATGCCTCTTTGAGTAAAAGACCCGCTCATGACTGCTATCATGAGGTCGGACGTGGCTTTTTCCCTGCTTTTTTCAATATGGTATCTGTGCCCTTCATGGAAGGGATTATATTCTGCAACAATACCTGTAATGTTCATGGTTTATCTGTTGTTGTTCTTTTTGGGTTCGGGATAGTCAACACCGAAGGTTTCTGCGGTAACCTTTGTCATAATTACAGGCCTTACGGGTGCATCGTTAAAGAAAGAGGTTCTTACTTCCGCAATCTTGTTTACGACATCAAGACCCTCGGTTACTTTACCGAATGCAGCATACTGTCCGTCAAGATGGGGAGAGGTCTGATGCATGATAAAGAACTGTGAACCTGCGGAATCGGGATTCATTGCACGTGCCATGGAAAGAACGCCGGGCTCATGCTTTAAGTTGTTTTCAAAACCGTTTGCGCTGAATTCACCATCGATTCCATAGCCGGGACCGCCTGTGCCGTTACCTGCGGGATCACCGCCCTGGATCATGAAACCAGCGATTATTCTGTGGAAACCAAGACCATTGTAAAAGCCTTTGTTTACAAGACTAAGGAAATTATTAACTGTGTTGGGAGCAATTTCGGGATAAAGCTCAGCCTTTATTGTTCCGAAATCCTCGATTTCAAAAGTTACTATAGGATTTGACATTTATATTACCTCACTTTTTCTGATTGACAAATGTATCATAGATTACTCTTATTGCCTGCTCGAAGTCTTCGTCAGCAACACTGATGATGATGTTGAGCTCGGAAGAACCCTGGTCGATCATGCGGATGTTGATGTTGTTGTTTGCAAGAGCGCTGAAGAGGCGGCTTGCGGTACCGTGCATGGATTTCATGCCACGGCCAACGACTGCGATAAGTGCGAGATGGGACTCAAGATCGATGGAATCGGGATTGGTAAGCTTCATCAGCTCGCTGATCACCTGCTGTTCCTTCTCTTCAAATTCGGTCTGATGAACAACAACCGTAAGTGTATCAATGCCTGAAGGCATATGCTCGAAGGAAATTCCGTTGTCCTCAAATGCATGGAGCACGCGTCTGCCGAAACCGATCTCGGAGTTCATCATGTCCTTTTCAATGTTTACGGAGCAGAAGCCCTTGCGGCCTGCGATACCTGTGATGATGTAATCAGAGGTTCTGCAGGTGTTCTCAACGATGAGAGTACCGGGATCCTCGGGAGCGTTTGTATTCTTGATGTTGATGGGAATGCCGGCTTTTCTTACAGGGAAGATAGCATCTTCATGGAGTACCGATGCACCCATGTATGAAAGCTCGCGGAGCTCCTTGTAGGTGATGGTTCCGATTGGCTTGGGATTCTTAACGATTCTGGGATCGGCGATCAGCACGCCCGAAACATCGGTCCAGTTTTCATATACGCTTGCGCCGACTGCTCTTGCGACGATGGAACCTGTAATGTCAGAACCGCCTCTTGAGAAGGTTTTAACCTTGCCGTCGGAACGGTAAGAACCGTAGAAACCGGGAATTACTGCCTTCGGAACTTCCGCAAGGAAAGCGGAGAGAGCACTGTGGGTCTCTTCGGGAAGGAAGTTACCGTTATCGTCGAAGAAAATATATTTTGCGGAATCCACAAAGGCATAGCCGAGATAGTCAGCCATAATGATACCGTTAAGATATTCACCACGGCTTGCTGCATAATCCTTTCCGGCTTTTGACGCAAACTTTGTGGAGATGGTTTCGAATTCTTTTGTAAGATCTGTGGTTAAATTAAGACCTGAGATGATTTCATCATATCTTTTCTTGATTGCTGCAAGTGCTTCTGAGAAGTCCTTGCCTGCTTCGGCAAGACCATAGCAGGAGTAGAGCATGTCGGTAACCTTGATATCGTCCGAAAAACGCTTACCCGGTGCAGAGGGGATAACGTAGTTCCTGCTTGCATCTGCAGTGATTATTGCTTTTACCTTCATAAACTGCTCGGCACTGGCAAGTGAACTGCCGCCGAACTTGACTACTTTTGGCTTGTTCATAATATTCTCCTTGATACAGATAGTGCTAAAAGCCTGTTTTTACCTTATCAATATAAGATACTTTTGAAAATCTTGCAAGAGAAAAAATAAATTTCGTAAAATTGACGTAAATCTGACATTTTGAGATGCATTTTTTTGTGGTTTTGTCGTTTACATTTTGCAAAAAATATGTTAATATAAGCGTGTATGTGTATATGTATGGCGAAAGGAAGTAATAGATTTCGATGAAGAAGCTTATAGACTTGATTTCTGATGAGATCAGGGCTGCTTTTGGCGCGGCAGGCTATGATACGTCATATGGCCAGACTGCAGTTTCAAACAGACCGGATCTTTGTCAGTTTCAGTGTAACGGAGCACTTGCTGCGGCAAAAGCCTATAAAAAGGCACCGATAATGATAGCAAACGATGTGCTCGCAAACATAAAAAATAAAGAAATGTTCGGCATGATAGAGGCTGTCATGCCCGGATTCATAAATATCAAGGTTTCGGAAAAGTATCTGAACGACTATCTTGTGAAAATGTATGAGGATGAACGCCTCGGTGTGCCGAAGGCTGATCCGCCGAAGAAGATAGTCATTGATTACGGCGGTCCGAATGTTGCAAAACCTCTTCATGTCGGTCATCTGAGATCGGCTGTTATTGGTGAGAGCATAAAAAGAATACTTCGTTTTGAAGGAAATGATGTAGTCGGTGACGCACATCTTGGCGACTGGGGTCTTCAGATCGGTCTGATAATTACCGAGCTCAAGGAAAGAAAACCTGATCTTCCATATTTTGATGAAGGTTTCGAAGGAGAATATCCTGACGAAGCTCCTTTTACGATGAGCGAACTTGAGGATATCTATCCGGCTGCAAACGGAAAATCAAAGGAAGACGAGGCATTCAAGGAAGCTGCAAGGCATGCAACCTTTGAGCTTCAGAACGGAAGACGCGGTTACCGCGCTCTCTGGAAGCACATTATGGAAGTTTCCGTTGCCGATCTTGTAAAGAATTATGAAAAGCTCAATGTCTCATTTGATGTCTGGGGCAAGGAAAGTGATGCCCAGCCCTATATTTCCGATATGGTACAGGGAATGAAAGACGGCGGCTTTGCACATATTTCCGACGGCGCACTGGTTGTTGACGTAAAGGAAGAGAGCGATACAAAGGAAATGCCTCCATGCATGATACTGAAATCGGACGGTGCAACGCTTTACAATACGACAGACCTTGCAACTATTGTTGAGAGAGTTGAAAAGTATAATCCCGACTATTTCGTATATCTTGCGGATGTAAGGCAGAGTCTTTATTTCGAGCAGGTCTTCAGATGTGCAAGAAAGACAGGGCTTGTAAAACCGGATGTTAAAATGACTCATCTGGGCTTCGGTACGATGAACGGAAAAGACGGTAAGGCTTTCAAAACCAGGACCGGTGGTGTCATGAGGCTTGAATACCTCATAAATGACGTTACAGAAGAGGTCAAGCGCAAAATGTCCGACAGGGACATGAGTGAGGATGAAATTGAAAAGATTGCCGCTATGGTAGGACTTGCCGCAATAAAGTACGGCGATCTGTCAAACCAGCCAACCAAGGATTATATTTTCGATATCGACCGTTTCACATCATTTGAAGGCAATACAGGACCTTATATTCTCTACACTATGGTAAGAATAAAGTCCATACTTGCAAGATGTTCAGAGACCGATAAGAATGGTACGATTTCAGATCAGTATGAGATCGGTGCCGAGGAAGGCGAGTTAAGGCTTAAAGCATCAGGTTTCATTGACGCTGTCCTGCTTGCAGGAGAAGATCTTGCTCCGAACAAGTTATGTCAGTACATTTACGAGCTTTCGAATGCACTTAATGCATTCTATCATGCAAATCACATACTGACAGAAGAAAATGAGAAAAAGAAAGCCTCATGGATCGCTTTACTGATCCTTACTTTAAGAATATTGGAAAAAGGTATCGGACTTCTTGGTTTTGAAGCACCCGATCGTATGTAGCACGGAGGAAAAGATGAAAGAGTCACAGACAAGAAAATTCAGAATATTGCTGCCACTGATATTTATTGCGATTTTTATGCTTATGCTTTCGGTGGCAAGTGCAGATGAACCGAAATATACAGGAACCGTAAAATCCGATGACGGTGCAAAGCTCTATGATGGTGCAGGAACCAAAAACCACCAGTGGATCAACAACATTGTTGTTAAAAAAGGTACAGAGTTTGTGATCACCGGTGAGGAAAACGATGCAGACGGTGACAAATGGTACAAGGTAACCGTAACTGTTGACGGCGTTGAATACCAGGGCTATCTTTACAGTGGAAGAGTTGAGAAAGGTGCTGAGATCACACCCAGTCCTGAACCCACTGCTGAACCCACCCAGGAGGTAACTCCCGAACCTACGCAGTCGCCTGTGATAACATCGGTTGTGGATGAGTCCACAAAATCCTCCACAGACGTAAAGGAAGAGTCAAAGAAAGAAAGTTCTGACAGTTCAAGCGGTTTCGGACCTTGGAAGTGGATCATTATCCTCGTGATCGTTATTATCATCTTTATGCTGATCTACACGATCTGGGTAAAGAAAAATGAAGAAAGACTTGAGCGTGAGATAGAGCGTTACAGCGGAAAGTCACAGTATGAGCCTCTTGACGGTGAAAACGAAGAGGACTATGCAGAAGCAAAATCTAATTATTATGATCATATAGGTCTTGGCGGAAACAATGAGAAGGATCTTGCCGAAGAAATCGGCGGAGAAGAAGATGTCAAGCTTGATATGAGCGGTGTTTTCGATGACGAGCCTTTAAAGAAGGCAAAGGGAAAGACCAAAGATTTTGCAGAGGATGCAACTCTTTCCGAACTGATTGCTTCACTTGAAAGCAAGCTTGGAAAGGATAAGGTTGAGAAAGAAGAAGAAAAGGTTCTTGACGTAGTTGAGGATGCAGAAGAAGCTGTCGACGAAGCAGTCGATGAAGCTGAAGAAGATGTAGTCGATGAAGTCGAGGAAGTTTTAGATGAAGCAGCCGATGAAACTGAAGAAGTAGTTGATGAGGCTGAAGATGCAGTCAGCGAAGCTGAAGATTCAGTCAATGAGACTCCCGGTTCAGTTGCTGAAAAGATTGAAAGGGCAAAGGAATCCGAGATCAAGGCTGAAGCAAAATCCGAAAACAGTTTCGTTGAGGATAAGATAAAAGAGGCTGATGACAAGATTAAGGAACTTGAGACTGTCATTCCCGATTTTGTAAAGAAGGGTGGCGCAAAGGGCAGCAAGAATAAGCCTGAAAGCAA
>JAFRWN010000035.1 GCA_017437965.1 Lachnospiraceae bacterium
CTCGAAATGTGCATGAGGAAGTCCCGAACATGAGCTGTCAAGTATCTTCTCAAGCTTGAGGTTTTCTGCCTTGTCTCCAGAAACGGTGCCACGCTTCTTAAGAAGCTCGCTGTGTCCTACCATCTCGTCGATGGTTCTGAAGCCGAGCTTTGCCATGTATTCCCTGAGCTCTTCTGCTATGAAGTTCATGAAGTTCATGACATATTCCGGTTTACCGGTGAAGCGTTTCCTGAGCTCCGGATTCTGGGTAGCAACACCAACAGGACAGGTATCGAGGTTACATACTCTCATCATTACGCAACCAAGTGTTACCAGTGGAGCGGTTGCAAAACCAAATTCTTCTGCTCCAAGCAGACATGCTATCGCAACGTCCCTTCCTGTCATCAGCTTTCCGTCAGTCTCAATCCTTACCTTGTTTCTGAGCCCCTGTGCGATAAGGTTTCTGTGGGTCTCGGAAAGTCCGAGTTCCCAAGGAAGACCTGCATTATATATCGAGTTCTTGGGAGCAGCACCTGTTCCGCCGTCCCAGCCCGAGATCAGTATTACTTCAGCGCCTGCCTTCGCAACACCTGCGGCTATCGTTCCAACACCGGCTTCGGAAACCAGCTTCACGCTGATCCTTGCATTACGGTTGGCATTTTTAAGGTCATATATCAGCTCTGCCAGATCCTCGATCGAATATATATCATGATGAGGAGGAGGAGAAATCAGTGCAACACCGGGAGTTGAATGCCTGCATTTTGCAATCCATGGATATACCTTGCCGGCAGGAAGCTGTCCGCCTTCACCGGGCTTTGCGCCCTGTGCCATCTTGATCTGGATTTCCCTTGCGCTTACAAGATATCTGCTCGTAACACCGAAACGTCCGGATGCAACCTGCTTGATCGCAGAGCAGCGGTCCTCTTCGCTTCCTTTACTTAAAAGCCTTTCCTCGCTTTCACCACCCTCACCGGAATTGGACTTTCCGCCGAGTTTATTCATTGCGATTGCCAGACACTCATGTGCCTCCTTTGAAATCGAACCGTAGCTCATCGCACCTGTCTTGAAACGCTTTACGATCTCGCTTACAGGCTCAACCTCTTCTATGGGCACGCCACCGTTTTCGGGGAAAGCAAAGTCTATCTGGCCACGAAGGCTGATACCCTTTTCCTCATCAGTGATCATCTGGGTATAGGTTTTGAATTTCTCATAGCTTCCGCTGTGTGTGGAAAGCTGGAGCATGTGTATGGTCTGCGGATTATAAAGATGCTTTTCCTTTCCGCTTCTTTCCTTCTGCATGCCGGTGCTTGAAATTTCCATGTTCTGATAAAGGCCAAGCTGGTCAAAGGCAGCATTGTGAAGAGCCTCGACTCCTGCCTCGATATCCGAAAGACCAAGTCCGCCCACACGGCTGATGACACCAGTAAAGTATTCATCAACAACTTCCTTTGAAATTCCGATTGCTTCGAATATCTTTGCGCCCTGATAGGACTGGAGGGTGGAAATACCCATCTTTGAAGCAATTTTGACTATGCCATGAAGCACAGCTGAATTATAATCATCAACTGCGGCATAATAATCCTTGTCAAGCAGATGTTCTTCGATCTTCTCCCTGATTACCTCATGTGCAAGATAGGGATTGACTGCCGAAGCACCGAAACCGATAAGGGTTGCAAAATGATGAACCTCTCTCGGCTCTGCAGACTCAAGGATAAGTGAAAGTGCAGTTCTCTTCTTTGTACGTACAAGATACTGCTGGAGTGCGGATACTGCAAGCAATGACGGGATTGCAACATGATATTCATCAACACCCCTGTCGGAAAGTATCAGTATAGTTGCTCCTGCCTTGATTGCATTATCCGCAAGAACATAGAGTCTTTCTATCGCTTTTTTGAGCGAAGAATTCTTATAATATATAATAGGTACGGTTTCTGCCTTAAGACCTTCCTTATTCAGTGACTTGATCTTAAGAATATCAGTGTCCGTAAGTATCGGATTGTTGATGCGGAGCATCCTGCAGTTTTCGGGCTTTTCCTCAAGAAGATTTCCTGCCTTGCCAAGGAACATGGTAGTACCCGTAACAATTTCCTCCCTTATCGCATCAAGCGGGGGATTTGTTACCTGTGCAAAAAGCTGGCGGAAATAATCGAAAAGCGGAGGATACTGCTTTGAAAGTGAAGGCAGCGCAAGGTCTGCACCCATGGCAAGAACTGCCTCGGCTCCGTTTTCAGCCATGGGCAGTATGTTTTTCATTATATTCTCATAGGTGTAACCGAAATTGCGGTAAAGTCTCTCCCTTTCTTCCTTTGTATATTCCTCAATCCTCTTGTTCGGAATATGGAGATTCTTAAGCTCGGTAAGATTGCCGTCAAGCCATTCACCATAAGGTGCCCTTCCTGAATAATAGCTTTTGATCTTCTCGTCCTCGATCACTTCGCCCTTTACGGTATCAACAAGCAGCATTCTGCCGGGACGCAGTCTGTCCTTCTTTATGATCTTCTCCTGAGGAACATTCATTACACCGACCTCGGATGCAAGCACAAGAAGGTCATCGTTTGTGATATAGTACCTTGAAGGTCTGAGTCCGTTTCGGTCAAGCACTGCACCCATCACATCTCCGTCGGAGAAAAGTATCGATGCGGGGCCGTCCCATGGTTCCATCATGGTTGCATAGTACTGATAAAAGTCCTTTTTTTCTTCGGAAATGCTCTTATCATGTATCCATGGCTCAGGAATCAGTGTCATTACCGCAAGTGGAAGCGGCATACCGCTCATCATCAGAAACTCCAGAGTATTATCAAGCATTGCGGAATCGGAGCCCGAATCATTGACTACCGGAAGTATCTTTGCCATTTCCCCTTCGAAAACCTTGCCAGCAAGCACTTCTTCCCTTGCACGCATCTTGTCGGCATTACCCTTTATGGTATTGATCTCACCGTTATGAACGATAAGGCGGTTGGGATGTGCCCTCATCCAGCTTGGATTGGTGTTGGTTGAAAAGCGCGAATGCACAAGGGCAATGGCGGAATCCATGTCAGGATCCTTAAGGTCCGTAAAGAAACCGCGAAGCTGGTCTACCAGAAACATTCCCTTGTAGACTATCGTTCTCGAAGAACATGAAACCACATATGTATCCGGGCTTGCCTGTTCAAAAAGCCTGCGGGCTACATAAAGCTTGCGGTCAAATTCAAGTCCCTTCGAAACGTCCTCCGGCTTTGCAACAAAGCCCTGGTATATTTCCGGCATAACGGAAAGTGCCTTGCTTCCGAGAATTTCGCTCTCTACCGGAACCTTTCTCCAGCCAAGGAACTTAAGTCCCTCTTTTCCGCACACGATCTCGAAAAGCTTCTTGGCCTGCCTGCACTTAAGCTCGGTCTGCGGGAAAAAGAACATTCCGACACCATACTCCCTTTCACCCGGAAGGCTAATGCCGCACTCTGCTGCCGCTTTCACAAAGAAGCTGTGGGAAACCTGAAGCATGATACCAACACCGTCACCGGTCTTACCTTCTGCATCTTTGCCGGCACGATGCTCAAGCCTCTCGACTATTCCCAGAGCTTCCGAAACGGTACTGTGGCTCTTTCTGCCTTTAATATCAACTACTGCGCCTATACCACAGGCGTCATGTTCATAATTTTCTTCCGTTACTCTCATCATTTTTATTACCTCCACTGCGGGATTATACCATATTGTATACATGTATACAATATGTTTTTTAAAAAATACACATTTTAAACAATGTACAAAAAAATACCCTGCCCACCAAGGACAGGGTAAATCATTTATTTCTTTTCAAGTTCATAGAAATAGCAGTTCGTGCTTTTGTCTTTCTTTACCTTATATAATGCTTCGTCTGCATGACTGATAATGCTTTCAATATCGTTCTCGGTTGCGCCGAACGCAACGCCTATGCTGACTGACATATATGGAAGTCCGTCACTTCTGTCGGAAAGCTTCTTATTTATAAGGGCTGCCTTTGATTCGATAAGCTCCTTCTGTTCCTTTTGCATGTGGATCATGAAAACAACGAACTCATCTCCGCCCACACGGCAGATATAATCCTCGCTTCTGAAGGCTGCCCTCAGGGCATCTGCCAACTTCTTCAGCACCTGGTCACCGACAAGGTGTCCATACATATCATTTATTTTCTTGAAATTATCGGCATCGATTATCAGCACCGCAGTGCTCTTAAGATCAAGGCTCTGTTTTACAACATCGTAACCCGCACGGTTATATACACCGGTAAGGCTGTCATGTGAAGCTTCATAATTCAGGTTTTCGATACTCTGCTTGAAAGCCTCGTACATTTTGTTGTAGGTTTTTGCAAGATATCGGAACTCATAGGAACCCGTCACGGGAATCTTGCTGTTTTCCTTTATCTTCTGCACGCCCTTAAGTATCGGGTTGATTCCGAGATATGAAGTCATCCACAGTACCATCACCATCGCAAACGACATGATTATCAGAAGGATGCGCACATATTTCAGCTTATTCTTCAGCTTGGTGCTCAGTTTGTCCTGAGTCTGATGGGTATCCTCAATAAGGACCTCCGAACATTTTTCTACTTTATCCCTTATGATTGCCTTCTGGGTATAGTAGTCGCTGTCATGGACAAGATCCTGCGCCTTGCTGATTTTTTCGGCATTGGGAAGTTCTTTTTCAAAATCGGAAAGATCAATTCTCTGCAATTCTTCCGGCTGTTTCTTTGTTTCTATTCCTTTGGCTTCACAGATCAGCTTCATTGCATGTATTTCTACATTCATCAGGTCGTTTGACATGTACATGGCATCGTCAAGTTGCTTAAAGGCATCCTTTTTACCGGCTATCTTTTCCATATCAAAAAGTGCGATATCCCTACGCCTTGTATTATGAACCTCATTGAAATACTCGGTCATATTTTTCTCTTCAAGGTTGATCGTAAAAAGCTGAACCCTGTCGGTCAAAAAATCTGACGCCGCCATCAGGTTTTCCGCACTCTTGTGCATAAGAATGTAATCATCAGTTGCACTGGACAGTTTCTTATAGACTGAGGAGGCCTGAAACAGTTCGACAAGGAGCATGACCAGAACTACCAAGGTAGCAAAAATCATTATTATATTGGCAGTTTTAAGCGATATTCCTTCTGATTTTATCTTTTTAGGATTTTTCACATTTCTACCTCTTTCAAGTTTTTAAGCTTTTATAGAATTGTAGCACAGAAATTTTTATTTGACAATAATTTTCCTTCACGCTTAAGAACTGCAGCAATATATTCCTTTATATTATCAATAGGATGC
>JAFRWN010000036.1 GCA_017437965.1 Lachnospiraceae bacterium
ACTGTCAAGGCGATCGAGCACAGATTTGCAAAAGAAGATGAGAATATGAGAGAGATGCCTGAAGAGGAAGAGGCAGTATTTCTCAAATTTGATGAAAAGGGCACAAATATGCCTGCGTCAAAATACGTAATAAAGCTCGAAATAAACGAGCTCAGAACTCCTGACAGATCGAATGTGCTGTCAAAAAACATCGAACTTGTCGTGAGAGGACCGGAAAAGATATGTATAATCGGCGCGAACGGTGCGGGAAAAACTACTTTGATAAGAAATATAGCGCAGGAACTGCTCAAAAGAAAGGATATTAATGCTATCTATATGCCTCAGATGTACGAAGAAGAGGCTAATCTTGAAAAAAGTCCGGTAGACCTGCTTGCAAAAACAGGAAAAAAAGACGAGATCACAATGATCAGGCAGTACCTGGGCTCATTAAAATTCACTCCGGATGAGATGGAACACCCGTTAAGGGAACTCTCAGGAGGGCAAAAAGCGAAGTTTATGCTGCTTAAGATGGTGCTGTCGGGAGCGAATGTGCTGATATTGGATGAACCTACCCGGAACTTTTCACCGATCACGGGTCCTGTGATCAGAAATATGTTGAAGGAATTTCCGGGAGCGATCATAAGCGTCTCGCACGACAGAAAATATATTGCAGAAGTATGTGATAAAGTGTATCTGTTGGACAGAACCGGTCTGCATTCTGAGTGAAAACTGTAAAAGTATTTGTCATTTTGCTGAGTATTATTTATAATTAACTTGCAAAATGTTTCGGCATCCGTTTGGATGTTCTGCGCGTCTGCGCAAAATTATGATTAACCAGGTAAACGATTAATACTGTTAGGAGGATCGATGGATATGATCAACAAAGTAGCGGTACTCGGTGCAGGTACCATGGGACATTCTATTGCAAATAACTTTGCAAGCCACGGAATCAAAGTAAATGTTTACGAGTCATTTGATAATGTGAGAGCAACGGTTAAAGACCGTATCAAAACAGAGCTCGAGATCATGGTAGGAGAGGGATATTTCCCTGAGGAGAATATCCAGGCCTCTCTTGATAATATCGAACTCTTTGCAGAGCTTGAGCCTGCAGTTAAAGATGTGGACTTCGTTATCGAGGCAACACCTGAGAACCTGAAGCTTAAACAGGATCTTTTTGTAGAGCTTGATAAGCTTTGCAAGCCTGAAACTATCCTTGCAAGCAATACATCAAGCCTTAAGCTCTGGGACATGACCGAAGGCGTTTCGGAAGCAAGAAAAGCTAAAGTCATGATAGCTCATTGCTACAATCCGGCTCACCTGATCCCGATCATCGAGCTTTCATACTTCGGAAATATGTCACAGGAAGACTTTGACAAGGTAAGAGAACTCTTTGTACATTGCGAAAAGGCTCCTGTTAAGGTTCTTAAGGACGTAACAGGCATGGTCGCAAACCGTCTTCTTCACGCACAGGCAAGAGAAGCTTTCTACCTTATCGACCAGGGAATCGCAGAGCCTGAAGACGTTGACAGAGCTCTTATGTTTGGTCCTTGCTTCAGAAATGCGACCACAGGTATGCTTGAATGCGCTGACATGGGCGGCCTTGATATCTGGTATGCAGCAGAGAGCAACTTCTTCCCTGCACTCGCATCAACCCAGACACCGTCTGAGACGATGCGTAAGCTTGTAGAAGAAGGCAATTACGGTTTCAAGACCGGCAAGGGCTTCTATGACTATCCGGAAGATCAGAAGGCAAAAGTGCAGGCAGACTTCAACAAGAGACTCATCACTCAGCTCAAAGCCGCAAGGAAATACGTGCGTTAAGCTTTGAACAAAGTGCCCGGTGCCATAAATCAATAAAAAACAGGTCGTATCATGCTTGCATGGAGACGACCTGTTTTTTATTGATTTGATGTCGTGCATTCTGAGAATGCCCTCACCCTC
>JAFRWN010000037.1 GCA_017437965.1 Lachnospiraceae bacterium
ACGTATGTCACTTAAAGATCCGGAAGCTGCCGGAGTCAAAATAAAATATAAGTTCGGGGAAAAAGGCGAAGATATTCTTGACGGCTTCAATGATAATTTTATGGATTATATCGAAAATAACCTTAAAAATTTTGATCCCGACAAGCTTACGGACAACCAGAGAAGG
Source organism: Lachnospiraceae bacterium (assembly GCA_017437965.1). Taxonomy (GTDB): domain Bacteria; phylum Bacillota; class Clostridia; order Lachnospirales; family Lachnospiraceae; genus UBA3775. The sequence continues at coordinate 167 of JAFRWN010000037.1, forward strand.
ATGTACAAGCTGCTTGAATACGAGCTGAAAATGTACAAGGAAAGCGAGAGTGAGGGCGAGTATATTGCCTCCTTCTTTTCGCAGAACAATAGCTATATTTCCACCATACAGTTCTATTTTACAGAGTTCCCTATTGATGATGAAAGTGATGTAGAACTATATCTGGACAGCCTTAAGCGTCTTCCCGACTATCTTAAGAATCAGGAAGATGAGATAGGTAACAAGATAGTAAAGGATAACCTGCTTTTTACGAAAGAAATGTACAATGCTGCAATCGATTTCGGAGAGGACTGGCTTGCATCCGAGCCTGAAAAGGAAATCCTTTATGTCGCTTTCAAAAACAGTATCGAAAAGACCGAAATTCCCGAGGACAAGCAGAAGGAATATCTTTCGGAGCTTGCCGGAATAATTGAAGAAAGCACGATGCCTGCAATCGAAAGATATATCAAGTTTGTAAAGAGTTTCAAGAAATATATCGACGAATCCAAAGGACTGTGTAATTTCGATGGCGGCAAAGAGTACTATGCAACGCTTCTTGAAGAATATATCGGAATGGGAACGACCGTCGATGAATTCTATGAGTATCTTGAGGACAAGACCATGGAATACTGGGACAAAATGATCGAAATTATTTCGGATGATTATTCTCTCGTCTATTCCTATACCGATGCCGAGTCCAAATACGGCGATGATCCGGACAAGATACTTGAGGCTTTGAAAAAGCTTTCGGAAAAAATATTATCAGATACCGGTGACAGCGAGTGGATAGTGAGCTATCTGGCCGAGGAACAGGAGAATGATGTCGTTGCGGCATACTACATTTCACCGCCTCTTGATGATATCAATAAAAGGGTTATCAGGGTAAACGGTAACAAGGTAGAAGATACTGTCGATCTTTTTGTAACTCTTGCCCATGAGGGCATTCCCGGTCATCTTTATCAGGACGAGTACCGTTTTGCACAGGATGATTTTCAGGAGATGAACCAGATGCTTACCTACCTCGGAGTCCAGGAGGGCTGGGCCATGTTTGTTGAAAAACAGGCATTTTTCTGGTGCATTGACGATGAAAAGGTCGCAGAGCTCCGTTACCGCGAGGCAATGCTTAATTATCTTGTTGAAGCCCTCTGTGATATCAGGGTAAATTATTATGGTGATACTGTAAATGAGCTGAAACAGTATCTGAATGACAATTTTTATTTAGGCAGCAGTGCAAAGGCGATTTATGAAGTTGTTGTTTCGGATCCCTGCCTTTTCCCTGCATATGGTGGCGGCTTCATTCTGATGGAGGATACCTTTGATGCGCTGATCGATAAGGGATATTCGGAATCAGAAGCTTATAAGAAGATAATTGAGGTCGGAAATGCCCCTTTCACTATTCTGTGGGATGAGATTGGTCTGAAAAATGTAATTACAGGAAAATAATAAAGTATTAAAGGAGAAAAATAAGGATGATCAAAGGATTGAAAAGAACAGCGGCCGTTTTATGTGCGGCTGCACTGATTGCAGGAGCTTTTGCTGCCTGCGGTAAAGAAAGCAGCAGTTCGTCTGCTGAAAGCAGTACTAAGAGCAGTTCGGGAGAGAGTAGTTCTTCTGACAGTGCTTCTGAAAGCAGTAATGATGAGAGCAGCAGCTCTTCATCTGCAGAACCCACAGCCGAGCCCACAGCTGAGCCTACACCTGTAGAATTGAAGGAATGGCATGAGGGCGGACTTGTACCTGCAACCAATTTCGTAAGTGACGATTATATGGAGCTTGCGACACTTTTAGGCTCTGACAACAGGGCACTTGCCGATGTGATGAAAAAGGCTAAAAACGGTGAAGAGGTAACTGTTGTCTGTATCGGAGGTTCAATCACTCAGGGCACTGTTTCTAAAGGCACAAAGGATAAGGAAGCAGTCAAAAAGAAAACTTTTTATGCCAACTATGTAAAACAGTGGTGGGAGGAAAAATTTCCCGATACCAAGATCAATTTTGTAAATGCCGGTATCGGTGCAACCACATCATATCTTGGAGTTCACAGGGCAGGAACCGATGTGCTTTCACATGAGCCTGACCTGGTAATTGTTGAATTTGCAGTAAATGATGCAGGACTCCGTAACGGTCAGACTATCTATGACAATCTTGTAAGAAACCTTCTGAAATACAAGAGCAATCCTGCCGTAATGCTTCTGTTCATGGGCCAGACCAACGGTTCGACCGCACAGAATGATGAATATCCGGTAGGTAAGGCTTATTCACTTCCTATGTTAAGCTATACAAATGTAATCAGCAAGATGATGAAGGACAATACCTTCAGTGCGGAGGAGCTTTCGGGCGATACCGTGCATCCTTCGGCACTGGGACACGCAATCTGTGGTGAGCTTTTCTGGTATTATTTCAATGCGGTTTATCATGATCTTGACGTTCTTACTGCAGCTGACAAGTTTGATGTGGCAGCGGTAACAAAGGAAAAATATACCAACGCAAAGATACTTGACAGCAAGAGCATAACCCCTGATTCACTCGGAACATTTGAAGAAAGCAACAAGTTTGCCCAGTTCCCGAATGACTGGACAAGTGTAAGCGGAGAGGGTGAGATAAGCTTTACGATTAACTGCGCAAATCTCGGACTGATCTACTACAGAACCACTGACGGCAAGAGCGGTCAGTTTGATATCGAGGTTGACGGTAATGCGGTTGCGACACTTGATGCCAACTTCAAGGGTGGCTGGGGCAGCTATGCGGAATCCACCGAAGTATTCTCATCAGATACCGCTGCAGAGCACAAGGTAGTGATAAGGAAAAACGCCAATTCCGAAAACGAAGAATTCACGATACTGGGACTTTTGGTATCGGGAGGTCAGGAGTAATAATTTAGATGACAAAGCTAGGTTTCATCGGCTTTGGCCTTATCGGAGCTTCAATAGCAAAGGCTCTTAAGGCAAAAAAGCCCGGAAAATACAGTATTTATGTGTATGATTACCATAAGGATGCCAATC
>JAFRWN010000038.1 GCA_017437965.1 Lachnospiraceae bacterium
AACAACCTCCTCTAACTCAGCCTTGGAAATGATCTTGCACTTGCAGGGAAGCTTGTGTGTAGCGAGACGGAGAGCTTCTCTTGCGATCTCCTCCGATACACCTGCGATCTCGAAAAGTACACGACCGGGTTTAACTACTGCAACCCAATATTCAAGTGATCCTTTACCTGAACCCATTCGTGTTTCAGCAGGCTTTGCTGTAACAGGCTTGTCAGGGAAAATCTTGATCCATACCTTACCACCACGCTTAACGTAACGGTTGATTGCGATACGGGCTGCTTCAATCTGATTTGATTTGATCCAGCAAGGTTCGGTAGCAACAATACCATATTCACCATTGGTGATTCTGTTGCCTCTGAGGGCCTTGCCTCTCATAGTTCCGCGAAACTGCTTACGGCGTTTCACTCTCTTAGGCATTAACATTATTTGTCACTCCCTTCCTTCTTGCTTCCCTTTCTTCCGGGGAGGATCTGTCCATGGTTGATCCAAACCTTAACACCAACCTTACCATAGGTGGTATCTGCCTCTGCGAAACCGTAGTCGATGTCGGCACGGAGAGTCTGAAGAGGAATGTTACCCTCTGAATAGAACTCTGTACGAGCCATATCTGCACCGCCGAGACGGCCGCTTACTGCTGTCTTGATACCAAGAACGCCCTGAGTCTTCATTGTACGGCTCATAACGGACTTCATTGCACGACGGAAGGAAACACGGTTCTCAAGCTGCTGAGCGATGTTCTCTGCAACAAGCTGAGCATCACCGTCGGGCTTTTTGATTTCCTTGATTTCAACGTTTACCTTCTTCTCGGTAAATTTCTTCTGAATCTCATTCTTGATCTTCTCGATCTCTGCACCGGCCTTACCGATTACAACGCCGGGCTTGGATGTGAATACGATAACCTTGATCTTATCGGAAACGCGCTCGATCTCAACCTTTGATACACCTGAGTTGGCAAGTCTCTTCTCGAGATACTTTCTGATCTTGTAATCCTCAGCGAGGCAAGAGGCGAAATCAGCTTCTGCGTACCATCTTGAGTCCCAGTCTTTAATAATTCCGACTCTTAATCCATGCGGATTTACTTTCTGTCCCATGCTGTTCCTCCTTATCTTTCATCGAGCACTACTGTAATGTGGCTCATTCTCTTTAAGATTCTGTATGCTCTGCCCTGAGCTCTGGGATGAACTCTCTTCATTGTGGGAGCGTCGTTAGCAAAGCACTCTGCCACATAGAGCTTCGATACATCCATGCCGTTGTTGTTTTCGGCATTTGCAACAGCAGACTTTAAAAGCTTCTCAATTACTCTTGATGCATATCTGGGATTGTAAGCCAGGATACCAAGAGCAGTATTTACATCCTTGCCTCTGATGGCATCGAGAACGAAACATGCTTTCTGAACTGAAACTCTTGCATAGCTAAGCTTTGCTGAAGGTCTCTTTTCTCTCTGGTTTTCGTTTCTGTCTCTCTTTATTTGGGATCTATGTCCTTTAGCCATAGATATTCTCCTTTCATCTCGGGCGGCCCTCCGCCCGTACTCTTCCAACAGGTAACACTCTTATGAGTGCCCGTTTTACTTATTATTTCTTACCTTTTTTCTCATCCTTGCCATGACCGCGGGAGGTTCTTGTTGCTACGAACTCGCCGAGCTTATGTCCTACCATGTCTTCTGTTACATATACCGGAACATGCTTTCTTCCGTCATAAACAGCGATTGTATGGCCTACAAAGGAAGGGAAAATAGTTGAACGTCTTGACCATGTCTTGATCACTGACTTGTCGCTTGCTGCATTCATTGCATCAATCTTTTTAAGCAGGGACTCGTCTGCGAAAGGTCCTTTCTTTAATGAACGTGCCATATTCAAACCTCCTAATTGGATAATGCCTTACCGTCTCTTCTTCTGATGATCAGCTTATTGGACGGCTTGCTCTTCTTACGTGTCTTAAGACCGAGTGCGGGTTTACCCCAAGGTGTGCTCGGACCGGGACGACCAACGGGGGTTCTACCTTCACCACCACCATGAGGATGGTCGTTCGGGTTCATTACGGAACCTCTTACTGTAGGACGGATGCCCATGTGACGCTTACGTCCTGCCTTACCAACATTGATAAGCTCATGGTCGATGTTACCAACCTGGCCTACTGTTGCACGGCAGATGATGGGAACCATTCTCATCTCGCCTGAAGGAAGACGGAGTGTTGCGTACTTTCCTTCCTTTGCCATCAGCTGAGCGCTGTTTCCGGCTGAACGAACAAGCTGTCCGCCTTTTCCGGGATAAAGCTCAACGTTGTGTACCTGGGTACCGATGGGCATGTTCTCAAGGGGAAGGCAGTTACCGATTTTGATTTCTGCATTCTTTCCGTTCATGATCACATCGCCTACCGAAAGTCCGAGAGGTGCAAGGATATATGCCTTCTCACCGTCTGCGTAAGCGATAAGTGCGATGTTTGCTGTCCTGTTAGGATCATACTCGATGGTCTTAACTGTTGCGGGTACATCGTCTTTCTTTCTCTTGAAATCGATTATTCTGTATTTTCTTCTTGATCCACCGCCCTGATGTCTAACAGTGATCTTGCCCTGATTGTTACGTCCTGAGAACTTCTTGAGTGAAACAAGAAGTGACTTCTCGGGATCCTGAGTAGTGATCTCAGCGAAATCAGAACCGGTCATGTTTCTTCTGGAGGGTGTATAGGGATTATATTTTTTAATTCCCATTTTTATTACTCCTTTCAATGACGGGTAAGATATAGTTTGGAATTTTTCACCTTACCCCGATTCTTTTACAGTCCTGCGAAGATTTCGATATCTGCGCTGTCTGCTGTAAGCTTAACTACTGCTTTCTTTCTGTCTGCAGTGTATCCTACGTCTCTTCCACGTCTGCGAAGCTTGCCTGATACGTTTGAAGTATTTACTTCGGCAACCTTTGCTCCTGCGAACATTTTCTCAACGGCATCCTTTACCTGAGCCTTTGTTGCATCCTTATGAACATAGAAGCAATATTTCTTTTCTGACATGTAGTTCATGCTCTTTTCGGTAACTACCGGAGAGAGAATAACGTCATAGTATTTTAAATCTGCCATTATGCATACACCTCCTGGATTTTTGCTACCGCATCCTTTGTGATAACAAGGTTATCATACTTAAGGATGTCAAATACGTTGATCGAGCCTGATTCTACGATGCGAACGCCTTCAATGTTTCTTGCTGAAAGAGTAACGATCTTGTCAGCCTCAGCTGTTACGATGAGAGCCTTCTTTGCGTTAAGTGCATCGAGCATTGCCTTTACGGGCTTTGTCTTGATCTCACCGAATGCAAGATCCTCCATAACGAAGATCTTTGAATCATTTACTCTTGAGGTAAGTGCTGACTTGATTGCTGCAGCCTTTTCCTTCTTGTTCATCTTTACTGAATAATCCCTGGGCTTGGGAGCGAATACTACGCCACCGTGTACCCACTGAGGAGAACGGGTTGAACCCTGTCTTGCATGACCGGTTCCCTTCTGTCTCCAGGGCTTTCTTCCGCCACCGCTTACTTCAGAACGTGTGAGTGCGCTCTGTGTTCCCTGACGCTTGTTTGCAAGCTGGGCAACTACGGCAGCATGCATAAGGTTTGTGTTAACTTCTACGCCAAAGACTGAATCGTTAAGGTCCATAGAACCTACTTTAGCGCCTTCTTTATTATAAACACTTACATTTGCCATTTGTGCTTTTCTCCTTTCCTAATCGTTAGTTTGCGCTTTTAACAGCTTCCTTAACTACGATTAAGGATTTCTTAGCTCCGGGTACTGCACCCTTAACTAAAAGCATGTTGTTTTCTGCATCTACTCTTACAACTTCAAGATTCTGTACGGTAACTTTTACCGAACCCATATGTCCGGGCATGTGCTTTCCTTTGAATACACGGCCGGGTGTGGTTGCGGGACCGTTTGAACCTGCATGTCTGTGGTACTTGGAACCGTGACCCATGGGTCCTCTCGAGAGACCGTGCCTCTTGATCGCGCCAGCATAACCATGACCCTTTGAGGTACCGGATACATCGATCTTATCGCCTGCTGCGAAGATGTCAGCCTTGATTTCCTGACCTGCAGAGTAATCTGCGCTGTTCTCAAATTTAAATTCTTTAAGATATCTCTTTACAGAGGTACCTGCGTTAGCAAAGATTTTCTTTCTGGGCTTATTAACCAACACTTCCCTGATGTCACCAAAGCCAACCTGAACTGCTTCGTAACCGTCTTTCTCGGCATTCTTAACCTGTGTAACTACGCAGGGACCTGCCTGAAGAACAGTTACCGGAATAAGAAGACCATTCTCATCGAAGATCTGGGTCATTCCGACTTTTGTAGCTAAAATAGCTTTCTTCATTTGTTTTTCCTCCTGTTTAATCTACAGCGGAACCCGTGTGGGTTCATTCTAAATTACAAGATGATTATTTGGTGATCATCTTGATGCCGATGTAAACACCGGCGGGCATTTCGAGCTTGGACAAAGCATCCTTTGTCTTCTGACCGGGCTCAATGATATCAATCAGTCTCTTGTGTGTTCTCTGCTCGAACTGCTCACGTGAATCCTTGTACTTGTGGGTTGCACGAAGGATTGTTACGATTTCTTTCTTTGTGGGCAAAGGCACAGGTCCGCTGACCTTGGATCCGGTCTTCTTTGCGTTATCCACAATTTTTGCAGCTGATGCATCAATAAGCTGATGATCATAAGCCTTAAGTGTAATTCTCATTACATTTGCCATAAATAGCCGCCTCCTATTATAATAATGATAGAGTCGGCGATCTGTGACTGTACACTCTTCCGTGTGTTTCCTGCTGTCCCGTAAAAAAAGAAGCCGAACTGGCTTCTTCCCATACCAAGTGCATTCGTTACGCACGGTTTATCTGCACATAGGCAGAAAACGATTGGTACAGTGACTTGTCGCCAAAGTTTATAACCTGACATTCGCTCCGCGTAAAAACCCACCGAAGTGGCAACCTCACGCATCACAGCTATCAACGTCACAACGAATGCTATTATATACTATTCTTTCTTAAATTGCAAGTTTTTTCTTTGCTTTTTGACCCTAAAAAAATTCACAAAGTTTTAATAGTCATTCCTGCTTTTGTAGGTAATTTTGCACAAAAGCGGTTTTATATACCAGAAAGGCTAGTTCCAGAGCTCCCGGAAGTAGTCTGCAAGCTCTTCGGGTAATTCAACTCCCTTAAGGCGCGACTTGCCGTCCTTCTGCTTCTTTCCGTCAATCATTTCTGTTGTTACATATATATTATTGTCCTCGTCCCTGAACACTTCAAGCACGGCCCTGCAGAATATGCCGTCATCGAAGAAACCGTAGATCTCTCGCCTGGTGGCGTAGTTCTCTGTTATCAATTCTTTTGTAAACTCGGTTTCGGTTCCGTTTTCCATAAGCTCATACAGAGCATCAACCTTTTCGTTTTCCAGATCGCTAAGGTTTTCCATCTTTTTGGACTTACCTGTCATTTTATAGGAAGTGATATGGGCTTCGTTTTCAAAATATGCTTTTGCCTTTTCGTAGTTCTCGCTCTTTACATATACCGAATTCTTTCCGTCCATCACATATTCAAGATCATCGACGCCCTGAACCGAGTAAAAGACCGATACATATAATATGTAGGAACGCATCGTGGCAATCTTTTTATCCTTCAGTGCGGTGAGCTTTGTGCTCACAAAGGAGCCTATGTAATTGTCTTTGTCATCCTTGCTGAGAAGCGTATAGTCGACGTCGCCGATCGTTACCTCGTTCTCTCCCTTGAAATGTGCCTTGTAAAGATCCTTCTCGTCACCTCTTGAAATAAAAATGACAAGAAGCGTCGCAAAGAAAAGGTAGACGGGTATCATCCACCATTTTTTCAGAAGCCCCGGCAGTTGTTTAATGCTGAACCTGTCTTTTTCGGCGTTTTCGGAGTCGATCACCGACTCAGCCAGACTTGTACCGGAAAGACCTTCTTCGTTTTTGTTGTCTTCTTCAAGGATTTCTTTCATTCAAACCTCTGCATAAACCTCATCTAAAATACTATTCTTGCACTCGCCCCGCACGGAAGCACAAGTCCCGTGCTTGTAACGGGAAGCCCGATTTCATCAGCTTCGGCTCTTCCTCCGTGCTTCTTTACAATTTCGGTCTCAAGCATATATTTCATGACAGCCGGCTGAAGTCCGGTAGTGTAGGAATTCAAAAGGAAAAATAAAGGCTTATCCGAAACAAGTCTTTCGGTAAGCTTTATAAAATCATATACCGAGTCTTCTATTTTCCAGATTTCACCCTTGGGTCCTCTGCCATAGGAAGGAGGATCCATTATTATTCCGTCATACCTGTTGCCGCGCCTTATCTCCCTTTCTACAAGCTTGACGCAGTCATCGACAAAATAACGGACCGGAGCATCGGAAAGTCCCGAAAGCACCGCATTGTCCTTTGCCCAGCTTACCATACCTTTCGAAGCATCCACATGGGTAACCGAAGCACCCGCCGCAGCCGCAGCAAGCGTTGCACCGCCTGTATATGCAAAAAGGTTCAGTACTTTTATCTCCCTTTCGGGATTCTTTGCTTTTTCATCGGCTATCAGCTTTCCGAAAAAATCCCAGTTCACAGCCTGCTCGGGAAAAAGCCCTGTATGCTTGAAGGTAAAAGGCTGCAACCAGAAGGAAAGCTTCTTTTCTCCCGGAACTCTTCTGCTTTCAAACTTATAATCGATATGCCATTTATCCGGAACATTACGGAATTCCCATTCACCGCCGCCCTTGTTGCTACGATGGTAATGCCCGTCAAAATTATTCCAGAGCCTGTCTCTTTTTTCGGTTTTCCAGATGACCTGAGGGTCCGGTCTTACCAGAATCTTATCTCCCCAGCGCTCCAGTTTTTCTCCTTCGGAGCAATCAAGCACCTCATAGTCCTTCCATCCGTCAGCAAGCCACATAAAAACCTTCCTTTACTGTTTACAGAAAATAAAGGGCGGACACGTTGGCGCCCGCCCCTAAAAATCATTTGCTAAAATATCTTACTGGGTTCCACCCTCGGTAGTTGTGGTCTTTCCAAGGCTAGCCTTAAGTGCTTCAAGCTCTGCATCAACATCAACAGAGTTGACATACTTGTTGGTAAGATCCTTGATCGAAGTCTCGGCATTTGTAGAATTGAGCTGAGCCATTGCATTTGCCTGATCCAGTTTCTTGTTTGCCATCTCTTCGTATCTCTCGAAGCTTGCGATCGAACGGTTGGTATCTGCAACGTTCGAGGTCATCTTGTTTACGCGCTCCTGAGCCTTTGCAACAGCAAGCTTAGACTTGATAGCTTCCTTACGAAGCTCGATTTCCTTGATATCTGCGGTCAGCTTATCATGCATCTCACGCATCTTCTTGGCATTATCGGAAGCAACTGCATAGGTGCTCTGAAGTGTTGTAAGCTTTGCGGAAAGTGTAGCCTTCTCTGCGAGGAAACGTCTTGCATCATCCTCGTTGCCTGCCTCAACAGCCTTGATAGCATAGCTCTGCATCTTGTTGATCTGCTCCTGGCACTGATCAAGTTCACGCTTAGCCTGGGTCTCCTGAGCCATAACTGCTGCGGTTTCCTTCTTTACTTCAACAAGGTCGCTGGTAAGATTTCTCAGGCACTGATCGATCATCTTCTCGGGATCTTCAGCCTTATCAAGCAGCGCATTGATGTTTGCTGCCATAATGTCTTTGAATCTGGATAAAATACCCATAGTTAAAAATCCTCCTCATATTCTGGCTTTTGCAAGCCCTAATTACGTATATTGTAACAACAAATCAATAATACGTCAAGATATTTTTTATTTGAGCCAGCCCGTCTTATAAAGGTGCCCGAAATAATCATTGTCTATGACATTCAGGCAGTAATTACGCTTGGCTTTTATCAATTCAATGATCTTACTTCCATATGTCTTATCAACTTTGCCATCATTAGTCCTGAATGTTCCGCCGACGCAGGTTCCCTTGTCGGTCTTCCAGTTATACTGATCGACATATGCCAAAGGCATGGCATCCGAGAACACATCCCTTCCCGGAAGAAGCCTTGAATCCCACTCGGTTCCAAAAAGGTTTGAAAGGGTCGGAAGTATGTCAATGCTCATTGTCGGTGCACTTACTACTATCGGCGCTTTATCCTCAAGGCAGCCCGACCATATGATAAGCCTTGAGTGGTCACGCTGCAGTGCGTTTACAACTTTGTATCCGTAGAGGTTGTCGAGGTTCGGCATATTACCAAGCTTTTCGCAGTCAAGTCCGTAAGGATAATGGTCGGCACTGATCACTATTACGGTATCATCCGCCTTGTCCTTTTCCTCAAGCTTCTTTACAAGGTACGCCATCGCATCCTCAAACTCAAGATTGCAGGCAATATAAGCTTTTACCGATTCATTGTAGCCCAGATTCTTTACCCTGTCCTTGTTCTTCTTTGCCATGGCATTGGAACTGAAGTTATAGGCACTGTGTCCGCTGACGGACATATAATAAATATTGAAATGTTCCTTGTCAATGTACTCGGGTATAGTTCCGACCATCATTTCGAGGTCACTCTCGGGCCAGAGCTTCTGTACATATTTTTCCATGCCGTTTCCATAGCCCATGTAACCCGCAGAATAACCAAGGTTTATATGGGTCTTGTGACGGTCATAGTAGGTATAGGAATTGTTATGGTAAGCCTTTCCGAAATAACCGAGGCGGTTGAGCTGGCTGCCCATGGTGAAATAATTGTTGCTGTTTGCGGTCAGCTTCATTGAATTACCGCCGCGCATGGGATTCATGCCCATGATGTTCTGGAACTCTCCGCCTGTCGTTCCCGCACCGCAAGGCTGATAATAATCGGTAAAGTTGATGCCCTTTGTTGCCATGCGGTAAAGGGTAGGTGTCAGCTTTTCGTTAATAACCTCGGCGGAAAAGGCCTCTGCCGAAATCAGTATCAGGTTCTTGCCTTTAAACATTCCGGTATAGGCATTCTTCTTTGAAGGAGTAAGGCTAGCAACATAATTATCTATTGCCTTGTATGTTGCATTGTCCGTGGAGGCAAGCTTCTTGAAGTCAATGCCGAGAGCATTCACGCCGTCAGCAACCGGTACGGGTGTAACTGTCGCGGGAGCCGTAGTCGGTGCTTTTGTCGGCGTTTTGGTCGGTTCTTTTGTAACTTCCTTTGTAGGTACTGCCGTCGGTGCCTTCGTAGGCGCTTTGGTCGGAGCTTTTGTCGGCGCCTTGGTAGGTGCCTTGGTCGGAGCTTTGGTAGGCTCAGGTGTCGGAGTATCGGTCGGAATCGGTGTCGGTGTTTCAGTTGGTTCGGGTGTGGGGGTTTCTGTCGGCTCCGGAGTAGGCGTTTCGGTCGGAACCGGTATCGGAGTTTCGGTAGGTTCAGGTGTAGCTGTATTTGTCGCTTCCGGAGTAGCAGTTCCCGTCGGATCGGACTCCGTTTCCTCATTCGGCACAGGAGTATCATTCATTATCATCCTGTCCGCACTGCTTTCAACATCCGTGCTTGTCGTCCTGTTCCCATTTTTCTTGAGAATTGCCATTATTACAGCAAAAGCACACAACAATATAGCGGCCACTGATAACAGCGCCATCAGTATTTTCTTCTTTGTGTCCTGTTTTTTCTCTTCCATTACTGCTCTTAACCCCCTTATATATATGAGCAACTTTACGCCATTGTATCATAAAACGCTTATTTGGGCAAGATTTTTAAATTTTCTTCTTGAAGCCCGGCGCAAGTTGTAGTATCATGTATTCTGCACGACTAAAAATATGAGAGGTTATCATGCAGCCGGAAACACTGATGCTTTATAAGCTGATAATATTATATATACTTGACAGGGTTGACTTTCCGATGTCAAACGCCCAGCTCACCAACTTCATTACCGAACGTGAATATACCAACTATTTCAATGTTCAGCAGGTTGTGAACGAGCTCGAGGAGGATAAATATATTTCAAAGGAAACAACAAGAAGCCAGACTCTTTACCGCATAACCGCAGAAGGACGCGAAACGCTATCCTTCTTTTATAAGAAGATTTCCAAGGAAATCCGCGATGACATCGACATCTATCTTTCCCAGGAAAAGTATGCCCTTCGTGAGGAGGTTTCGTCACTGGCTGATTTCTATGAAACCACACCGGGCGAATATGTGGCTGATCTTAAGATACTTGAACGCGACAGCTTCCTTATTGAAATGAAGCTTACCGTTCCCTCTCTTTCCGCAGCCGAAACAATATGTGATAAATGGAAACAAAAAAACGCAGACATATATGCCTACGTTATTAATACACTGATAAATGATCCGAACAACACTTAATCCTTGAGTTCAAAACTGTAATTATGGTTTTCGGCACAAAGATCATGAAACAAAAGGACCAGAGCATCTCCGTAACCAAGCGAGATGCTTTCTTTATTTATCATGGTCACCTTCATAGGATCAGTCTCTTTAACGAGTATCTGGTAAAGTGAATCCAGATTTCTCGCATAATAATAAGGAAGCAGAAATGAATTCTTAAGATAATCATGCATTTCCACTTTTGTCTTCATTTCGTTTCCATCCAATACTATCTCTCTCATGTCAAACCTCCGTATCCGAAGAAAGTTTTTCTTCAATCAGTCTCCAGATATCCTCTACGCCAGCTTTGGTCACAGAGGAAAATGGTACCAGAACCGTTTCTTTATCAAGTTCCAGTCCCTGTTTTACTATCTTCAGCTGCTTCTGCAGCTGGCTTCTGTTTATCTTATCAGCCTTCGTTGCAATGACCACAGGTTCAAGTCCTGCATTTCTCACCCACTCATACATCTGCTTGTCATTGGCATTCGGCTCATGCCTGATGTCAACAAGCAGAAATACAAGGTTTAACTGCTTTGAGGAATTCAGATATTTTTCTATCATCTTTCCCCATTTTGCCTTGATCTCCTGGGAAACCTTCGCATAGCCGTAACCGGGCAGATCGACAAACAGCAGTTCCTTATTTATATTATAGAAATTGATGGTCTGGGTCTTTCCGGGCTGGGAAGATGTCCTTGCAAGTGCCTTTCTGTTCAACAGTCCGTTGATCAGTGAAGACTTACCAACATTCGATCTTCCGGCAAAGGCAAATTCCGGCAATACATTTTCAGGCAGCCTGCTGCTTATTCCGCAGACTGTTTCAAGCTCTGCACTTTTAATGACCACCGGAATCACCTCCTGTAATTATCCGACCTTTTTAACCGATGCATCCCTGATGATGTCGGGCTTTGCGATTCCTTTTACTGCATCCTCGGTGATCACACAGCGTACTGCGGTCTCATCCGACGGAACCTCATACATGACATCCATCATGATATTTTCTATTATCGAGCGAAGTCCTCTTGCACCCGTGTTCCTTTCTTCTGAAAGCTTTGCAATTGCACTCAGGGCTTCCTTTGTAAACTCAAGCTTTACTCCGTCAAGTCCGAGCAGTGCGTCATACTGCTTTACAAGTGCATTCTTGGGCTCGGAAAGAATCCTGATAAGTTCCTCTTCAGAAAGCCTGTCAAGAGCTACAGTCACTGGGATACGTCCTACAAACTCAGGGATCAGTCCGAATTTTACGAGATCCTGGGGCATGCACTTTCTGAAAAGATCGCCGATAGCAACATTGTTCTTTTCAAGTATTTCGGAATTGAAACCGATACCCTTCTGGCCTATCCTGCTCTCAATAATCTTGTCAAGCCCGTCAAAAGCTCCGCCGCAGATAAAAAGTATGTTGGTCGTATCGATCTGATACATTTCCTGCTGGGGATGCTTTCTTCCGCCCTGAGGCGGTACGCTTGCATTTGTACCTTCAAGTATTTTAAGAAGACTCTGCTGAACGCCCTCACCCGAAACATCCCTGGTGATCGATACGTTTTCGCCCTTCTTCGTTATCTTGTCAATCTCATCGATATAAACAATACCATGTTCTGCACGCGGGATATCATAGTCCGCAGCCTGTATAAGCTTCAGAAGGATATTTTCAACATCCTCGCCTACATAACCGGCCTCGGTAAGAGTCGTGGCATCCGCGATAGCAAAAGGTACATTTATTATCTTAGCAAGTGTCTGTGCAAGATAAGTTTTGCCCGAACCTGTCGGTCCGATGAAAAGCACATTACTCTTCTGAACCTCAACATCGAGCTTTTCTCCCGAAAGCACTCTCTTGTAATGATTATAAACAGCTACCGAAAGAGCCTTCTTTGCGGCATCCTGTCCGATTACATAGTCATCGAGGAAAGCCTTCATTTCCTTCGGTTTGATCAGCTTGATATCGTCTGCTCCGGCCCTGGCCTTGTTTTTCTTTCTCGAAGCTTTCGCAGCCTTCATGTTGTCGGCATCGAACATAGGAAACATGTCAACGCCTATGATGTCAACACAAAGTGCCGTACATTCATTGCAGATATAGATATCATCGGGGCCTTTCACAAGCTTTGCAACCTGAAGAGCACTCTTTCCACAGAAGGAACAGCGTTCCTCATTTATTGTATTTCTTGCCAAATTATTCCCTCCTTATTAACGGCTAACGATTACCTCATCGATAAGACCGTATTCCTTTGCCTCGGAAGCAGAAAGCCAGTTGTCACGATCGGTATCGTTAACTACCTGCTCATAAGGCTTTCCTGTATTCTCTGCGAGCATACGATTCAGCTTTTCCTTTGTCTTCAAAATCTGCTTTGCAGTGATTTCAATCTCAGTAGCCTGACCCTGAACACCGCCGAGAGGCTGATGGATCATGATCTCGGCATTCGGAAGAGCATATCTCTTACCCTTTGTTCCGCCTGAAAGGAGGAATGCGCCCATGCTGGCAGCAAGTCCCACGCAAATGGTGGAAACATCGCACTTGATATACTTCATTGTATCATAGATTGCCATTCCGGCAGAAACAGAACCGCCGGGACTGTTGATGTAAAGGCTGATGTCCTTTCCGGGATCTTCCGACTCAAGGAAAAGAAGCTCTGCAACTATTACGCTCGCACTTGCATCATTTACCTCTCCGTCAAGGAAGATGATCCTGTCCTTCAAACGTCTTGAGTAGATATCATAGG
>JAFRWN010000002.1 GCA_017437965.1 Lachnospiraceae bacterium
GCGGAGGTAAAGAACATGTGCTTGCGTGAATACACAGAAGAAGAGATAAAAGAAATGTTCAGGGAAGATGGAATCGAGCAGACTAATAAAAAAATTATTGTCAAACTGTTAAGCAAGGGTAAATCCCCGGAAGAAATCCACGACCTTCTTGACATTCCTTTAGAAGAAATTGTCAAAATAAAAGACAGGGAGCTGACTCCGGTTTAAAACAAACATAACTTGAAAGGTTAAAAAGAATGGAATCATTCACAACAAAATTCGGGACGCCGGAAAGACTCAGATTCCGGGAATATGATAGGAATTATTATCGGACAGACATTGATCTAGAGGCACGGGCGATGGGAACATGTCTGATAACGGAATATGATGAGAAACTGTATTCCAGCCAGGAAGATGTTATCCATGCAGTAAAATCAAACTGCGTAAAGCATTTGCAGGCCTGCCTTGATGAGTGGCCTGAGGGTGAGTCCGTAATGAAAAATGTGTCCAAAAAGCTTAGCGGAATGTATGATGCAAAGCTTTTGGAAATCGGTATTACTGCAAAAACCGATATTATGGGTTTTAATCTGACACCCGATTCGGACGAATTATATAAGCAGGCGATGAAAATTGAAAATGAATATGTAAAAGGCGGCGGACTGATGGATAGCTGGGATCATGTGAATTTTGACGGAATGGGAAAAAAGGTTCCGGAGAGGCAGCCGGGGTACTACAGGCTTCTTGGTGTGAATGAAAACATGTTCGGCTTTACTTCGGAGAGAATCGATTATCTGCCCGGAGAACATGTGACTGTCATGTATCATGCCATCATGACCGATACCAGCTATAAATTTATCGTGGACGCTCCTGACTTTAAGGTTGATTACATGAACGGAGGAGGCTCGGTAAAGATTGATTTTACTATGCCGGAGCATGATGTTGTGATTACCTGCGAGACAAGAAATACGATGATGTACAACCCGGGCAATATTACAGGTTTCCCTCCATATCCGGGAATGATGGTCGATGCTCTTCCGAAAGCAAATGGAAATGAAACGGACGGGTGGGTATGTAGTGCCTGCGGTTCAAAGAATCCGCCTTGCAGGTTCTGTCCGGAGTGTGGATCGCCAAGACCATAAAATGATTCTGAAAAGGAAATAACATGAAAGTTATCGATGTTTACAGCCGCTATTATGAGGCTGAGGGTATATTTAATGATAGAGCCAGACTTGCAGCAGCAGTCAAGCTGACCGCCACATCAGAGGAAGGGCAGATAGCATATGAGTATAGTGTAAGCTTTTTCCCGCATGACGATCCGGAGGATTTTGCGGTAAGCTATGATGCATGTTTCATAAAAGAGATTTTCAAGAAAAAGGGCAGGCGTACAAAGAAGCGTGACGCCGAATTCATGGATGCTCTTCAGGTAAATATTCACGAATTGGCAGAGTCTAACGGTGGCAGGGTGTTCTGGGACAGACCTCTTACAGAGGCAAGGCTCGGATAATCATCATTTTTATGGAGAAAAACATTGGCTGAGAATAAAGAAAAAACCTGTCTGACCACTCTGTGCTATATCGAAAAAGACGGAAAATACCTGATGCTGCACCGTGTGAAGAAGGAAAACGACATCAACAAGGACAAGTGGCTGGGTATCGGAGGTCATTTTCTTCCGGAGGAAAGTCCTGAGGAGTGCCTTCTTCGTGAAGTAAAGGAAGAAACCGGGCTTACGCTTCATTCGTGGTGTTTCCGCGGCATAGTTACTTTTGTTTCGGAAGGGCAGATGTATGAATATATGATGCTCTATACTTCGGATGAATTTTCGGGCGAGATGAAGGATTGCGATGAGGGAGAGTTGGTCTGGATTGATAAGAAAGAACTTTTTGGACTTGAGCTATGGGAAGGAGACAGGATTTTTTTTGAGCTCATAGACGAGGACAGGCCATTCTTTTCTTTAAAGCTTATCTATAGCGGGGAAAAGCTTACAAGTGCTTTGCTTGATGGTAAGGAAATGATTTCCTGTAAAAATTCAGACAATGCTTCAAACAATAATATTGACGAGACCAAAATCATAGCCCATATCGAGACTTCCTTTCCGACTAAATTCGGCCTTCCGAGACAGTCAGGCATCGTTCCGGAACTTACCGGACGCATAGTATTTGAGGAAAAATACAGGGTGGCGGATGCTTTCCGCGGACTTGAGGACTTTGACTACATATGGGTGATCTGGAAGTTTTCGGAGGCAGTTAGAAGCGATTGGTCACCGACCGTCAGGCCACCGAGACTGGGCGGAAACACAAGAATGGGCGTGTTTGCAACCCGTTCGCCATACAGACCTAACCCCATCGGGCTTTCGTGTCTTAAGCTTGAAAAGATTGACTATGAGGCAAAGGACGGACCGGTACTGATAGTCTCGGGAATTGATATGATGAGTGGAACTCCGGTTTATGACGTAAAGCCTTACCTTCCATATGCGGATGCAAAGACGGATGCAAGAGGGGGATTTACCAATAATACGGCATTTAAAAAGAGGCTTCCGGTGGTCTTCGAAGAAGGCTGGGACGGCGCCCTGGCGGAGGCAGGAGATGATAGTAAATCGTGGCTTAAAGATGCACTTGTTGCGGTACTTTCGCTTGATCCCCGTCCGTCCTATCAGGATGACCCGAAGAGAATTTACGGTTTTGAATTTGAGGATTATGAAGTTAAATTCAGGGTGGAAAACGATACAGTTTACGTCAAATCGATAACGTTTTGTCAAAAATAATACAATCCTAAGAAAATATTAAAAAACAGGCGGCTGATACTTATTGTATTTTGCCGCCCTTTTTAGTACAATGATTAAAGCGCTAAAAGTCAATGGCTTACATCTGGTGCCTTACGACCAGATATTCATCGCCGTTACGATAATATGGACATGAATAGTGCTTGTCGGTGACAAGGCGCATATATTCATCCTCGTCCATATCCATGTCGCAGACATAGGACTCGCAGTCCTCATCATAGACATAGTAGGTGCAGCTGTCACAGCTGCCTGAATTTTGTTTGGTGTCGTTCTTCATGGCCTTAGTATAACACAGCCGGAGAAAATATGCAAGAAGTGTCTGAACGACAAAAATATATACTTTCAGAGGCATAAATTGTGAATGGTATCAATATATTACTTGTAATGTCATTTATTTTCTTTATCGGCAGCAGCATTGGCTGGGTGCTTGAGGTTTTTTACCGCAGATTCTTTTCTGATGCCAATCCGGAGAGAAAGTGGATAAACCCGGGCTTTCTGCAGGGACCGTACCTTCCGCTATATGGAATCAGCCTGCTGACCCTCTATCTGCTCGCAAGACTGCCGATAGGATTTATCCATAATGATGTGCTTAAGAAAATCGTGCTGTTTATCATCATGGCGGCGGTTATCACTCTGGTCGAATACATTGCCGGCCTGATTTTCATCAAGGGTATGAAGATTATGCTCTGGGATTATACACATGAGTGGGGCAATATCCAGGGTATCATATGTCCGAAATACACTTTTTACTGGATGGTGCTTAGCGCAATTTATTATTTCCTGATCCATGGCAGGGTGATCGATTCGATCTACTGGCTGTCGGAACATCTGGCATTTTCGTTCTTTGTCGGATTTTTTTATGGCGTATTTTTCATCGATTTCTGGGTATCGCTTCAGATCAGTGCGAGAGTTACAAAATTTGCGAGAGAGAACCAGATACTTGTGCGCTATGAAGATTTCAAGCAGAAGATTGTCAGAAAGAATGAATCCCTTAAGCTAAGAGCACATTTCTTCCTGCAGATCAGACCTTCGGAACGTTCATTTACTGAGGTTTTAAAGGATTATGCCGGAGCTATCACCGGCGGCGTAACGGCAGTCGGCGAAACTATCGGCCATACGATAAAAAATGCCGGCCAGACTATAGTTCATACCGGTCAGACAATAAAGCATACGATCATTCCGGATGACAAGGAAAAGAAAAGCGTTTACGAGAAGGACGTTGAACAGCTGGAAAACGAGGAATAAAGCATGAAACTTAGGATTATTAAGGTTTCATCGGCTCTTTGTCTTTTGTATTATTTCTTCATTGTAGCCTTTGGCGGTTTTTCGCTTTCATGGTCATGGCTTTGGCTTCTCGCTTCATTGTTCTTTGGCTTTTTTGCTTTGATTCTGACACTTGATAATAAAAAGCCTTTTCTGTGTAAGATTCCAAAGGCTGTGATACTTGTTCCGACACTCATTATTATCATGGGCATGCTGTGCTTTGAGGTGCTTTTCTCCCTGGTGCTTTCGGAATCGGGAAAAAAGGCGGATAATGGTGCGGATTATGTAGTAGTGCTCGGTGCGAAGACTACAGACGGATATATGCCGAGAATACTTAAATACAGGCTGGATGCAGCGCTTTTATATGCGGAGGATAATCCGGACTGCATGGTAATCGTTTCGGGCGGTAAGGGAAATGACGAGGAAAAGCCCGAGGCGGAGGTAATGAAGGAATATCTTCTTAAACAGGGGCTTGCCGAAAACAGGATAATTACAGAGGATAAATCGAGAAATACCGATGAAAATCTCAGCTTTTCAAAGAAGCTGATTGAGGAAATTTCTCCCGAAGGCAAAGAAAACAGGATTGTAATAATCACAAATACCTTCCATGTTTACCGGGCTGTTTCGCTTGCAAAGGCAAAAGGAATGGAAAACGTAGAAGGCTATGCCGCAAAGAGCAGGATAGAGGCAGATTATCATTACAGCGTGCGGGAGTGCATCGGGCTGATGAAGGAACTGGTTTTCGGAAATATCGGATTTAAAGACCTGATACATTAATTCTTTGAAAAAATTTACATACAAACGGAGGAATTATGATAACAAAAAAGGAAGAAAACAGACTTGTGATCATCAACGGAACGGAGCAGACATGGATTGAACCGTGGGGAAAGAATTCGCTTCGTGTAAGGATGACCAAAGAAGCTAAAATGGACGAAAATGACTGGGCACTTACCGAAAAAGTCGAGGAATGTGTTCCGGAGATCACTTTTGAAACGGTCGATACGACTGATCCCTGGTATAAGTCGGAAGAGTGGGCAAAATACCATTCTACAGGAGTAGTATCAAGAATTAAAAATGGAAAGATAACAGCAATCGTAAATCCTGAGGGTTGGATAAGCTTTGTAAATGACAAAGGTGAGGAACTGACAGCAGAGTACTGGAGAACAAGGGACAGGATTAACCGTTACTGTGCGCCTCTCCGTATCGTAGGTCGTGAACTTAAGCCCAAGAACGGAAGCTCGGACTATTCACTTACCGCACGTTTTGAGGCCTATGATGACGAGAAAATCTTCGGTATGGGTCAGTATCAGGAGAAAAACCTGAACAAAAAGGGCGCATGCCTCGAGCTCTGCCACAGAAATTCCCAGGCTTCCGTGCCTTTCATGATCTCAAGCCGTGGCTATGGCCTTTTCTGGAACAATCCGGCTATAGGGACCGCAACCTTTGCTACCAACAAGACCGAGTGGGTGGCATATTCCACTAAAAAGCTTGACTATTTCATTACTGCGGGCGACACTCCCGCAGAACTTGAGGAAAACTATTCTGCAGTAACCGGAAGAACTCCGATGATGCCCGAATACGGTCTCGGCTACTGGCAGTGCAAGCTCCGTTACCGCAACCAGGAGGAGCTTCTTACTGTCGCAAGGGAGATGAAGAAGCGCGGACTTCCGATAGATGCCATTGTTGTGGATTTCTTCCACTGGACAAGGCAGGGCGATTTCAAGTTTGAACCGCGTGACTGGCCTGATCCCAAGGCAATGGTTAAGGAACTCAAGGAAATGGGCATAGAAACGGTTGTTTCCGTATGGCCCACGATAGACGAGAGAAGCGAGAATTTCGGCGAAATGGCGGCGAATGGTTATCTCGTTACTGCTGACCGCGGAAATTCCAACCATATGACATGGATGGGCAATACCATATTCTATGATGCAACCCACCCAGGTGCCCAGAAGTTTGTATGGGACAAATGCAAAAAGAATTATTATGACAACGGCATACGCTGCTTCTGGCTTGACGAGGCAGAGCCCGAGTACGGTCCCTATGATTTTGACAACTACCGTTATTATGCAGGATCTGCGCTTCAGTGCTCAAACGTTTATCCTGTAGGTTATGCAAAGGGCTTCTATGATGGACTGAAATCGGTAGGAGAGACTGAGATCATGAGTCTGGTCCGCTGCGCATGGGCAGGCAGCCAGAAATATGGTGTACTGACATGGTCGGGTGACATATATTCATCCTTCCGCTCGATGAGGGAGCAGCTGCAGGCAGGTCTTAATATGTGCCTTGCCGGAATTCCATGGTGGACTTCGGACATCGGTGGTTTCCTCGGAGGAGACATTACCGATAAGAAGTTCCAGGAACTTCTCATCCGCTGGTTTGAGTGGGGGGCTTTCTGCCCGGTATTCCGTATGCACGGTGAGCGTTCGCCCTGGTATGAGCGTGAGGAGGAATTCATCAACGGCGTAAGGCAGCTTACCAGTGGCCAGGAGAACGAGGTATGGAGCTTCGGCGAAGATAACTATCAGATAATGAGGAAGTACCTCTTCATCAGGGAAAACCTCAGGGATTACATCAGGGAAGGCATGAAGACCGCAAGCATGAACGGAACACCAATCATGCGCCCGCTGTTCTATGATTTTTCGGATGATAAAGAATGCTGGAACATAGAAGACGAGTACATGTTCGGCCCCGAGCTTTTGGTGGCTCCCGTAATGGAGGAAGGAGCGACGGAGAGGGAACTATATCTTCCCGCCGGAACAAGCTGGACGGATGCCAACACCGGTATTAAATATGAGGGAGGACAGAAGGTAAGCGTAGCTGCACCGCTTGAAATTATCCCGGTAATGATCAAAGAAGGCAGCGGCCTGAAGATTTATTAAAAGGCTGTAAATATATAATAAGGAAAGAATGAAATGAAGACAGAAAAAAAGATAATTGGTTTCCTCCTGTCTTTTGTCCTTTGCCTGACGCTTTTTTCTGCCTGCGGCAGCGAAAAGAAAAAGGATGAGAATGCGGACAAAAGCCCGATGGAGACGGCCAGTAAGCAGGCCAACATCGCGGCCCTGGATTCGCTTGAGGATGCTTTCAGGATGCTTGGCGAATATACCGAGGGCAGCTATGACTACTCGCTTTCGCTGTGGAATACTGATGATTCCAAGGCTGAAACCGATGTAAAAATAAGGCTTTACGGAGATTCGGAAAAGGATGCACAGAATTCATCACTTGAGATTGATGTAAACTGTGAAGGCAAAAATTACGTAAAGAAGCTTGAAAATTTCCTGTGCAGGAAGGATAACAGGCTCTACATCGATCTTGACAAGGTGATGTCGTTGATCATCGAAAAGAAGACCTCCTTCGGAAGCTTCGGCATGCTGTTACCTGAGACCGATATGAAGGAAGCACAGATATATTATTCCGAGGCTCTTGAAATTTCTTCGAGATTCCTTGCTGCAGCATGCGAAGGCCTTGAAATCGAGAAGAACATCGGTAAATATTATGTTCATATCAGGGGAATAAAGGATCTGAAGCTTGTGGCACAGAACGTTTTTGCCTGGCTTGAGAACAACAAGGACGATGTGGTAGATCTTATCTATGCATCAAAGGACTACAGCAATGTGATCGATGTGAAAAAATATGCCGAAGCTCTTATCGATGAATATTATGATGAGATATGTGCAAGCTTCCGCCTGATTTCCAAAGAACTCCAGAACGGAAATATGGGAATGCTTGAGATGGTTTTCGGTTCGAAGGAAAACCTTAAAAACCAGGTTGCGCAGCTGCTTGACGAAGCATATTCCGATGTGGATAATGCTTTTGACAAGGAAAAGCTGAAGAAAGAGCTTGACGGATCTATTTCCGAGCTTAAAAAAGAATATGAAGAAAACGTGGATGTGATCGGGAAAAAATATCCAAAGCTTGAAGAAACAGACCTGACCTTAGGAATCGAACTCGATTCTGATGCCTATATTTTAAGCGTTTCAGGCGTTCTGCCATGCGGAGAATGCTCTGTAAATATCGAAGCAAAGGCAAAATATGTGCAGAAACCGGTTGAGATCGAAAAACCGGACAATGAGAAAAAGCTTTCCGAAATCGTGGAATATGCTCTTGACAACAAGGAAGAACTCCTTCAGGCATTTCAGAAGGCAGAAGGCCTTACAAACAAGCTTAGAACCACAATGGTTAAGGCAGAGTAAGAAAAACTTAATCTTTTCTTAATTGCTTTTGGAAATGTATTATGTTATAGTATTTATGTACAGTTAATATGATTGGGCCCAGGCCCCAGACGAAAGATTACTTTCGCAGAAAGGATAAAAGATGAAATTAAAAAGAGTTACAGCCCTTGCTTTGACAGCAGTCATGGCTTTCTCGGCTTTCGGTTGCGGAAGCGAGAAAAAGAAGACAACCAAGGCTACAAAAGTGGATGTTGCTTCTGCAACAAGTCTTGAGAATGCTGTAGTGCTTCTTCCTGACTATACAACAGGTGAGTTCACAATGACAGCAGACATCAGGGTGGTTAAGGACGGCGAGAAAGAAGACATGTTCCTTAGCACTACCGGTGAGAGAGCCGGAGACGATCTCAGAACAGGTGCTTATCTTAAGCTCGGTGCCAAGGGTCAGAACATTGATATGAACATGCTCAATGTTATTACTGTTACCGGAGGCAAGGCATATATCAACGTTGACAGTATCCTTACTTCCATCGGTGCAAGTGATACCAAGGCCGGATATTATGCAATTCCTGCTCCCGAAATTGACAGCAGCAAGAGAAAAGATTATGAAAAGGATTTAGCAGAGGTTTCGAAGCTTTTCCTTACCGCAATGCTTGAGGGTGCTGAGGTTACAGGCAAGGAAGGTGATTTCACCGCTAAGATAAACGATGCCGACGGATACATCAAGAGCCTCAAGGCTATGGTAAAGTGTGCTACCGAAAACAAGGAAAAGATTGAAGAGCTGGTTCAGAAATCAGGAGACCTTATTGATTATGAAAAATATATCGACAAGCTTATTGATTCCGTAGGCGACGATCTTGTTGATGCATCATCTGAACTTGGCATGAAGATCACCAAGGATCAGGTTAACCAGATCAAGAAGAGTGCCAAGGAAGCATTCAACCAGAAGGACAGCGCTTCATCTCTCGGAAGCATTTCAGATAGTATTGATGAGCTCAAGAATGTCGTTGAAAACATGAGCGAAGAAGATATGAAGAAATCCTATGAGAGTTTCAAGGATGCAGCGGTAACCATTACTGTAAAGGCTGAGGAGAAGAGCTACAACGTAAATGCAGTATTCAATATTGCTGCAAAGGATGGCTCAAGTGTTTCAATGGATGTGACATACAAGTTTGAAAGCAAGGATGTCAAGATCTCCAAGCCCGGCAACACCAAGTCTCTTTCGGAAATAGCTAAGTATTTAAAGGATAACCCTACGATATTCGGAAGTTTGATGTCACAGGCTTATTCTTTGGGAAGGTAATATATAATAGTAAGGACAACAAAAGGAGGTAAAAAAATGTTAAAGAAACATTTTAAGCGCGCCACAGCATTCGTGCTTGCCGGCGCAATGACATTTACCATGATCGGTTGTGGTTCTTCAAAGGATAAGAAGAGCGACAAGGCGAAAAAGGTAGATATCAGCAAGGTAGCTTCAATGGGTGAAGCTGTAGAACTTATCGGTGATTACACCAAGGGTAACTATGATTTCGAGCTTAAACTCAACAGTGAAACACCCGACGGTGGCGGAAAGATCGACCTTACCGGTAATGGTCAGCTTGACGGAACAAACTTCTCCGTAGACGGAATCAAGTTTGAAGTAAAGAATGACGATGAATCAATGAAGCTTGAGTTCTCCGATCTTCTTACAATCATTGACGGAAGAGCATATATCAACCTTGATTCAATCATTAAAGAGTTCTCCGATGTTGATTCGGAATTCGGTGCTTACGGACTTCTTCTTCCCAACACCGAAAAGAGCGAGAAGTTCAAGAAAGAGTTCTTCTCAATGTGCCAGGGCGCTGTAGATGCATTCATCGAGGGTGCAGAGGTTAATGGTAACAAGGATGCAAGCTTCACCGCAGTTATCGATGATGCTGAAGCATACAAGAAGTCATTTGATTCTCTTGCTGACTGGATCGATGAGAACCAGGATACCATCATTTCCGTACTTGAGAGCGGAACAAAGGTAGTTGAGCCTAAGAAGTATGTAAATGATCTCGTTGATGATATCGATGATGATCTTATTGCAGCTGCAGAAGTTCTCGGCTATGGTCAGTTTATCAATGAAGATATGATCAAGAAGCTCAAGGAAAATGTTGACAAAGAGCTTGATGAAGTAAATGTTGAAGATGCTGATTTCTCAGATATGTTCAAGGATTTCGATAAAGAAGAAATCAAGAGCAAGACTGTTGATGAGTGGCAGAAAGTCCTTGAGAATTTCGATAAGAAAGACATCGAAGTAAGCGTTAAGATGGAAGAGGATAAGTATGAGGTTTCCTTCAGCGCTGAATTCGAAGGCGAAGGCGCAAAGGTTGAGGCAGAGGGAAGATTTACCCTTAATCTTGACAGCGTTTCAATCAAGGCACCCAAGAATAAGTCTTCACTTAAGGAAATTGCTGAATATGCAAAAGAGAATCCTCAGGTTCTCCAGGATGTAATGACTGGTTTCCAGAAGTATACTCAGAGCATCGAAGATACTATCGCTTTCGATTTTGGCGATGATGATGACGATGACTGGGATGATGACGATGACGATTGGGACTGGGACGACGATGATGACGACAGTGCCAATGAAGATGACGACGCAGACGATGACGATGCGGACGACGATGATGATGATTGGGACTGGGACGACGATGATGACGACGACAGTGCCGATGATGACGACGATGACGACGCAGACGATGACGACGATGACGTTAACGTAGACGACGATGACGCAGACGACGATGCAGACGATGATGACGATGCAGATGTTGACGACGATGACGATGACGACAGCAATGTAACTGCCGCTGACGGCACCTTGTTGATCGAGCTTTCAGACGGCCAGAAGGTTACCCTGAATTATGATCCTGACGTACTTAAGGTTTATTCACAGACCGGAAGCACAGTAGTATTCCAGCCGAAGGATGACCTTGCTTCTGCAGCATCCATCAACATTGTAACCTATACCAAGTTTGAGGATATTGCTGCAATAGCTGAAGCAAACGGACTTGAAAAGACAACAAAGGCTGGCTTTGATGCATATAAGTACTCTGTAGGAAGCACTCCCGCATATTACTTCGGAATCAAGGGTCTGGACGGCGTTGCAGTAATGGCAGTACAGCTCAGTAGCGGTACATCTGTTACTGAAGATGAAATATTCAAAATGATTATCGGAAATGCAACAGTTTCCAAATAATTGAAACCAATTTCCTCCCTGTCATACGGCAGGGAGGATTTTTTTTGGCAAAAATACCATAAATCTTTAAAGAAAATTAAAAAAATTAAGCTGATTTTTTTTCTCATATGTGATATACTATTACGCGTGAGATTTTTTGGATTGGAGACTTTATAATGTTTCTGTA
Organism: Lachnospiraceae bacterium; assembly: GCA_017437965.1. Taxonomy (GTDB): domain Bacteria; phylum Bacillota; class Clostridia; order Lachnospirales; family Lachnospiraceae; genus UBA3775. The sequence goes on from JAFRWN010000002.1 coordinate 11,583, forward strand.
TATCGATCCCGGAACGGGAAGCATGCTTTTTACAATACTTATCAGTATTTTCGGAGCCGGTTTTTACCTTGTACGTACCTTGTTTGTAAAGCGGAAATTTGTTTTTACGGGCGGTAAGAAGGTCGACAAAAGTAAGGACAGACTTCCTTTCGTTATCTATTCTGACGATAAGAGATACTGGAATATCTTCAAACCTATCTGTGAGGAATTCATCAAACGCGGTCAGGAACTTGTTTATTATACCTCGTCTGAGGATGACCCGGCTCTTAAATTCAATCCCGAATTTATAAAGGCAGAATATATCGGTGATGGCAACAAGGCTTTCGCGCGCCTTAATGTTCTCAATGCGGCAGTAGTGCTGTCAACCACCCCCAGCCTTGATGTTTTCGGCTGGAAGCGTTCGGATTCTGTGCTCTGGTATGTGCATATCCCGCACATGGCTAATGATATTACCACCTACAGAATGTTCGGTCTTGACCATTATGATGCAATCCTGCTTTCCGGTGAGTACCAGAAGAACCAGATCAGAAAGCTTGAAGCATTAAGAAAGCTTCCAGAAAAGGAAATCGAACTTGTCGGAATTCCTTATATGGACGTGATGAAGGAACGTGTTGAAAAGGCAGGAAAGCCTGCGGAACACACAAGAACAGTCCTTCTTGCTCCTTCATGGGGTGCAAGCGGCATTCTTTCAAAGTTCGGTGAAAGAGCGATCGATGCCCTGATTGCAACAGGTTATAAGATCATCATCAGACCCCATCCCCAGTCCTTCAAGTCCGAGAAAGAGATGCTTGACAGACTGATGGCTAAATATCCCGACGGTGAAAAAGTAAGCTGGAACAGGGATACGGATAACTTCGAGGTACTCAGGAATTCAGATATCCTGATTTCCGATTTCTCGGGTGTCATCTTTGATTTTACTTTGATTTTTGACAAACCCGTTATTTATGCGGATACATCCTTTGATAAATCGCCCTATGATGCATGGTGGCTCGATGAAGAGCTCTGGACCTTTGAAATCCTTCCGGAAATGGGTCTTCAGCTTACCGAAGACGGTCTCTCAAACATCAAGGAACTGATTGATAAGTGTATCGAAGATCCTACCTTCAAGGCAGGCCGTGACAAAGCAAGACGTGAGACATGGGTACATGAAGGCGAGGGCGCTGTAAGAACAGTGGATTACCTTCTTGCCAAATATGATTCCCTTATGGTCGTAGAAGAAGAAAAACGCCGTAAGGAAGAGGCAGAATACGAAGCTCTTCTTGCAAAGAAAAAGAAGAAGGCTGAGAAGAAGGCTGCCAAGAAGGGCGAAAAGCAGGAGAGTCCTGCCGAGGAACAGACAGTAAACGAAGATAAGCAGTGAGGACAAGGAATTAATGTCTTTTTTGACTTTTTTATTTACACTTTTAATTGAACCGCTTGAACTGGTGTTTGAGACCATATATGTTGTTGCAGAGAGGATCATAAGCAATCCCGGAATGTCGATTGTTGCACTTTCTCTGGCAATGAATTTTCTGGTTCTCCCTCTTTACCGCCGTGCAGATCAGCTTCAGGCAGAAGAGCAGGAGCTTGAAAAACGTCTCAATCCCTCAATTACACATATCAAGAAAACTTTCAAGGGCGAGGAAAAATTCCTGATGCTTCAGGAATTCTACCGTCAGAACAATTATAAGCCGACCTATGCTTTAAGAGGTTCGCTTTCACTTTTGCTTGAGGTTCCTTTCTTTATCGCAGCATATCGTTTCCTTTCGGAGCTTGAGCTGATAAAGGGAGTTTCATTCGGACCGATAAAGGATCTCGGTGCAGAAGATGCACTGATAGTGATCGGAAGCCTTTCAATAAACCTGCTTCCGATACTGATGACCCTTATCAATATTATTTCCGGTGCGATCTACACCAAGGGCATGCCTTTAAAGAGTAAGATCCAGCTCAACGCAATGGCTCTGATCTTCCTTTTCTTCCTTTATAAATCACCGGCAGGCCTGGTTTTCTACTGGACCCTTAACAATGTGTTCTCACTGATAAAGAACATATTCTACAAACTGAAGAATCCCGCATATGTACTCAAATGGCTTGCCGCAGTCTGCGGTGCTGCCTTAGTAGTGGTATTCGCATTCATATATCCCCACGAATTCCTTAAAAGAAGATGCTTCTTTATCGCATTCGGACTTGTTCTTATAGCACCGCTTGTGATCGAGCTTGTGTGGAAAAGAAAAAAGACTGATTCTACTGCGGAAAATGCAGAAAAAGCCATTGCGGAATCCGAGAAAGTACAGGAAAATGCCCAGGGTACAAAGAGCAGGACAGGAAGACTCTTCCTTGTTTCAGTTATCGCACTTGCGCTTATTACAGGTGTTGTAATTCCGGGTTCGGTTATCAAATCCTCACCTTCGGAGTTCGTTGAGGTGTCGGATTTCAAATCCCCGCTTTACTATATCCTTAAGTCAGCAGCACTCTCATTCGGTCTTTTCGTAATATGGATCGGCATATTCTATAAGCTTGCAAGTCCTAATGGCAGGAAAGTGTTCGCCTACGTTGCTTCGGCAGTTGCAATATGCTCAGTATTCAATTACATGGTATATGGCAAGGCAAAGAGTAACATCTCATCCCTGCTCCAGTATGACAATGAGCCTGTTTTTTCCATCAGTAAACAGATCATAAACTTCCTTGTTATCGGACTTATCTTTGCACTTACATACTTTGCCTTCAAAAAGTTCGAACTGCAGTATGTTAATCTCAATACCGTTATCATGCTTGCGTTCCTCGTAATGAGCATAGTCTACATTTGCAACATTGCCTATGTTTTCAGCGGCCTTACGTACATTAAGGAACAGTCCGAAAGAATAAGAAGCTCGGATGACAATTCAATAATAAACCTCAGCAAAAACGGCAAAAACGTCATTGTTGTAATGATGGACAGGGCAGTGGGCGCATATATACCTTTTATAATGGAAGAAAAGCCTGAACTCAAAGAAAGCTTTGATGGTTTTACCTTCTACCATAATACCATTGCCTACGGACGTACAACCAATTTCGGTTCGCCCGCGCTTTACGGCGGCTATGAATATACGCCGAAGGAAATGAATGCGCGTAAGAAGGAAAAGCTTGAAAAGAAGCATAACGAGGCACTAAAAGTAATGCCTGTTACCTTCTTTGAAAATAATTATAAAGTAACGGTCTGCGAGCCTCCGCTTGCAGGCTATAAATGGATACCGGATCTTTCAATCTATAAGGATTATCCGGAAATAAATACCTACCTCACAAATAAGCGTCTCAATGTTTTTGCAAGTGACAATGCGAATGAGGCTTATGAAAATATCAGGATGAGGAATTTCTTCTGCCTTGGTGTTACAAAGATCGCTCCGCTCGTTCTGCAGGAAACCCTCTATAACGGCGGTAAGTACAATGAGGCTCATGAAGGCGGCGGCAGCGTAATGAATCCCGTACAGGTACGCGAGAGCGTTTCAAAGAGTACCGGTATCGATGCAGAGTTCATGAATGCTTATTCTGTGCTTGATCATCTTGACGAGCTTACGGGCATCAGGGATGATGACGACAATTACTTCAATATGTACTGCAACGAGATGACCCACCAGCCCGTGCTTCTGCAGAAACCGGACTATGTTCCCTCGCAAGTGGTTGACAATACTGCATATGATGCTAATATTGAAGAGCAGTATGTTGTGGACGGAATCCATATGCACATGGATACCATTGACCAGGTTGCCCACTACCAGTGCAACATGGCAGGCATGCTTCTCCTTGCCAAATGGCTTGACTACCTGAAAGAGCAGGGTGTATACGACAATACGAAGATCATAATAGTTTCCGACCATGGACGTGACCTTTATCAGTTCGATGAGCTGATACTTGAGGACAGGGAGGATGCCCTGCAGTTCTCATGTGTACTGATGGTAAAGGATTTTGGTGCCACAGGCTATGAACAGTCGGAAGAATTCATGACAAACGGTGATGTACCGTCACTGGCATTTGAAGGACTTATTGAAAATCCTGTAAATCCCTTCACAGGCAAGGAGATCAACATGAATGCCAAGACTGAAGAGGCTCCCGAGGTACTTCTTTCAAGAGCCTACAATATCAACCGCAACAACGGCAAGCAGTACCAGGCAGGAAAGTGGTATGCGGTAAACGGTGAACTCTATGATAAGACCAAATGGGAATATCTGGGCCGCCACAAGTAACTTAAAAATTAAAGAATGAAAAATAAGGTTGACACTCTTCCTTTTTAGTCTTATACTA
>JAFRWN010000039.1 GCA_017437965.1 Lachnospiraceae bacterium
CATCGGCAAAATGCAGGCCCGTCGTGGGCTCATCAAGAATGTATATGGTTCTGCCTGTGCTCTTTTTGCTGAGCTCGGTCGCAAGCTTGATTCTCTGGGCTTCTCCGCCCGAAAGCAGGGTTGAAGGATGACCCAGCTTCAAATAGGACAGACCTACATCATAGAGGGTCTGTATCTTGTTTTTGATCCTTGGCACATTTTCAAAGAATGTAAGTGCCTCTTCCACTGTCATGTCGAGCACGTCAAAAATGCTCTTACCCTTGTAAAGCACCTCAAGTGTTTCCCTGTTGTAGCGCTTTCCGCCGCATACTTCACAGGTTACGTAAATGTCGGGAAGGAAGTTCATTTCTATCTTGTTGATTCCGTCTCCCGCACAGGCTTCACAGCGTCCGCCTTTGATATTGAAAGAAAACCTGCCTTTTCCGTAGCCCTTCATCTTTGCATCCTGGGTACTGGCGAAAAGGTCTCTTATCATGTCAAACACACCCGTGTATGTTGCGGGGTTTGATCTTGGTGTACGTCCGATAGGCGACTGGTCGATGTCGATTACCTTGTCGAGCTGTGAAATGCCCAGAATATCGTCATGCTTTCCGGGTATACATCTTGCATGGTTCAGGTCCCTTGCAAGTCTTTTATAGATTATTTCGGTTACAAGCGAGCTTTTTCCCGAGCCTGAAACACCTGTTACACAGGTCATTACACCAAGAGGAATATCGACGTCTATTCCCTTGAGATTGTTCTCCGCTGCCCCTTTTACGTTGAGCCATCCGCTCGGCTTACGGAGCTTTGTGGGAATCGGAATGAAAAGCTCATGTTTTAAATATTTGCCGGTTATGGATTCTTCGCAGGCCATTATTTCCTCTGCGGTACCGCATGCCACAACCTCTCCGCCATGCGAGCCGGCAAGAGGACCTATATCGACAATATAGTCCGCAGCAAGCATGGTATCCTCGTCATGCTCCACAACAATAAGGGTATTTCCCAGATCCTTAAGTCCCTTAAGTGAAGCAATCAGTTTGTCATTGTCCTTCTGGTGAAGGCCGATACTGGGCTCGTCGAGAATATAGGCAACTCCTACAAGTCCCGAGCCTATCTGTGTTGCAAGACGTATTCTCTGCGCCTCTCCGCCGGAAAGTGATGCGGTGGCGCGTGCGAGTGTCAGATAGGAAAGACCGACATCGTTAAGGAACTTGAGTCTTGCCCTGATTTCCTTCATTATCATGGCACCGATCTGTTCCTGGGTCTTTGTAAGCTTCAGGTCCTGCATGAACCTGAAACCTTTTTCGACACTCATTTCCGTGACCTCTGAGATATTTTTTCCGCCGACGGTAACAGCAAGAGGTCCGGGTTTCAGTCTTTTTCCGCCGCAGGCCTTACAGGGAGTGATCAGCATGTAGCTTTCATACTCCGTCCTTGTTGATTCGGCGGCAGTCTCACGATAGCGTCTTGCTACGTTTTTAAGCAGTCCTTCGAAGTCCATGTCATAAACTCCGACACCCCTCTGGCCCTGGTAATGCACCTGGACTTTTTTTCCTTCGGTTCCGTAGATCAGTACGTCGTGGATCTTCTTCGGATAGTCTTTGAACGGGGTCGAGAGACTGAATTTATATTCTTTTGCAAGTGCTTCAAGAAGGCATCTGGAAAAGCTGCCCTTTACCGCAGCTGACTGCCATCCGAGCACCGCAATCGCACCTTCGTCGATGGAAAGATTTTTGTCGGGTATTATCAGATCCTCGGAAAATTCCATCTTGAAGCCAAGTCCGTTACATTCCGGGCAGGCTCCGAAGGGGTTATTGAATGAAAAGGAACGCGGCTCAAGTTCTTCGATTGAAATACCGCAGTCGGGACAGGCAAAATTCTGGGAATAGGTTCTTTCTTCCCCATCCACGATATCTACCACAAGGGTACCGTCAGAAAGCTTAAGGACATTCTCGATAGAATCGGTCAGCCTGCTTTCTATTCCGGGCTTTACGACAAGTCTGTCGACAACTATTGAAATGTTGTGCTTTATGTTCTTGTCAAGCTTTATTTCTTCGGAAAGCTCGTACATGTTCCCGTCGACAAGTACACGTACATAGCCGCTTTTCTTTGCCTGTTCAAGCACTTTGGCATGCTCACCCTTACGTCCTTTGACAACGGGTGCAAGCAGCGTAAGCTTCGTCCTTTCGGGCAGAAGCATAATGTCGTCAACCATCTGGTCCACTGTCTGCCTTTTGATTTCCTTGCCGCATTTCGGGCAATGGGGAGTTCCCACACGTGCAAAAAGCAGACGGAAATAGTCATAGATTTCCGTTACGGTTCCGACAGTCGATCTGGGATTCTTATTGGTGGATTTCTGGTCGATAGAGATTGCGGGAGGGAGACCTTCTATGCTGTCCACATCAGGTTTTTCCATCTGTCCGAGAAACATTCTGGCATAGGAAGAGAGAGACTCCATATAGCGTCTCTGGCCTTCCGCATAGATTGTATCAAACGCAAGCGAGGATTTTCCGGAGCCCGAAAGTCCGGTCAGAACGACAAATTCGTCCCTTGGAATATCTACATCGATGTTCTTTAAGTTGTTCTCTCTTGCGCCTCTTATCCTGATATATTTCTTTTCGTCCATACTCTTCTTTTCCAATACTGTCTTTTTCCTTTTCAACATTTTATTTTACAATATTTAAAATGTTTTTTCAAGTTTATTATGTGTTTATTATATCGAATTTTTGTTCGCTTGTCAAGATAAAACAGAGCCTCCGCTACCTGAGCGGAGGCCCTGTAAATGATCATTATGCTTCTACATTAACATCGTCATCTTTATCGTCGGTGTCGTCTGTATCATCGGTATCGTCGGTATTGTCTGTATTTTCAGTGTCTTCTTCAGTAGCTTCGGGAAGATATGCACCATTGATGGTGATGGTAACCTCAAGTTCGGTAAATCCGGTAGGAAGGTCAACATACTGTCTTGCTGCAGTGTTCTTGCTGTAACCACCCTTAAGCTTGATAGCCTCGTCCTCTGAATAGCTGCCGAAAGCTTCATAGAACCAGTCCTTCTTGCCCTCGGTATTAAGTTCAAGTTCCTCACCGTCAACCTTTACAACTACGTCAACATCAAGTTCATCGATCTTTTCGCCGGTAATAAGAACAGGGTTGAACCAGTTTGTTGAAACAACAGGCTCAGGGAATTTAAGCTTGATGGTCTTGGAGCTGCCTACACGTAAAGTATCTGTATTGATGACCATGCCATCTTTCTTGTTCTTGTCATAATCATAGCCATAGAAAAGATATCCGCCGTCGCCTTCTTCTTCTCTGTCACCGCTGAATGCGATGAAAGCCTTGAAGCTTCCGGTATACCTATCTTTCTTGTTGATTTCAACATCATCCGCGCTTGCGCCCTTCTTCAGTACATAATCATTGTATCTGTCCTCAGAAACAAGCTCGTCTGCGAGAAGGTTACCCTTTACTGCGAAGTATGCATACTCATCGCCGTCTTCAGGCTTGTTTACCCACTCCTTGAAGTAGATCTTACCGTCACCTGTTTCAGTATCAAACTCTGCGAGATATCCGGTCCAGCTGTACTTGCCTTTATCCTTAAGAGCATCGATTTCAATATTTACAACAGGATACTTGTCATCATTTACCTTATCGGTAATTTCCATGGTCATCTTATCATGTCTGTCATTGTAGGTGCCGGCCCACTTGCCTGTGTAATCACCCTTAAGACCGGTCATGTTGTTGTCCGAAATATAAGAACCGGGATTCCATGTCTTGTCATAGTAGTTATAGGTAAGGGAACCTTCATAGCTTGCAGTTATCTTTCCGTCAAACATAAGATCATATTTGATCGGAATGCTTGCTCTTTCATTATCACCGTATACAGCATCGCCTACAGTAACATTCTTTACTTCAACATTGTCAGAGCTGGTAGAATATCTCTTTCCAAGTATATACATGGAGTTGTCGGTAGATTTGATGATACTCTTTACATCATCCTCTTTAGCCGAAAGACTCTTGTAATGCTCAGTGTACTCACTCTTTACGGAATTTGCATCAACTTCTGCCTTCAATACTCTCCAGCTGCTGTTATTAAGTATATCATAGTTGATATATCTCCAATATGTAGCTACAAGACCTTCAGTATCATCAGCACTTTCAAACTGCTTTACATACTTCTTGTAAGTCTTTGCAAGCTCGCTGAGACCGTTTACGCCAAGCTCAAGTTCAGCGGTGAAGCTGTAGTCATGTATCATGCTTCTGTCCTGAGCCTCGATTTCAAGCTTTACAAGCTGGTTCATGGTCTTCTTGTCAAGCTCGCTCTCGGCGATCTTCATTGACTTGATGTCGCTTGCAGAAATATAGTAATCTCCTACGCGGAAATCCTGATATTCAAGTGCTTTCTTAATGGTCTGCTCGTCAACACCACCGCTTACCTTGATCTCAGGCACAACTTCTTCGTCATCGTTGAAGCTTACGCCTCTGTATCTCCACTTTTTCTTGTCCTTGTTATATTTGAAATCAAATACAAGGGGAGTTGTGATCTCGATTCCGTTGTTCTTCTCGATAAAGCTTACATATACGGTAGCTTTTTCTTTATTCCTGATCTTGGAATCATCGATCTTTATCTCATAATGATATCCTTTTTCCTCTTCCTTCTCTACAGATTCGGAAGCTTCGCTGCTTTCATCCTCGTCTTCTGATTCATCAGACTTCTTGGAGCTCTTTGATTCATCCTCATCGGATTCGGTCTCTTCTTTAAGAATGCCCTCCTCAATAAGAGCTTCTTTGATATCTTTCTCTGTAGGTGCCTTTACTTTTCCGCAGGCAATAAATGCGGTCATGGCAAAGACAAGAACCAGCAGAAGCATTATCAATCTTTTCTTCTTCATGTTTCCTCCATTTCCGAGACGATAACGTCTCCTCAAAATTACCAAACCTCATTGTAATAAAAAAATATATAAATGTCAAGGCTTAGCTACATTGAAAAAATAAAAATATATGATATAATAATAGCCATGGAAAAGCCCGATTATGACAAAATTTATGAGGAAATCAAGCTCAGGGGCAAGGATATACTCTATTCCGCAAAGTACCACGAAAACATGAGCTTCATCCAGCACGGCAGCATTACTGTTTTTCAGCACTGCCTGTCGGTTGCGATGCTTTCGGTCCACATTGCGAACATTACCGGTTGGAAGATCGACCGGACGGCACTTATCCGCGGAGCGCTCCTGCATGATTATTTTCTTTACGACTGGCACGAGGATGCAAAATGGCACAGGCTGCATGGCTATACCCATGCCCTGCGTTCAATGAAAAACGCCCAGCACGATTTCGGGTTAAACCGTGTTGAGCGCAATATGATCTTTTCACATATGTTTCCTCTTAATCTCACACACCTTCCTTTATATAAGGAAAGCTGGATACTTTGCGTTGCAGATAAGGTGTGCGGAAGCATTGAAACCGCAAAATATAAAAAGAAGTAAGTTTTTTCAGGATTTCTTCTTATGATTTTGTTTCGTAAATATGCTTGTTGATCTCTATCATCTTATCACGCAGTTCGGCCGCAAGCTCGAAGTTAAGCTCGGCCGCTGCCGCATTCATCTTCTTTCTTACTTCCGAAAGAAGCTTTTCAAGTTCCTTCTCATTCATTGACTCGAGATCCTTGTCAAGACTAGCACTGATCTTCTTATCCACCTTCTTTGAAATGCTTATAAGATCCCTCACAGCCTTTTTGATACCGGTCGGCGTGATGTTATGCGCCTCGTTGTAGGCAGCCTGTATGGCACGCCTTCTGTTTGTTTCTTCGATCGCGGTGTTCATTGAATCGGTCATGGTATCCGCATACATGATCACGCGACCGTCCACATTTCTTGCCGCACGCCCGATGGTCTGGATCAGCGAGGTGGTCGAACGCAGGAATCCTTCCTTGTCGGCATCGAGTATCGCAACCAGCCCGATTTCAGGTATGTCGAGACCTTCTCGCAGGAGATTGATGCCTACCAGCACGTCGAAGGCGTCCATACGCATGTCCCTGATTATCTCGCTTCTTTCAAGTGTATCGATGTCCGAATGCAGATATTTTACCCTGACTCCGACTTCCTGCATGTAGCTTGTCAGCTCCTCTGCCATTCGCTTGGTAAGTGTAGTGACAAGAACCTTGTTCTTTTTGTCGGTCTCTTTTCTGATTTCACCGATAAGATCGTCGATCTGGCCCTTTGTGGGTTTTACCGTAACCTCGGGATCAAGAAGTCCGGTGGGCCTTATTATCTGTTCGGCGCGCAGGAGCTCATGTTCCTCTTCATAGTCTCCCGGAGTAGCTGAAACGCAGAGCATCTGGTTGATATGCGCCTCGAATTCGGAGAAATTAAGCGGGCGGTTGCAAAGTGCGGAAGGCAAGCGGAATCCGTATTCTACCAGTGTAGACTTCCTTGATCTGTCGCCGTTGAACATACCGCGCACCTGCGGAAGTGTCATATGGCTCTCATCTATTATTATCAGGTAGTCATCAGGAAAATAATCCATCAGAGTGTAGGGTGAATCCTCGGGAGTACGCCTTGCAAGATGCATGGAATAGTTCTCAATTCCGCTGCAGAATCCGGTCTCGCGGAGCATTTCCATGTCATATCTGGTTCTTTCCGAAATCCTCTGGGCCTCAAGAAGCCTTCCTTCGCCGCGGAAATATTCCACTCTTTCGTCGAGCTCTGCTTCTATGTCCTCGATTGCCGCTTCCATCTGCTCAGCAGGAACAACATAGTGAGATGCGGGGAAGATTACGATGTGCTCAAGGCTGTTCTTCACCTGGCCCGTAAGCGCATCAAAGGTACATATCCTGTCGATCTCATCTCCGAAAAACTCTATTCTTACTGCCTCGTTGCCCTCTCCCGCGACGGGAAAGATTTCAACCACATCGCCATGGGCACGGAAGGTACCGCGTTTGAAATCGAGTTCGGAGCGTGTGTACTGCAGGTCGATGAGCACACGAAGAACATCGTCACGGTCTTTTATCATACCGGGACGTACCGAAAGTGTCATATTCTGATAGTCAATGGGGGAACCGAGTCCGTATATACAGGACACGGAAGCCACAACAATTACATCCCTGCGTTCAGTAAGGGATGCCGTGGCCGAATGGCGAAGTCTGTCTATCTCGTCATTGATGTCTGAGTCTTTTTCAATATAGGTATCGGTCGAGGGCACATAGGCCTCCGGCTGATAATAATCATAGTAGGAAACAAAATATTCCACAGCGTTTTCGGGGAAAAATTCCTTGAATTCACCGTAAAGCTGGGCCGCAAGGGTCTTGTTATGGGCGATCACAAGCGTCGGGCGGTTGAGCCTTTCGATTATGTTCGCCATCGTGAAGGTCTTGCCCGAGCCCGTTACACCGAGAAGAGTCTGGAACTGGTTACCTTCCTCAAAACCTTTTACAAGCGCATCTATCGCTTCGGGCTGGTCGCCCGTCGGTGCATATTCAGAATGCAGGATAAAATGATCAGTCAATATCTCCTCCTACAGGTTTGCCTCCGTTTGAAAGCCATGAAAGATAGGCATTCATGAAGGGATCAAGTGCTCCGTCCAGCACAGCCTGGGCATTTCCGCTCTCACAGCCGGTACGAAGATCCTTTACCATAGTGTAAGGCTGGAGCACATAGGAACGTATCTGTGAACCGAAATTGATGTCTTTTACTTCGCCGCGGATGCCTGCCGCATAGTCGGCCTGCTCCTGCTGCTTCAACATGTACAGTTTTGCACGGAGCATTTCAAAAGCCTTGTCCTTGTTCTGGAACTGCGAACGCTCATTCTGGCACTGTACCACGATTCCGGTCGGAAGGTGGGTGATACGGATCGCGGAGCTTGTCTTGTTGATATGCTGACCGCCTGCACCTGATGAACGGTAGGTATCGATACGCAGATCGTCGGGATTAATGTCAACCTCAACCTCTTTGTCAAGCACAGGCATTACGTCGCAGGACACAAATGAGGTCTGGCGCTTGTTCTGGGCATTGAAGGGAGAAAGGCGCACAAGGCGGTGAACACCGTGCTCGCTCTTGAGGTAACCATAGGCATTCATGCCATTGACCTGGAAGGTAACGGACTTGATCCCGGCCTCATCGCCGTCAAGGAAGTCCAGTTCCTCCATTGTAAATCCTTTTTTCTGCACCCAGCGTGTGTACATGCGGTAGAGCATGCTCGCCCAGTCATTGCTTTCGGTACCGCCGGCACCGGCATTTAAGCGCACGATGGCATTCATATGGTCAAACTCGCCTGAAAGCAGGGTCTCAAGGCGCAGTGACTCATATTTTTCCTCAAATGCTGCGAATTCATCCTGAACCTCAGGTATCATGGACTCATCGTTTTCTTCGTCAGCCATGTCGATAAGTGTCAGGATGTCCTCTTTTGACTGTTTTAAAGCCTTGATGGTCTCTACCGAGTCCTTGAGGTTCTTTAATTCCTGCACCTTCGCAGCAGATTTCTGGGCATCATCCCAGAAATCAGGCTCTTCCATGTTACGTTCAAGCTCTTCGATGCGGTTAAGTTTTTCGTTTATCCTAAGCCCACGCTCCATTTCGGACAGCTTGTCCTCATAGCCGCGCAGGGAGAATTTGATCTGGTCGAGTTCTACCATATTTACACCTGTTATTACTTTCTGCCGTGACAGAATTTATATTTCTTGCCGCTTCCGCAAGGGCAGGGATCGTTCGGCATGATCTTCTTGTCGCTTCTCTTTACGGTACGGCTTACGGTATTGTCCTCGCGGTTTGTACCGGTTACCTTAGCGACTTCCTCACGCTTAACCTCCTGCTTTACGGTAATGTGCATGATCATCTTTACTGTATCTTCAGCGATGCCCTGGGTCATTTCCTCGAACATGTCGAAGCCCTGGATCTTATATTCCTGTGCGGGATCACGCTGTCCGAGTGCCTGAAGGCCGATACCCTGACGGAGCTGGTCCATATCATCGATGTGCTGCATCCAACGTGTATCGATAGCCTTGAGGAGTATTACACGCTCTGCCTCCCTGAACTGTTCTGCCTCGGGGAACTGAGCCTCCTGCTCAGCGTACTGCTTAAGAGCCTTTTCAATCAGGTCTTCCTTTACACTCTTCTTGGTTGCATGCTCAAGATATTCCTTGTCGGGTCTGAACTCAAGTTTCGGGAAGATGTTGAGAAGCTTGCTGTTTACCTCTGCAATATCCCATTCCTCAGGATTCTGGTCCTCGCCGATATGTGTATCAATTGTTCTTTCGATAATTTCACGGAGCATCTTGAGGATGGGCTCGCGCATGCTTTCGCCGTCAAGCACTCTTCTTCTTTCCTCATATATGATCTCACGCTGCTCGTTGTTTACCATATCATATTCGAGCAGGTTTTTACGTATACCGAAGTTATTGTCTTCTATCTTCTTCTGTGCCTTCTCGATTACCGATGAAAGCATCTTATGGTGGATTTCCTGACCGTCAGTGATACCTAAGGTCTTGAAGATTCCCATCATTCTTTCGGAACCGAAGAGTCTCATCAGATCGTCTTCAAGTGAAATATAGAAACGTGATTCACCGGGATCGCCCTGACGTCCTGCACGGCCACGCAGCTGGTTGTCGATGCGTCTGGACTCATGACGCTCAGTACCGATGATCTTAAGACCGCCGAGCTCTGTTACGCCCTCAGCAAGCTTGATATCGGTACCACGGCCTGCCATGTTCGTTGCGATCGTTACTGCACCGAGTTCACCGGCTCTTGCGATTATCTCAGCTTCCATTTCATGATATTTTGCATTCAGCACCTGATGAGGAATACCTACTTTTCTTAATAGAAGGGAAATTTCCTCACTGGACTCAATCGTTACGGTACCGACAAGCACGGGCTGGTTTCTGTCATGTGCCTCTTTTACATGCTCAACTATCGCATTGAGCTTTTCCTTCTTTGTACGGTAAACTGCGTCATCATAGTCTTTACGCTGAACCGGCTTGTTGGTCGGAACCTCGATAACGTCCATTCCGTAGATCTCACGGAATTCCTTTTCCTCTGTAAGAGCGGTACCTGTCATACCACACTTCTTTTCATATTTATTGAAGAAGTTCTGGAAGGTAATGGTTGCAAGGGTCTTGCTCTCCCTCTTTACTTTTACATGTTCCTTTGCCTCTATTGCCTGATGGAGACCGTCGGAATAACGGCGGCCCGGCATGATACGTCCGGTAAAGTCATCGACAATGAGGATTTCGTCCTCGTTAACGACATAGTCCTGATCCTTGAACATAAGGTTATGTGCACGGAGTGCAAGTATGATATGATGCTGGATGTCAAGGTTTTCGGGATCTGCAAGGTTTTCGATCTTGAAGAAGTTTTCTACCTTTCTTACACCCTCTTCGGTAAGGTTTACGCTCTTTTCCTTCTCATCCACAACGAAATCGCCTGTTTCCTGAACTTCGTTGCCCATGATCATGTCCATCTTGGTAAGCTCGGTTGCAGTACCCTTCTTCAACTGCCTTGCAAGTATATCGCAGACCTCATAAAGCTTGGTGGACTTTCCGCTCTGGCCTGAAATGATCAGAGGGGTTCTTGCCTCATCGATAAGAACCGAGTCGACCTCATCGATAACAGCAAAAGGAAGGCCGCGCTGAACAAGCTTTTCTTTATAGATTACCATGTTATCACGGAGGTAGTCGAAACCAAGCTCGTTGTTTGTTCCGTATGTGATATCGCATGCATATGCGACACGTCTTTCATCATTTTCCATCTGGTTAAGGATTACTCCGACGGTAAGTCCTAAGAAACGGTGAACTTCACCCATCCACTCGCTGTCTCGTTTTGCAAGGTAGTCGTTAACGGTTACGACATGAACGCCCTTTCCCGAAAGTGCATTGAGGTAAACCGGGAAGGTTGAGGTAAGGGTCTTACCTTCACCTGTTTTCATTTCTGCGATACGGCCCTGGTGGAGAATTACACCACCCATCAGCTGTACCTTGTAGGCTTTCTGGCCGAGAACCCTGAATGCTGCCTCACGGACGGTTGCATAGGCCTCGGGGAGAATGTCATCAAGTGTCTCTCCTTTTTCAAGCCTCTCCTTGAATTTAGGAGTCTGTGCTTTCAGCTCTTCATCAGACAATTTCTGCATTGTCTCATCAAGAGCCATTATTTTATCGACAATAGGAGCAATCCTCTTTAATTCATGCTCACTGTGTGTACCAAATATTTTTTCAATTAAACCCATTTCTTTCCTCCGGAAAAGATTTTTATGCCTCATTAACGACGCATACGAAAGATATTTTACCATAAAGCTTCTTTTATGTAAAGGAAACAGTTTATTTTTTGAACGAAATAAATGATTTCTTAAAACTTTTTATTGATATTTTGCCATATTTTCGGGCATTTACATTCTGACCGTTCTTCATTTTTACTTTTTCCAGGCTTCCGGAAGCCAGAAACAGTAGAAAACTCAAAAAAATTGTATCGTTTCCGCATTTTTTATGCTATTTTGTCAGTCTTTACCCCTCCTGTTGCTATCTATATATGGGATTTTTAGCTGCTTTATTTTTAACGCCTGGGTTATTGTCTATACATTATAACAAATAGTTTTCGAATTGCCCACAACTCAAAGCACTTTCGATTTTCAGGCCATTTTGTGGGCCAAATTAGACAGGTACAGAATTGTGTCTTTCTACAGTTGTGTTTAGGGGGTGTGGATAAAGTGGATAAAGTGGTTAATAAGCCGTTTTGGTTGATGAAACCTAGCATTTTGCCTGTGGATAAATCTTGGACCAACAAATTTTATCCCCATTTTTTTGAATAATCCACCAAAAAGCTTGGTATAAGTATGGGGTTGGATACACTTTGGTGCATTTTGTCAAGTACCGGAGACAAAAAAATTAAAGTTCTAATATTTACTGTTTTGTAGCATATACAAAAGGGTAAAAGACAGATTTTTCAGACTATTCTTAATTTTTTTCTTTTTCAGGTCTTTCGAAGCTCAAAAAATTCTACAGCAATAGTTGGATTTTTCACGTATTTCCGGACGTGAAAATTTGTTTGAATTTTGAAATATTTGAGTAAAACTACCATCGTAGAACGTATTTCGCCCTATTTTGCAAACTCATTCGCTATCATATTGACCAGCATTATCACCATTCCGAAAATAAGCATCGGCTCGGGCTTCATTTTTTCATTTTGATTTGTGTCTGAATTGTTTGTCTCTTGTATTTTGTTTTTGCTCATCAGCCAAAAGCAAAGGGCTGTTATGAAGAGTCCGACCACAGACAGAAGCAGAAGCTTCGAAAGTATGGTTCCGAGCTTCATTTTTTCCACCATCAATAATTTATTTATAAAAAACGAAGGATAATATGTTGATATGACCGAGCTGCCGTTTACAGTCACATGCATTATCAACGAGCATATGATGCTGTTTCCGGCATACGAAAACATCGCAAACACAAAGCCTGCGGTCACGGCATAGGCAAACTGGTTCAGGTTTGAGTGCATGAGCCCGAACATTACGGCAGTAAGAAGCGCCGCCCCCATCTTCGACCGCTTTTTGTACACTCCGAAATATATCCCTCTGTAGCTTATTTCCTCAACCAGCGGAGCAAACAGGGCAACAGCAAAAAACAGTACAAACATAGGATATTTAGATGATGCATCGGCAACCTGATCGCTTGTCACATCCTTTACGGAAAGAAGCGAAAGATCGTTTACAAGATATAAAAAAGGCAAAAAACCGATTCCGGCAATAAAGCTCAATATAATGTTAAATGCCCCTGTTTTCTTTAGCCTTGTCCTCTCAATAACCTCACCAAAAGCACTGAGCGAGTCATATGCATGAAGCTTTTTGCGCACCAGGTAAAGATAAATTACAATCGAGATAAGAAAAATCACCTGGGAATAGATCACCTTGAAAAGATAGTCGTCGGTTCCTATGAGTTTTGAGATAGTTTTCTGCAGACCGATCATCGCCGTAAAAACCAGAAATAATATGGTATAGGTAAACAGACTGCCGGCATATGCCTCTTCCCTGTCTTTCATTAAGAGCCTCCGAATTCAAGCATAATAATAATCCTACAATAGTAGAACACAAATAATATAACATATTTGTCCGCCAAGGTCAAATAAAACCTTTCAATTTCGGTAAAATTATGATAAACTAAGCATGTGCATTGCACACCGAAAAAGTTCTTACCGCAAAGAAAAGAGAAATATATGATAGAATTAGGAAAAATACAAAAGCTTAAGGCAGACAGGGCAAGTGACCACGGCCTCTACCTTATCGATGAGACCGAACCTTCCGGAAACGCTACCGGCAAAATCGAATCCGTCCTTCTCCCGAAGCTTCAGGCAAAAAAAATAAAAGTAGGAGACACAGTCGAAGTCTTTGTTTACAAAGATTCCGAGGACAGACCTGTTGCAACTACCGACACTCCATTAATCACTTTGTCAAAAGTCGCAAGGCTTAAAGTAAAAGAAATCACCAAAATCGGTGCTTTTCTCGACTGGGGCATGCCCAAAGACCTGTTCCTGCCCTTCAAAGAGCAGACAAAAAAGCTTGAAGCCGGTGAAGAAGTACTTGTTGCATTGTACACCGACAAATCCGACAGGCTTTGCGCGACCATGAAGATTTATCACTATCTTGAAACAGGTGCGCCCTATGAAAAGGATGACAGGGTAAACGGCACGGTCTATGAGGTCAGCGGAAATTTCGGTACCTTTGTTGCCGTAGACGACAGATATTCCGCCCTGATTCCGAAGAACGAACTCTTCCATCCCATTCCTATCGGCGCAAAAATCTCCTGCCGTGTTGTAAAAAAGACGGAGGACGGAAAGCTGACACTTTCAGCCCGCGAAAAAACCGCAGTACAGATGGATGCAGACGCAAGGCTTGTTTATCTTACCCTCCGTTCTGCCGGTGGCTTTCTCCCCTTCCATGACAAAAGCTCACCTGAGGATATCAAAGCAAGGTTCGGGCTTTCAAAAGCAGCCTTCAAACGTGCTATCGGTGCCCTTTATAAAGCGAGAAAAATCACCATTTCCGAAAAAGGCATAAGCGATGCCGGGGATGACAGCGAAGTTTAACCTATACCTCTCGTTCCGCTGATAGATAAACAGTCCGGTTCCGGGAAACCGCATTCCGTCAGTTTAATACTTGCACATTCAAGCGTGCTGCCTGTGGTAAAAATATCGTCCACAAGCAGCAGCTTTTTTATTCCCGCCTCTCTTACGCGTAAAAGCCAGGTCTTATCTACCTCAAAGGCATCCATCAGGTTCATAAGCCTTACAACCGCTCCGAGTTCCTTCTGGGCAGCTGTCTGCCTGGTTCGTTTCAAAAGCTCCGTAAGACAGGGCACACCAAGTTCTTGGGCGATCAGCTTTCCGAACTCCGCTGCCTGATTGTACCCTCTTTTCTTCATTCTTTTCTTATGTATCGGTATCGGAACAACCGCATCTATGCCGGCTTTTCCAAGAACTTCTTTAAATCTTCCAAGACTTTCATTTGCGAAGAACCGGGCCATGTCCTTCCGGTTCTTGTACTTGAATTTGACGAGCATGTCCCTTACCTCATCCTCGTAAAGAAAGGTAATGTGACATTTTCTGAAATGAAAACTGTTTTTCCTGCAGTTTCCGCAGTAAGCCTCTTCATCGTCCGTAAGAAGCTTTCCGCATTTAAGACAGGCAGGCCCCGTAAAAGGACGCGCCCTTCCCGTACAATTTCTGCAGAGTTTTCCCTCTTCGTCTATCTTTACCACCTTGTCACAGAGCGGGCAGACCGGTGGAAACAGAAGCTTTGTAAACATTTTTTATCTCCTCACATAAACCTGTAAAGCGTCTGTATTCACTCTCATTATCGATCATATCATAGACAACATTTTTATTTCCGACTATCACAACGCATTTCGCAGCCCTTGTAACCGCCGTATATAAAAGATTCCGGTTAAGAAGTTGCCTCGGTCCGCCAAGCAGCGGAATCACAACAGCCGGATATTCACTTCCCTGGGATTTATGAACCGTCGTTGCATAGGCATGCTTCAGCTCGTCAAGTATCGAAAATGAATACTCGACCTCCTTATCCTCGTCGAACACAACCTTCATCAGCTCAGCAAAAGTATTGATTTCCTTTATCACACCGAGATCGCCGTTAAAAATCCCGCTTCCGCCGTCGTAGGCAATGCCATATTTATTGCACATGCTCCACTCAAGCTTGTAGTCATTCTTTATCTGCATGACCTTATCTCCCTCACGGAAGATCACGTCACCATATTCTTTTTCACGTTTGTCAGGTGCAGGAGGATTGAGTGCCTCCTGTAGCTTTTTGTTAAGGCTTTCGATTCCGAGATCTCCGTTTTTCATCGGGGTAAGCACTTGTATATCATAGGGCTTCGCATGGACATAGCCCGGAAGCTTTTCCTTCACAAGCGAAATTACGGTATCCACAACCTGGGCATTCAGGCTTCTGCCCATGAAAAAGAAATCCTTGCTCTTGTTGTCAAAAGCAGGCTTCTCTCCCGCATCTATCTTATGCGCGTTGACAATTATATCGCTTTCCTCGGCCTGACGGAAAATCTTGTTAAGCCTTACAACATTGAACGCTCCGCTTGCTATCATGTCATCCAGCACATTTCCCGGTCCCACACTCGGCAGCTGCCTAGCATCACCTGAAAAAATCAACCTCGTACCGACTGTTACCGCCTTCAGAAGTGCATTCATCAGATGCATATCTATCATCGAAGCCTCGTCGACAATAATAACATCGGCCTCGAGCGGATCCAGTTCGTTTTTCTGGAAACCTAGCTTCGAATTATCGCCCGGATCGTCCGAACCCGGCATGAATTCAAGCATACGGTGTATGGTTCTCGCGTCCTCACCCGTTGCTTCACTCATCCTCTTTGCAGCTCTTCCCGTCGGAGCAGCCAGAAGCACATTTAGTCCGTCCTCGTGGAACAGTTCGATCAGGGCCTTGATTATTGTCGTCTTTCCGGTTCCCGGACCGCCCGTAATTATCAAAAGAGCATTGTTTATCGCAGCAAGAACTGCCTTCCTCTGCAGTTCCTCAAGCGAAAGAGAAAGCTTCTTCTCCACCCGCTGTAGCTTCATCTCAGCCTCACGTTCCGAAATGTCATCCTTCACGTTCAGATCGATAAGCTGCCTTGCAATGTTCAGTTCACAATAATAATACGGTGCAAGATATATTTTTCTTACAATATTTCCATCAATAATATCATTCTTTACAACAAGCTTTCTGTCCATCGCAAGCTCGTCAACAATATTCGAAAAGACATCGTCCGAACCGCCCGAAAGATACTCGCGCGCATGGCGGAAAAGCACCTCCTCAGGCAGATAGCTGTGACCCGAAGAACAGCCCTGGTTCATCGTATACAATATTCCGGCTCTCAGTCTGTAGTCCGAACTGTCATCAAAGCCCATGCGCCTTGCCAGCTCATCGGCATATTTGAAACCAAGCCCCTTGATGTCCTCAGCGAGCCTGTACGGATTGTTTGACAACACCTCACGCGTTGCCGAACC
>JAFRWN010000040.1 GCA_017437965.1 Lachnospiraceae bacterium
ATTTCCGTGAAAAGCGCATGGATAATGCTGAAATAAAGAGAATCGAGCTTCATGCCCATACCCAGATGAGCGACATGGATGCCGTTACTGATGTCAAAGCCTTTGTTAAACGTGCTTTTGAATGGGGACATCCTGCGGTTGCGATTACAGATCACGGTGTAGTTCAGGCATTTACCGAAGCTTCGCATGCCATAGACCCGAAGAAATTAAGCGATGAGGAAAAAGCCAGATTCAAGGATTTCAAGATTATTTACGGATGCGAAGGCTATCTTGTAAATGATGACGATCTTTTTGATGAAAACGGCAATTGCGTACTTGACGAGGAAAGCTATGTAAGGGAAATAAGAGGAAGAAAATATTATCATATTATTTTCCTCTGCAAAAACGATCTCGGCCGTGCAAATCTTTATAAGCTTGTTTCCGATTCGCACCTTATATATTTTTCCAGACGTCCGAAGGTTCCGAAATCCGAGCTTTTAAAGAATCGCGAAGGCATAATCATCGGTTCCGCCTGTGAAGCCGGAGAACTTTTCAGGGCAATTCTTAATAAAGAAAGCGAAGAGTACATAGAGCACATTTCAAAGCTTTACGATTATTATGAAATACAGCCCATTTACAATAACTATTTCCTTGTAAGAGACAAGGAAAAATATCCGGAGATCAAGGATGAAAAGGATCTTCAGGCTTTAAACAAAAAAATCGTTGAGCTTGCCGACAAACACCACAAGCTTTGCGTTGCCACCTGTGACGTCCATTTCCTTGATCCTGAGGATGAAATATACAGGCGTATAATCATGGCAGGAAAGGGCTTCTCGGATGCAGATCTGCAGCCTCCGCTTTTCTTCAGGACAACTGAGGAGATGCTTGCGGAGCTTTATTATTTAGGACCTGAAAAAGCCTTTGAGGTGGCGGTGACCAATACCAATCTTATCAATGATATGATTGAGAAGATCGCACCTGTACGCCCCGATAAATGTCCTCCTGTAATCGAGAATTCCGATAACGATCTTCGTGACATGTGTTACAAAAAAGCAATGTCAATGTACGGAGATCCGCTGCCGGATATCGTTAAGAACAGGCTTGACAAAGAGCTTAATTCGATCATATCCAACGGTTATTCGGTTATGTACATCATAGCCCAGAAGCTTGTTAAAAAATCAAATGACGACGGTTATCTGGTAGGCTCGCGTGGATCCGTAGGTTCTTCCTTTGTTGCAACAATGTCGAGCATAACAGAGGTTAACCCGCTGCCGCCGCATTATTACTGTCCGGAGTGCCATTACACCGATTTTGATTCGGACATAATTAAAAATGCTCTCGAAAACCAGCTTTCCGGCTATGACCTTCCGGACATGAATTGTCCGAAGTGCGGACACCGTCTTTGCCGTGACGGTCAGAATATTCCTTTTGAGACCTTCCTCGGCTTTAACGGCGACAAAGAGCCTGATATCGACCTTAACTTCTCCGGTGAATACCAGTCAAAGGCACATGCCTATACCGAAGTCATTTTCGGAGAGGGCCATACCTTTAAAGCCGGTACAATAGGCACGCTGGCCGAAAAAACCGCCTTTGGTTTCATTAAAAAATATTACGAAGAAAAAGGTATCGAGAAGCGCGTTGCCGAGATAAACCGTCTGGTAAAAGGCTGTGTGGGTGTCAGAAGGACCACAGGTCAGCATCCCGGAGGTATCGTAGTGCTGCCTCACGGTGAGAAAATCTATACCTTCACACCGGTTCAGCATCCTGCAAACGATATGGAATCGGACATAATCACTACACATTTCGATTACCATTCGATAGACCATAACCTGCTCAAGCTCGATATACTCGGACACGATGATCCGACCATGATACGTTTTCTTGAGGATCTTACCGGTGAGGACGCAAAAACCTGGCCTATGGACGATGCAAAGGTAATTTCGCTGTTTAACAGCTGCGAAGCACTGGGTGTCAAGCCCGAACAGATCGGAACGGACCTCGGTTCCCTTGGACTTCCGGAGCTTGGAACCAACTTTGTTATGAACATGCTCAGGGAATGTAAACCGAAGAGCTTTTCGGATATGATAAGGATTTCCGGCCTGTCGCACGGAACCGACGTCTGGACCAACAACGCCCAGACCCTGATAAAGGAAGGCAAATGCGAGCTTCAGACGGCAATCTGTACAAGAGATGATATAATGACCTTCCTGATACTTAAAGGAATAGAAGCAGGAAAATCCTTCAAGATCATGGAAAGCGTACGTAAGGGAAAAGGCCTTCAGCCCGAAATGGAAGAAGTTATGAAGGCAAACAACATACCCGACTGGTACATCTGGTCCTGTAAAATGATAAAGTATATGTTCCCTAAGGCGCATGCCTGTGCCTATGTCATGATGGCTTTCAGAATAGCATATTGCAAGGTGTATCATCCTCTTGCATATTATGCCGCATATTTTTCGATACGCGCAAAGGATTTTGACTATGAAGTCATGGCTCAGGGACTTGACAAGCTTCAGGACTGGATGGATAAAACAAAGGAAAAGATCAACAATAAAACCGCTTCCCAGAAGGAAGAGGCAATGTATGACGATTCCTTTTGCGTGCGTGAAATGTATGCAAGAGGTTTTGAATTTACTCCTATCAACATCTACGAAGCCAAAGCAAACCGTTTCAAAATCAAGGACGGAAAGCTTATGCCGAGCCTGCAGACCATAAATGGTATGGGAGAAAAGGCTGCGGTCTTGGCAGAAGAAGAAGCGAAAAAAGCACCTTTTGTCTCCAGAAACGATTATAAGAACAGAGGAAAGATTCCTCAGTCGGTAATCGATACGATGACGAAGTACGGTATTCTTGACGGATTGCCGGAGGATGAACAGCTATCACTTTTTGATCTGTTCGGATAAAGGCATCATACTGATGCTTGCTTCGGCATCCGGTGCAGCTTTTGCATTAAGAAAAAAGCAGAATAACTTTTTTCAAAAAAAACTTGACATTATGATGATGTTATAGTAATATATGCTTTGTTGACGAAAGAAAACAAAGCATATGGCTCGTTGGTCAAGCGGTTAAGACGTCGCCCTCTCACGGCGAAAACAGGGGTTCGATTCCCCTACGAGCTGTTTAGGCACTCCTTAAAGGAGTGCTTTTTTTATTTTTGATTTTTTATAAAAAAAATATTATTGGTGCATTTTTGGTGCACATTCAGTGTTAATATATTGTCAGATAACAAAAATAAAATTCCGAAAGGAGAATTATCATGCCGGACACCAAGAAAAAAGTAGAAAAAAGAAGCGAACAGTATTTTACAATCAAAGGCAGCGATGCAGCCAGTCAGCTGGTTGCTGAGATAGATCGTCTAAATGAAACAAAAGAAAAGCTTACTCTTACAACTGTTGATAAGCTTTTGGGATTATATGAACAGCTCGGCGTTCAGCTTAAGGGGAAATATGATACCTTGAATGAAGACTCCAATGAAGCAAAAATGTTCAAAAAAATGAACAAACGCTTTTCCAAGGATTATGCTGCGCTTATCAGGTATAAAAGAAAGGTAGAAAAGGCTGAAAAAGAAAAACCCGCTAATAATGCCGAAAAGTATATGGACGACAACACCTATACTATCGAAGAGTTCTTTGAGAACTCGAGAACAAGGACTATCAACCTTAGTGAAGATGAAATGTCCAAGCTTTCAAGTGTCGGTGCTAGCAACAGTACAAGATATAAGATTAATTTTTCCCTCGATGACGAACCTATCGAAGGCAAAAAGAAAGGCGATAGCTGCATAGGTTTCTTTACACCTGAAAAAAACGCTCCCATCACAACAAACAGGAATGAATATTTTAAAGAAAAACATGAAAAAAATCTTGAAGGCATCTGCGAAAAGTATCCGGGTGCCGCCGATTTAATGAAAAAAATTGATCATACTGTGTTTTTATCCCTCGAAAAAACTTCTGCGGATTATTATTTAGTTGTTTCTCCCGATCGTTACGGGACAGATCTCGATCTGGATAATTCAATTGATATGATATTTAATGAAATCAGTCAGAAACTCATGAAAAATATTCTGCAGAAACATGTTAAGAGCGTTACTAAAAACGGAAGAAACATTAAAATAACCGCCGAAAATTTTGATGATTATTTTAATAAAAACAATTATGCACATTTTATTAATAGCGATAAAACTTTTAAGGCCGTATATGATAAACAATTCGAAAAATATTTAAAGATTTATGATGAACTTGATACTGCCGAAAAGAAATATGCTTTTCTTGAAACTGCCACTTCCTATATGAAGGAACTGAATGCTTATACCTTAAGGGTTGACGGTGCCATCGATCACTATTCCGATATGTCTCAGAGAAATGCGCTTGCAAGTGCTTTTGCCGATTATTTCGGCTGTTCGGATGTAATTGCATATGCGGAAAAAATGAAGATAAAAACAACAAAGGACGGAAAGAATGTGACTTTAAAGGGCACCATGATGATGCCTGCCACCGGAGTGGATCCATCTTCTCCTGACTTAGAAAATCCGGCAAATAAACGTAACGGCTTCAGCTATGTTGACGCAAAAGGACTTGTAAAGAGCGTAGCATCACTTCAGTTCCTTGATTATCTTATCGGTTACACCGACAGGCATTCCGCTAATTTCTTCCTTAAGTTCGATGAAAACGGAAAGATTATCGGCGTTCAGGGTATTGACAATGACAACAGTTTCGGTGCAAAAGGAAATTTAAATGATACAAAACAGAACTTCGTAGCACTTTCCGATCTTCGAGTTATACCCAAATCAATGGCAGATGCGGTAAAAAATGCCAATCCCGAGGTACTTGCTGTTCTCATGCAAGGTTACGGAGTTAACAAGTATGAAATTGATAAAACCGTTAAAAGAATCAAGGATGTCCAGGAGAAGCTTGTAAAGTTTGAGGAAATTTATAAGGGTACCGATCCGACCTATATAAACCCCAATGTTCCGAGAATAGTACCCGATGAGGATTTGGATAAGCTTTTGGTAAATGAACAGCTTGCAACAAATAAAAGTAATAATAAAGCCAACAATATTTTCGGAAAAATGATTAACGAATCCAACAAAATCAACGGCATGTTGTTTACATACGATAACGCTTCAAAAGAAGTCAGAAACAATGCTCTTGATATTGTCGGTTCATATTACGGCATGATAGGTGATGTAAAGCAGTTAAAGGAAATGAATGATCAGATTGACGCTCCCGAGTCTGCTTCTTTAAACGAAATGAAGAATGCTTTAAATAACTTTACAGCTTCGTGTAACGCCGTTCCGGATATGATGCTCATTAAAAGCTATGATAGTAAGTTAAACAAATTAAATAAAAATCATGATTACCATTATTATAAAACCGTTGATTCCTTTGCAAAACTGAAGGAAGATACACGAAAGGCACTTGAAGCTACCGAGAAATTTATCGATGAAGCATCAAATAAAAGCCTTGCGTCAATGTTCTTCAGCTCAAAAGAAAAATATCAGCAGTACAGAAAGCTTAATAACGATATTAAGTTATATGAGGATAGTATAAAGAAGAATAACGAAGAGTTGATGGAGCTTGGAAAACAGTGGGGAAACGAAAATGCAAAATCACACCCTGATGCCGAGGCTATAAAACGCTATGAAGACAGGATGAATGAAATCAGCCAGACACTGCCTGAATTGTCATCAGCACTTAATTCCTATACTAAGCTCAGAAATGAAATGGAAAAAGAAAGTGCTGACCTTATCAGTTCAGGAAAAGGCAAGACCGAAACTCTCTCAGATAAGTACGAAAAGTACGAGACCGCCAAAGCAGAAGTAAAATTCTTTGAACAGGAAAATGCAAAGCTTAAAGAGCAGCTTTCGAAATATGCAAAAATGCTAAATGAAACCGGAGAAAATGCACCATCTCCCGAAGAAACTGCCCAATATCAGACCAAACTTACTGAGATAGGTCTTAAATTATCCGATTATAAAGTAATGCTCAGTGATTCTGTTGCACAGAAGAAAGCACTTGAACAGGACAGCGAAATAAAAACCATCATTAAAGCGATAAAGACCAGAGATAATCTTATGCGTTTTTCCGATAAGCTTGATAAGCTTGAAAATAATGCAAAAGGCCTTGAGGCTTATGATATGGAGGCTGCTAATATTTATAAGTCAACGAATCTTTATACCAGGGATCCTTATACCTCCAGTCAAGAGAGGAAAGAAAATGTTAAAAAACAACAGGATCTAAGCAAAAAAAATAACAGTGACAAGTTTGATGTTACGGGTATTGACACAATAGGTGCGGATGTTAAACCCAAGCAAAATGAAGTTTTAAAAAACATGAAGAAAAAATTGAAAATGATAAAAAAATAAGTTCTTTTCTTTTGAATTCATTCTTTTTATATTTGTACAATCCGAAAACACTTGATATTTGATAATACTTGATGTATAATAACTCTGTTTGTGGAAAAATATTGCACGCAGCTTTTGCTGCAGAAGGAGATATATGAAATTCTACGGTGAAAATGAATTAAGAAGAATGTATCTTGAATTCTTCGAAAGCAAAGGACATTTAAAAATGAACAGTTTTTCTCTTGTTCCTAAAAACGACAAGAGCTTACTTCTTATCAATGCCGGAATGGCTCCCTTAAAGCCTTACTTTACCGGTCAGGAAATTCCTCCGAGAAGAAGAGTGACTACCTGCCAGAAATGTATCAGAACAGGCGATATCGAGAACGTAGGTAAAACAGCAAGACATCTTACCTTCTTCGAAATGCTCGGCAACTTCTCATTTGGCGATTACTTCAAGAAAGAAGCAATCGCATGGTCATGGGAATTCCTTACCAAAGTGATAGGTCTTGATCCCGACAGGCTTTATCCTTCAATCTACCTTGATGATGATGAGGCTTTTGACATCTGGAACAAGCAGGAGGGTATTCCTGCCGACAGAATTTTCCGCTTTGGAAAAGAAGACAATTTCTGGGAGCATGGTGCAGGTCCCTGCGGTCCCTGTTCGGAGATTTACTATGACCGTGGTGAGAAGTACGGATGCGGAAAGCCGGACTGCAAGGTAGGCTGTGACTGTGACCGTTACATGGAAGTATGGAACAACGTATTTACCCAGTTTGACGGCGACGGCAAGGGCGGCTATACCGAACTTGCAAACAAGAACATTGATACCGGTATGGGTCTTGAAAGACTTGCAGTAGTATGCCAGGATGTAGATTCGGTATTTGATATTGATACAATGAAGGCTATCCGTGATGCAGTTTGTGCACTTTGCGGCGCTACCTACCAGACCGACGCAAAGAAGGATGTAAGCATACGTCTTATCACCGACCATATACGTTCCGTTACCTTCATGGCAAGCGACGGAATCCTTCCTTCAAACGAAGGCCGTGGCTATGTAATGAGAAGGCTTCTCCGCCGTGCCGCAAGACACGGAAGGCTGCTCGGAATCAACGGACTTTTCCTTGCGAAGCTTGCAGAGACCGTAATCAATGAAGCAAAGGACGGCTATCCCGAGCTTGAGGAAAAGAAGACCTATATCCTTAAGGTTCTTACAACTGAGGAAGAAAACTTCAATAAGACCATAGATCAGGGTCTTGCAATCCTTGCAGACTATGAAGCAGCACTTTCCGCAAAGAATGAAAAGGTTCTTTCGGGCGAGGATGCTTTCAAGCTTTATGATACCTACGGATTCCCGCTTGACCTTACTACAGAGATTCTTGCAGATAAGGGTATGTCTGTAGATGAGGAAGGCTTTAAGACATGCATGGAGGTTCAGAGAGAAACTGCACGTAAGGCAAGAAAGACAACCAACTATATGGGTGCAGATGCTACCGTATATGATGAGATCGATACAAAGATCACTTCCGAATTTGTCGGCTATGATAATGTAAGCTTTGATTCAAACATTTCCGTGCTTACGACCGAAAAGGAAATTGTAGGTTCGTTAAGCGAAGGCATGAACGGAACCATAATCGTGGATCAGACTCCTTTCTATGCAACCATGGGCGGCCAGACTGCCGATAAGGGTGTGATTGAGAAGGAAGGCTTCAAGTTTGTTGTTGTTGATGTTCTGAAACTCAAGGGCGGAAGAATCGGACATGTCGGCTTTGTAGAGTCGGGCAGCGTTGAGGTCGGTGACAGAGTAACGCTTACTATCAATGAAAGCGACCGTAACCTCATCTGCAAGAACCATTCCGCAACCCACCTTCTTCAGAAGGCACTCCGTACCGTACTCGGCGACCATGTTCACCAGCAGGGTTCTTTTGTAAATGCTGAAAAGCTTCGTTTTGACTTCTCGCATTTCCAGGCAATGACAAAGGAAGAGCTTGCCGAGGTTGAAAGACTTGTCAATGAATCGATTGCCGCTGACTATATTGTAGAAACCAAGGTAATGAGCCTTGATGAAGCCAGAAAAACCGGAGCTATGGCACTGTTTGATGAGAAATATGGTGAGAAGGTCCGTGTAGTTGACATGGGCGGCTATTCAGTTGAGCTTTGCGGTGGTACTCATGTTAAGCATACCGGTGTCATCGGCTCGTTTAAGATTCTTTCCGAAGCTGGTATTTCAGCCGGTGTAAGAAGAATCGAAGCCATTACAGGCGCTGCAGTCCTTGATTACTATAAGAAGCTCGAGGATACAGTAAATGCGGCTGCAAAGGCTGCCAAATGCGATGTGGAAGGTCTTGTGGCTAAGATTTCTGCATTGCATGATGAAATAAAGGCTCTTAATTCAGAGAATGAAAAGCTCAAGGCTAAGATTGCAAATTCATCCGCAGGTGATGTGGTATCACAGGCTGAGGATGTTAACGGTATTAAGGTTCTTGCAGTAAGCCTTCCCGAGCTTGACATGAACGATCTCAGAAACTTAGGTGACGGCTTTAAGGAAAAGCTTGGTGAATGCGTACTTTTCCTTGCATCAGCTAAGGACGGTAAAGTCAGTCTTGTTACAATGGCAAGCGACGGTGCTGTAAAGACCGGTGCACATGCAGGAAACCTGATCAAAGAATGTGCAGCTCTCGTCGGAGGTGGCGGCGGCGGAAGACCGAACATGGCCCAGGCCGGTGGAAAGAATCCTGCAGGAATCGATGAGGCTGTAAATAAAGCAAAAGATATTATGAAGTCCCAGCTTCAATAATTCTTTATATAAACAACATAAAATACTCTTGACTTATCAAGGTTTTATGTTATAATAATATCGTTTACGGCTGATTACCGCCGTACCTACTCATTCCACTACCGAGGGGAGGGAAAAATTTAGATGTCAAGCGTAATCGTAAAAGAGAACGAGTCTCTCGATTCTGCACTTCGTCGTTTCAAGAGAAACTGTGCAAAGGCCGGTATCCAGCAGGAAATCCGCAAGAGAGAGCATTACGAGAAGCCCAGCGTAAGACGTAAGAAGAAGTCTGAAGCTGCTCGTAAGAGAAAGTTCAAATAACATCTATTATTGTGAATATAAAGCTGTCAGCTTCTGACAGCTTTTTTCATATGAAACAGGAGCTAAACTTGATAGAAACTATTAACGGAATTTCAGGTGAACATATTAAAAATATATTCGGTGAATATGATGCCCATGCCAAGCTTATCGAAAGAACTCTTCATGTCACACTTATACAGCGTGAGAATGAGCTGAAGATAGTCGGAGAGGAAGGTCCGGTAAAGCTTGCTTCGGACTGCATTAATTCCTTACTCGATCTTTCAAAGCGCGGTAACGTAATTAGTGAACAGAATGTAAATTACAGCCTGTCACTTACCAAGGAACATAATTCCGGAATGCTTCTTAAACTTGATGATGAGCTGATCTGCCATACAATAAATGGCAAGCCGGTAAAGCCTAAGACCGTAGGTCAGAAGAAGTATGTTGACAACATCCGCGAGAAGATGATCACCTTCGGTATCGGACCCGCAGGTACAGGCAAGACTTATCTTGCTATGGCAATGGCAATCACTGCGTTCAAGAATGATGATGTGCAGAGAATAATCCTAACCAGACCGGCAATTGAGGCAGGAGAGAAGCTTGGTTTCCTTCCCGGAGACCTTCAACAGAAGATTGACCCTTACCTGAGACCGTTATATGATGCACTTTATCAGATAATGGGTGCCGATTCTTTCATCAAGAACCAGGAAAAAGGATTGATAGAAGTTGCTCCCCTTGCTTATATGCGAGGCAGGACATTAGACAATGCTTTTATCATACTTGATGAGGCTCAGAACACCACGCCTGCGCAGATGAAAATGTTTCTGACACGTATCGGCTTCGGTTCAAAGGTTGTAATTACCGGTGATATGACTCAGAAAGATCTGGGACCTGAACAGGTTTCAGGTCTTGACGTTGCGATAAAAGTATTATCAGAGATCAATGATATCGGCTTTTCATATCTGACAAGCCAGGATGTTGTCAGACATCCTCTGGTACAGAAGATTGTCCAGGCGTATGAGAGCTTTGAAAGCAGAAAAGATAAAAAACACTAAAGAATATGCATATATATATTGAAAACGAAACCGAACTGATGCAGGATTTTGACTTTGAAGATCTTTTCACAAGAGTTGTAAAGGCTTCTGCCGAATATGTAAAAATTCCCTACGAGATCAGCGTAAACATCCTGCTTGTAAACGATGAAAGCATTCATGAGATCAACCTTTCAGAGCGTAAGATTGACAAAGCTACTGATGTGCTTTCGTTTCCGGCACTTGATTTTGAGACTCCGGGAGATTTTTCGGGGGTTTCCGAAAATGATGTCTGGCTTTTTGATCCGGAGACCAAAGATCTTGTTCTCGGTGATATAGTAATAAGCCTTGATACCGCAAACCGCCAGGCAGAAGAATACGGGCACTCGATTACCCGCGAGCTCGGTTTTCTATGTGCACATTCCATGCTTCATCTCTGCGGCTATGACCATATGGAAGATAATGAAAGAGAAGAGATGGAGAAAATGCAAAGGAAGATAATGGATATACTTAAGATCCACAGATAAAAAATAAATGAGTAACAGTGAAAATTTCCGCAAAAACGTAATGGTCCAGGGATCGATACTGGCAATGGCTTCGATAATCGTAAGACTTATCGGGCTTGTTTACCGTATACCTCTGACTAGAGTCCTCGGCGATACTGCCATGGGCTATTACGGCTATGCCTATGAAATATACAATCTGGCCTTGATCCTTTCATCCTACAGTATGCCGCTTGCGGTGTCAAAGCTTGTATCCGCAAGGCTTGTAAAGAAGGAATATAAGAACTGTCACAGGGTATTTACCTTCACAATGGCTTTCTCTGCAATTGTGGGAACTGTAATGAGCCTTCTTCTTATTGCATTTGCCGAGGTCTATGCCAAGATCATCAAGTGCCCGGGAGTAATCATTCCGCTCCGTATACTTGCACCTACAATCTTTGTATTTTCTGTCATGGGTGTTATCCGAGGATATTTCCAGGGCTATGGTAACATGGTTCCCACCGCGATTTCCCAGGTTTTTGAACAGATAATAAATGCTGTTGTAAGTATCCTTGCAGCATATCTTCTGATGAAGGCCAATACAGGTGACAACCAGCTTTCGTGGGGCGCCGGCGGTGGAACACTCGGAACCTTTTCAGGTGCGCTTGCAGCTTTTATTTCACTTGTACTTATGTATGCCTATGCCGGCCCTTTGATGAAGAAAAAGAGGCTCAAAGATCGTTCTACTACAGTAGAAAGCAATAAATACATATGCAAAGTGCTTCTTCTTACAGCAATTCCGGTAATTGTATCGCAGACCATTTATCAGATCAGCGGTACTCTTGATTCGGTTATCTATAATGCAATCGAGGGAAAAACTGTTGATGAAGTCACGAGAAGTACGATGTGGGGTATTTACTCAAATAAATACAGGCTGCTTACAAATGTACCCGTTGCTGTTGCAAGTGCCATGGGAACAGCAATTGTACCGAGCCTTATCGCAGAATTTGTAGTAGGCCGCTATGATGCACTGAAGGAGAAGATTGCTTCCGTTGTGAAATTCAACATGATAATTGCTTTTCCTTCCGCAGTCGGAATGAGCGTACTTGCACATCCGATATTGCTTTTGTTATTCAGGGATAACAGGCATGACTCAACCATGATGTTAAGAATGGGTGGCATATGCATTATTTTCTTTGCTTTATCAACAGTAACAAACGGTGTGTTGCAGGGTATCAATAAAATGAGGCTTCCGGTAATCCATTCTGCGATTTCACTTGCTATTCATGTGCCGCTTTTGATAATCATGCTGAAGTTCATGAATCTCGGAGCATACAGCCTTGTAATATGCAATGTTATTTTCCCTCTTGTAGTCTGCATCCTTAACTGGAGATCAATAGGAAAGCTTATAGATTACAAACAGGAGGTTGTAAGAACCTTTGTAATTCCCTGTGCTTCATCTCTTCTTATGGGTGCTATCACCTTTGGTATATATAAAGTTTTTGCTTTGTTTGCAGGAAACTTTATCAGTACGATGATTGCTCTTATGGCTGCAGTTCTGTCATATTTCTTCTTCCTCATAAAACTCGGAGGAGTTACAAAAGAGGAAATGCTTAAGATGCCTAAGGGCAGGACACTTGTCAACATGCTTTCAAAGATAGGTCTTTTCAAAGCTTAATAGTATTTCGAGGTCAATATGTCAAAAGACAAAAAAACACTTACAGTAATAGGTTCAGGACCTGCCGGTATGATGGCTGCGATCACCGCTGCCGGAAATGGCATGGAAGTTACTGTTATCGAGCAGAATGAAAAGCTCTGTCGTAAAATCTATGCGACAGGTAACGGACGCTGCAATTTCACCAACCTTAACTGGAAGGGTGATGTTATAAGGTCCGGTGACGTTAAAAAAGCCCTCAAAATAATTAAAGGTTTTGATAACAAAGCCTTGATTGAATTCTTTGACAAACTGGGTGTACCTGCCAAAACAATAGGAGATTATGTATATCCCAATTCGGAGCAGGCACTTTCTGTAGCCGAGGCTCTTATCTGCGAAGCAAAACAACTGAATATCAAGCTGATTACAAATGAGAAGGCCCTCGATATCAAAAATAAAAACAATTCCTTTGAAGTATATACTGATTTAGGCCGCTATATATCCGACAAACTGCTGATTGCCGTAGGAGGTAAAGCATCTCCGATACATGGAAGTGACGGTAACCTCAATAAAAAAATCAAGGAGCTCGGACATCATATTTCAAAGCAGATGCCGGCTCTTGTAGCACTTAAAACCGATGACAAGAAGCTTGAAAAGCTTGCCGGCGTCAGGGTAAAATGCAAAGTATTTCTTGATATTGACGGTAAAGCAGTGAATAATGAAAGCGGTGAGATTATCTTCAATAAAGGTAATATCAGCGGAATTCCGGTTATGATACTTAGCCGTTATGCCGCACTTGCCTTTGATGAGAAAAAGAAAGTAAAGCTGGTTATCGATTTTTTCCCGGAGCTTGAAGAACATGTTCTTACCGAAAAACTGCAGCAGCTTTTTTATAATACAAAAGTTAAGAATAAGACTGCCTATGAGGTAATGATAGGCTACTTAAACAACAAGCTGTTGGATTATTGTCTGAGGAATTCCGGAATAAACCCCGATAAGCCTGCCTATTCAAATAAACATAAAAATATTATTGAGCTTGTTTCGTTATTAAAGAATTTTGAGCTTTCTGTTAAAGCTACTGAAGGCTTTGAAAAGGCCCAGGTATCTTTGGGCGGTGTGCCTTTAAGTGAAGTGAATGACAAGCTTGAATCAATGAAAATTCCCGGCCTTTATTTAGCCGGAGAAATACTTGATGTTGACGGAAGCTGCGGAGGATATAATCTGCAGTGGGCATTTTCTTCAGGCTTTTTAGCAGGCTCTGACGCTGCAAAATAAGAGGTATTATGATATACAGAATCCATCAACTGAAGCTTCCTCTTGAACATAAACCGGAGGATATAAAGCAAAAGGCCCTTACATTTCTTGGATTGAAACCGAGCGATATAAGTGATATTTTTGTATTCAAACGTTCCGTTGATGCGAGGGATAAAAGCAGGCTTTGCTATATTTATGCGGTCGATGTGGACTGTAATAAAAAGCCGGTAAAACGTTTCAGACCCAATGAAGCAGAAGTTGTTGTGCCGTTTGAATATAAGCTTCCGGAACATGGAAAAAAGGCACTTACCAAGCCTCCCGTTATTATAGGCTTCGGTCCCGCAGGACTTTTTGCCGCATACATTCTTTCTCTTTCGGGCTTTAAACCTGTTGTTCTTGAACGCGGGAAGAAAGTGGAAGAGAGGCAGAAGGATATTGATACCTTCCTAAACGGAGGAAGGCTTGATCCTGATTCTAATGTGCTTTTTGGTGAGGGCGGCGCAGGAACCTTTTCCGACGGCAAGCTTAACACTCTTATTAAGGATCGTGACGGAAAGGGCCGTTTTGTATTAAAAACATTTGTGGATTTCGGGGCTGATGAAGATATAATGTATGATTCAAAGCCTCATATCGGTACCGATAAGCTTTCACTTATTATAAAATCAATTCGTGAAAAAATTGTAGAACTCGGTGCTGACTTAAGATTTGAAAGCAGATTCTGTGATTTTGATTCTGATGGCAATATACTTAAAAACCTTAAATATATTGATAAAAACAATGAAGAAAAAATAGTTGAAACCGGTCTTGCGATACTTTCGACAGGTCATAGCGGCCGAGATGTTTTTGAGTTACTTGACACAAAGAATGTATCCATGCAGTCCAAAGCATTTGCAATTGGTGTACGTGCGATACATCCGCAGAAGCTGATAAATGAAAACCAGTATGGTACATATGCGGATCAGCTTCCTGCCGCAGCCTACAAGCTTACAGCAAATCTCGATAACGGAAGAAGCGTCTATTCCTTCTGTATGTGCCCCGGTGGATATGTTGTAAATTCCTCCAGTGAAGAAGGAACACTCTCGGTTAATGGCATGAGCTATTCAGGCCGTAACGGTGAATATGCCAATGCTGCAATAATCGTAAATGTAACTCCTGAGGATTTTGAAAAAGAAGGTTTCGGTAACTCGGCGCTTTCCGGTGTGGAATTTCAGAGAAAATATGAAAAGAAAGCCTATGAGTGTGGAAATGGAAAAATACCTGTTCAGAATCTTAAAGCCTTCGTTGAAAAAAGACTGTGTAACGATACAGAGGCTTCGGATATTGAAGGCATAAAAGACAAAATGATAAAAGGGCAGATATGCTTTTCCGATATAAATGACTGTCTTCCGGTTTTTGTCTGCGAAAGTCTGGTAAAAGGCTTTGAAAACTTTGACAGAAAAATTAAAGGCTTCGGTGCAGACAGTACTGTGCTTGCGGGAATTGAATGCAGGACATCAAGCCCGGTAAGGATAGTCCGGGATGAATCATTGTTTTCGACTGTTAAAGGCCTGATTCCCTGCGGTGAGGGTGCTGGTTATGCGGGCGGTATAATGTCAGCCGCGCTTGACGGTATAAAGGCAGCTGAGCGGATAATTTCTGAATATTATCCTGATTACAGCTAGACAAACTTTGAAAGGAGGAACCATACGTTGCTTATTAACGGACAAGAATTTGAAAATAAAGCAGCACTTCGCGATTATATGAAGAAAAAGCGTTCAACACTTACTATAGAACGCATAATGGTTTATTCAACAATAATCACCAAACAGGTAATAAATCTACCCGAATATAAAAATGCCGATGTGATTCTCAGTTATGCAAGCTTCAGTTCTGAAGTAAACACTCACTTCCTGATCAATCATGCGCTTGCAAATGGGAAGAAAATCGCTGCTCCCAAAACAATGGAAGGCCATGGGATGGATTTTTTCTATATCAATTCGCTTGAAGAACTTTTTCCCGGAAATTATGGTATCATGGAACCTCTTTCCAATGCTGAAAAGGTTG
Organism: Lachnospiraceae bacterium; assembly: GCA_017437965.1. Classification (GTDB taxonomy): domain Bacteria; phylum Bacillota; class Clostridia; order Lachnospirales; family Lachnospiraceae; genus UBA3775. The sequence continues at coordinate 15,857 of JAFRWN010000040.1, forward strand.
AGATGGAAGAGGGAAGAAGTTATCTGCTCATCCTTCCCGGAATAGCCTTTGATGAAAACCGTAACCGCTTAGGCTATGGTGGCGGTTATTATGACCGCTTTCTTGAAAAATACGCAGGTTATGATATATATAAGCTCATGCTTGCATATGAGCTTGAAAAGGTTGACAAGCTTCCGGTAGAAAGCTATGATATACCTTCCGACAAAGTGATTACAGAGGTTAATGTATATTAATGAACAAGGACTACTTTGAACAACTGCTTATAAAAACCGACCTTTCCCTTCCCGCACCCGAGCGTGAGCCTGAAAGACAGTATTATTTCATCAAAAAGTTGCGCGGAATATATACAGAGCTTTATGCCAAAAAGAAAAGGGATCTTTGCTATCATGTTGAAACCTATGGCTGCCAGATGAACGCCAAGGATTCCGAAAAGCTGGCTGGTATCCTTTCTATGATAGGTTTCAAACCCACAGACAGCGAGAAAAATGCCGATTTTGTAATCTATAATACATGCACTGTAAGAGAAAACGCCAATTTAAAGGTGTACGGCAGGGTAGGTTACCTCGGAAATCTCAAGAAGAAAAATCCCGACATGATGATCGCTCTTTGCGGATGTATGATGCAGGAGGAACATGTGGTTAAAAAAATAAAGGAAAGCTATGGTTTTGTAGACCTGGTATTCGGAACCCATAATCTTTATATGTTTGCCGAGCTTCTGTATGAGTGCATGCTTCGTAAGGATCGTAAACCGCTTGTAAGAGTGATTGACAGTTCTGATAAAATTGTTGAAGCTCTGCCAAGCGAACAGAAATATGGCTTTAAGGCCGGTGTCAACATCAGTTTCGGCTGCAACAATTTCTGCACCTATTGTATTGTTCCTTATGTACGTGGACGTGAAAAAAGCAGAAAACCCGATGAAATAGTAAGTGAAGTAGCGGAGATGGTTGATAACGGTGTAAAAGAAGTGATGCTTCTTGGGCAGAATGTCAATTCCTATGGGAAGGATTTCCTGAAAAACAAAGCTGCTGCAGAAAGGATGAATCAGGCAGTCGATTTCCCGGAATTGTTACACATGGTCTCAATGATTCCGGGGCTTATGCGCATTCGTTTCATGACGCCCCATCCAAAGGATCTGTCAGACAAACTGATAGAAGAAATAGCAAACAATCCCAAGGTATGCAAGCATGTGCATCTGCCGCTTCAAAGCGGTTCAACCGAGATACTTCGCAAAATGAACAGGCACTATACAAAAGAAGACTATCTGAATCTGGTGAAGAAGATCAAAGACAGAATCCCGGGTGTTGCTCTTACAACCGATATAATTGTCGGATTCCCTGGTGAAACAGAGGAGGATTTTGCCGACACTCTTGATGTAGTTGAAAAAGCAGGATTTGCTTCCGCCTATACCTTCCAGTATTCCAAACGTGCAGGCACACCCGCAGCGTCATATCCCGGTCAGGTTCCTGAAGACGTTGTTTCCGAACGTTTTGACCGTTTGCTTGCCCTTATACATGATACAAGCGACAAGCTTGCAAAAAAGGCTGCAGGAAGCGTTTCAGAAGTTCTGGTGGAAGAAATCAATGCTGAAAAAGGAACACTTACCGGAAGGATGAACAACAATATGCTTGTGCATTTTGAAGGCGATGAGAAACTTCTCGGAGAACTTGTGAACGTAAAGCTTATCGAATGCAAGGGCTTTTATTATCTGGGAGAACTAATTTAAACAAGGAAAAAAAGATGAAAGAATTACAAACTGAAAGATTAACACTGAAACCCATGTCCCCGGAATATCTTGAAAGCACTCATGAATATGCTTCCGATCCCGAAAATACCGTCTACATGCTTTTTCTGCCAAATGACAGCATAGATGATACTTTAAATTATCTTAAGGGTGCTGAAGAAGAATTCAAAAAAGAAAAGCCATCTTTTTATGAGATGGCTGTGATTCTTGACGGAAAACATATCGGCGCTGTCAGTCTTTACCTTAACGAATCCGGCGATCTGGCTGAATTCGGCTGGATGTTGAATAAAAGGTATCATGGGAAAGGCTATGGCTTTGAAGCTGCCAAGGCTCTGATGGAATATGGTAAAAATGAGCTTGGCATCAGGCATTTCATCGCACATTGTGATACCGAAAACATTGCTTCAAGGCGTGTAATGGAAAAACTTGGAATGGTCTGTACCGGGGAACACGGAGGCAGACACAGCAAGAATTTCAAAGAAGAACGCAGGGAATTTACATTTGAAATTTTTTTCTAGTATGTTCTTTTTCTCATTTTAACTGCACCCGCAGCCTTTCTTTTGTGTTCATCCTCGATTGCAGCATAATATTGAACGGTTGTATTGACATTTTCATGCCCCAGAACATCTGCTACAAGGCGTATATCGCCTGTTTCACGGTACAAAGCCGTACCATAGGTGGAACGCAGTTTATGGGGCGTGATTTTTTTGTTCGGTACAGCAATTTTACCGAATTTTTTTACAAGATTTTCAATTGCATCAACAGAAATCCTTTTGCCCTGAAGGCTGTAGAAGAGTGCCTCTTCGTCTCCTTCACGGGCTTTTTCATTTAGCGCCGGACGTTCGTTTTCTATATAGTTTTCAAGGGCTTCACCAACTTCATCGCCAAAATAGATCACATCCTGGCCGCCGCCTTTTCGTACGATTATAAGTGAATTATCGGTAAAATTCACATCGTTTAAATCAAGTCCCGCACACTCTGATACACGCATGCCTGTACCTAAAAGCAAGGTCATTATTGCCAGGTCACGAAATTTTGTTCGTTCCCTGAATCTGGCCATTTTTTCGCTGGTTGAACCGCTAATATTGTCTACACAATTTAAAATATCCGAAGTTTCCTCAGCGTCAAGCCTTATGATGTTTTTATCCTTTTTAAGTGTGGGCAGCTTAACCAAAGTCATCGGATTTGAATCAATATTTCCATGCTCAAAGTGAAACTGGAACATACCGCGTAACGGAGACATTTTACGTGCGATTGCACGTTTGCCGTTTTCATGCTTAGTGGCTGTGGGATTATTCCTTGTAGGCGCATTGAATTCAAGGTAAAGCATATATTCATTGACATCATCATAGCCGAGCATTTTCATGTCATCGTAGGAGAATTCCTTAATTGTCGAACGATGCTTTCTGAAGTAAGGATTTTTCTCAAGCAGATAATTGTAAAAAGTCATTAGGTCATAACAATATTGTATAAGCGTGCTTGTCTGTGTACGAAGCCTTTTATCGTTTATATACTTGACTGCAAAATCCGGAAGCTCGAATAAAAGCTCTGTGAGTTTTTCTTTCTGCAGATATTTTTTTTCGCGGTAATAATCTGAATCCTTGCCCATGATAAAAACCTTTCATAATATAAAAAATCAAAGCCAAACATAATTAAAAACGTCAGGCTACATAATGTAGCTTAAATAACATTATAACACCATATATTCCTAAAATCAAGCCTTAATATCGGAAAAACTGATATTTTTCCGATAGATACATTTCGCTATATACTGCTCTTTTTCAGACTTTACACAGGGATAAATTATGATCAGATTGTGATAAATCGTTTGTACCAAGGCAGATAAAGCTTGACATTCTTTTTTATCTTACGGAATTTCTTCGTGATGTTTTCAGCAAGCTCAGTTTTATTTTCAATCGTATCATCATAATTATATGCGACAAGTTCGCTCAGATAATCCGCAACGAGTTCCGCATTTTCATGAAAATAATTTACGGCAAGTCCGTTGAATTCCTTATGGCTGATGATCATATTGTTTATTTCAGAATATTTTTCCCTGTCTTTTTTCGAATTATGCAGCATGATTTCACGCATCATTTTGCTGATATATCTGTACTGGTTGACTACTCTTGATTCCTTCTTCACAAAATAAAGTCCTGAGGCTGTTATCATTTTTCTGATAAAGAACAAGGCTATTGCAAGGTAAATTACGATCACAAAAGTATTTTTGAACCCTTTTTCAATCGCTGCCTGGGCCGCCTTGGTATTATCTATAATATTATTTGTTGTATCATTATTCAATGTATCATCAGAAAAGAAACCATTAGATGACAAAAGCCTTGAAATTATGTCATTTCCAGTACTTGCTTCAACTTCATTGGCCTGGGTAAACTCAAAAGGCACCCATCCAAATCCATAAATATACACTTCTACCCATGCATGAGCATTTGAGTCGGTTAGTTCGATTTCAACCATATTATCTTTGGTAAGACCAAGCTCATTATAACCATCATAGGCAATAAGTTCATCATTGAGGCTTTCAGGATCAACAACTCCGTCAATAAGTCCATCTTTCTTCATCTGTTCCTGAATTTTATCGATTTCGCTGTCAGAAGAAACTACTGAACCGTCATCAACTATATTACGGTCAGTTCCGTCTTCACCGTAAATATTACGTACATTACCTGCATCATCAAGTGCTGTGATATCAAAAGCATAGCCCTCAACATATCTTGCAGGAACCCCGAGATGCTTTAGCATAAGTGCTGCCGACGAAGCAAAATATACACAATATCCTTTTTTATTGTCATTAAGGAAATATTCAATCGGATCATAGCCTCTTGGAGTATTTCCTGGAGCAAGCGTGTAAATATAGTTATTTCTGAGATAATCCTGGATTTTTTCAATCAGGCTGAACTCTTCTTTGGCAAGTGTTTCTACGTCACCAAAGACTTCTAATAATTCATCTTCACTCATCCTGTCGATCGAGCCTGCATAATACGGAGTTGTATACTTCCAGTTCTGATTTCTGCATATTCTCTGCACACTGTAGATGCTTGTTCTGTCAGACTGAGAATAAATATCATAGATATAGGCATTGGTATAGGCTTCGTTCACACCTACGTTTCTTGAACTGATGATTCTTAAAAGTTCACGTTTATTGTAAAGTGAGGGTGAAAAATTCCTGAATATGACAGCCTGCTGTCTGTCCATAGTCTTCCACTGTTTATCATTTTGTGAACTGTAGTAAACTCCGAAAGTAACAGTATCAAGATCTTCATTTTTAATTCTCATTGACATTTTTGCAGCTTTCTGGAACAACTTGTTGTCATTGTGTTCGTAACCGTAATTCATTATATATCTAGTTGTTTGGTAGTCAGTCATTGTGCTTCTTTTCTCTTCTTCCCATCTGTTAAGATAGGTATTGTAGGTGGACCCGATAAACATAGGAAGAAACACTTCATCATTGGTATAAGGCACAAAATCGACAGTAATATCGGTAAGACCATCCTGGATAACGTTTGCAACGCCACCGACCTTACCATTGTCCATACCACCGTTTCCTGCAGAATTTCCGGTATAATACTGAAGACCATAGGCAGCAACATTAGCAACCACCTTGTCAGTTTTTTCTTTAAGCTTGGTGTTCTTTGAAAAATACAGTTTTGACATTCCGGAAGTCAGTATGATCACGGCAAATACCGAAGCCACGACAAGAATAAGAGCAACCACAAGGTTTGACCTTCTGCTTACCTGGGATTTATTTAAGGTAACTTCTTTTCTTCTTACAGTATATGCCCTGTAACGCTTTTTATATATGAATTCTCCGCTGTCATTAAGCTTGGTGAGAATATAAAGTACGATAGAAAGAATGATTATTCCGAGATAAAGATATGAAAAATCATCGCTGAGATAGATTGAGAACTCACATGCGATAATCGTAAATAGAATCGGATATATGGCAGATCTTCTTCTCGAGACCCACATGTTTATGAATATTGCAAGAAGGACCGAAATTACGGCAAGGCAAACTGTGATCGACACTCTCCTGTTCGAATAATACTCATTGAACTCACGAGTGGTAGGCAGATTCATTATCTTATCTACATATTTTATCATCAGTGTTCTAATTGCGGAAAAACCGCTGTTGACTATTCTGTACATAGAGAACGACAGAAAAGCAACGATAAACGGAAGCGCAAGATAACCGATATTATAGGTCAAAGAAGTAAGATAAAGAAATGACATATACATAGAAATTCCGGCACAGCACAGTGCCAGAACCGGTATATTGCAGGGAAGTTCAAACGCTGACACAAAAAAGCCAAGATGTCCGATAAGAAATGAAAAGATCAGAAAGGCATTCCAAAGACACTTAAAAAAATTGTTTTTAAGTGATCTTCTCTGGATTTCGAGTTCTTCCATGTGAATGCCTGACTCGATAAATTGTCTTACCGGTTTTGGATCCTTTTTCTTAAACATTATCCGATCTCCGAATATAATGCAAATGTTTTGTAACTTTCTACAACTCTGTAGTGGCCGTCCGCAGGTTCATTCCTTGAAAGCAGAAACAGTTTGGAATGACCAAAATTCTCTGAATAATATTCCAGGAGTTCATCTGCGGATGCCGGAAGCATATTATAATACATATTATGAATTGCAAGGTCGAAATCATAGGTATTGTCAATGCTTCTTCTGACCAGAGCCTGTTCCTCCCTGTCAAGATAAACAAGCTCAAAATAATACTGCTCTTTGATAAGTGCCCTTCCGAAAGAATTCAGAAGTTCAAAATAATCATTGATTTCCGGAAGTGTTTTGAAATCTCCGGTACATGAAATAACGATGCAGGTTCCTGCCTGTCTTTCATATTCCTTTACGATAAGGTCCTGGGATTTGGTTGACAGCTTCCAATGAACCTGTGAAAGCTTGTCACCGTCACGGTAATCACGTAATTCTTTTATTTCGGACACGTCAAAACCCTTCGTAGGATCATTGAAATCCTCTTCCTGAGGCTTGAGGGCAAGCTTTTCATCACTGACGCTTACAGGATGTTCCTTGGGCATTACTGCAGCATGTGCCTCTACCGGCGGAAGAAAAATGTAAACTATCCCGAGCATGTCATATACTCTTATTTCTTCGGCAATAATATGATAAATACCACAGTAATCAAAAGAAAAACTATAGGTATATTCCTTTACTCCTTTAAGAAACGAAAAATAATCCCTGAAGCTGTGCTTGTTCTGTTCTTCAAAGGAATGATAAACCACATATTTCATTTCAATTCTTGAAAAAGGGTAAATACTGCCTGATGAAAGTCTTGTCACACAACCGTTTCTCTCTCCTATCGGTTGTTCATCCTTAAGCATTCTGATAGAAAATTCAGGAGTTTGTATACTGCCTTTGATCAAAAAAATGGTTGGAATCAGTGTCATTAACTGGGCAGCAATAAAAATAAGCAGCACTCTCCTGTGATTGAACCAGAAAAGAAAACAAAGCAGAGCCAGCACCAGTATATATAATATCAGCCTGTGAATTTTAATCCGGAATTTTTTCCTTGTCACACTCTTCTCCTGCTACATCTTCGGAAGCTGCAAAGATGTTACTATTTCGTTCAAAAGTTTTGAAGCGTCCTTCTTTTCGGCTCTGGCCTTAGGCGAAACAACAAGCCTGTGGCAGCAAACAGGGTCAATACACTCAAGTACATCATCAGGAATCACATAATCCCTGTCATTAAGAAAGGCCGTTGCCTTCGCCATCTTATAGAGTGCAACCGAGGCACGGGGACTAAGACCAAGCGAAATAAGGTTATGCTTTCTTGTTTCTTCACAAATATTTACAATGAATTCTATTATTGACTGGTCAACCCTTATTTCACTGACCTTCTTCTGAGCTTCCAGGAATTCATCTATAGTGAAGATCGAGTCAACCTCTGTTTTGGCGGAAATGTTTCCAAGCAATATTTCCTGTGCTGCCTGATGGTTGGGATAACCGATGGTGAGGCAGATCATGAAACGGTCAAGCTGCGATTCGGGAAGCTTCTGGGTTCCCGCAGAACCAAACGGATTCTGGGTCGCAAGTACAACAAAAGGAACCGGAAGAAAATGCTCTACTCCGTCAACTGTTGCCTTACCCTCTTCCATTACCTCAAGAAGTGCAGACTGTGTTTTGGGTGAAGTTCTGTTGATCTCATCGGCAAGCAGGAAATTACAGTAAACCGAGCCTTCCTTATATTCAAAGGCACCGGTTTTGTTGTTGTACATGTTAAAGCCCACAAGATCCGAAGGAAGAACATCGGGAGTGAACTGTACACGATGATAATCCATGGAAAGTGATTTTGAAAGAGCAACGGCAAGTGTTGTCTTGCCTACTCCGGGTATATCCTCAAGAAGAATATGGCCTCCCGCTATCATTGCGGAAACGACCTTGATTATTACATTATCCTTTCCTTTAACTACCTTTTTGACTTCGTTTACCAGTTTGGCAATCTGCTGATTCAAGGTTTGTACCTCCGTTTTTATATATCTTATTTATTATAACTTAAAACACGGTAAAAGTAAAATTCTTTTTGTTGCAAATATTTGTTCGATGTGATATAATTTGAAATGACATAAAATCTTACATGTAAAGGAGATTTATCGATGGATTACAGCTCACTCAGTTCAAAACAGCTTGAAATACTTGAATATATCAAAAAAAATATCCTGGAAAAAGGTTTTCCGCCTTCAGTAAGGGACATTGGCGAAGCTGTCGGTTTAAGCTCGACATCTTCTGTTCATTCTCAGCTTGCAAATCTTGAAAAGAAAGGCTTCATCAGACGTGACAACTTCAAATCACGTTCGATAGAAATTGTCGATGATGAATTTCAGCTTGCAAGACGTGAGGTTGTTAATGTTCCTGTTTTAGGTACGATAACAGCAGGTCAGCCGATACTTGCAGTTGAAAATATAAGTGACTACTTTCCTATTCCTGCCGAAATGATGCCCAATGCAGTTACCTTCATGTTAAAAGTAAAGGGTGACAGCATGATCAATGCAGGAATATTTGACGGCGATGAGATAATCGTAAAGCAGCAGAGCACAGCGGACAACGGTGACTATGTTGTAGCGCTGATCGATGATTCCGTAACTGTCAAAACCTTCTATAAAGAAAAGGACCATGTACGTCTTCAGCCCGAAAACGACACCATGGATCCTTTGATCTTCGATAATGTTGAAATACTCGGAAAAGTAATCGGAGTATTCCGTATGTTTTAGTCTTTCGATGAGTTTACACCGTTCAGGCTGTCTTTTGTAAGCCCGATAAAGAACTTGGCATAATAGGAATTGGTTGCAAACATACAATTCTTACCATCAAAAATATTATCACTGGCGACGGAGTCTACGCAGGTATTTGTGATATAATACTCTCCGTCGCTTTCTTTTATCTCATTTCCGATAAGGAACTTATAGGTGAAATCAGCATCAAGCATCTGGTCAACATTCTGGCCTGCATCAGTCTCGTTGGTCACACTTGTATAGCCTTTAAACTGTATAGTCACAACGGTTTCGGGTACTGCTGTACCATAAAATGCTTTTCTCTGATCACTTACATTATAGTCCAATACTCTGTTATAGGTCAGTTCTGTAAGATAATTGAAGAATACGTTGGCATCTCCCTGGTCGCAGAGCTTTTTATCATTTACGGTTTCACCATCGGAAATTACATAATAGTACCACTCTCCTGCATCTCCCTCGGTGGCTTTTTTCTCACCGGGAACCAGCTCGATTTTGTTTCCGTTCTTCACATCAACTGTAATGCTTTTGATACTTCCGGGAGTAAACTCGGGCATTTCAGGAATAGCACAATAATCAAGAAGCGTATACTTGGCAAATTTATAGATAGTGGAATCGGTAAGATAAACATTTTCACCGACCATTACATAATATACATTCGAATTACCTTCATAATCCGAAAATTTAACACGGCATACATCATCGTTTGATAATTCAATATCTACTGTCATAGCAGGATCAGAGAGCTTGAAATCGTCGAGGGTATCATAATCTTTGATTTCCCTGAGTTTTTTCATTTCCTTAAGCATACTTGCAAAAAGACTGATTTTTTCATTGTCTACAGGAAAGGCTTCGTCACAGTTCTTTATCCATTTGTCATTATAAAGATGGAAATCAATTTCGTAGGTTTTGGTTCTGACCGTAAAATCTTTGATCTTTCTGAATTCTTCAGACAGAATATATTCGGTTTCGGTATTCTCTTCGGAAGATGATTCTTCTTTTTTATCATCCTTATTCAGAACAACAAGAGCAATGATTCCTGCTGTAAGAAGAGCCAGAAAAACAACAAGGATCTTAACCTGCTTCTTATTCATTATCTGGACCTCCTCATCAGCCAGACTACTATTCCGATACCGATAAATGCCAAAGGAATCAGGGCCATGTAGATCAGTGAAAAGGTCAGCACATCTCCGTTTGCTACAATATTTACTTTACGTTCAAAGCTTTTTACCGGAACATAGGTATCTACATTCTTTTCTGAAAGCTTGCCCATCCCGTCAACAAAGAATCTTATATTGTTTGCTGTTGCAGTATCACTTCCCGAACCGAATATACTGCTGAGATTGAAAAACATCGCATCCGAAATCACAAACAGACTTCCGCCATTATCTCCGGAAAGTTTTGAAATGCCAGATACCAATGATTTCGCAGGGAGACCCTTGCCGTTGTTAAGATATGAAGTGATCTTTTCCGATGTGATCAAAAGATCGGTATACTCGTAATTATCTGAATCACCCGATATTTTGTACAAGGGTGAGGCAAATGCCGCCATAGTCTTTCCCGAGCTTGTAACTGATCCGGAAACTGAGCTGCCATAATCCGGAATAATAAGCTCCTGCGGATAGTTTACGGCCGAACTCATGTAATGATCATAATCATTTTCGATAATGAAATCCGAAGCAAGCTTGAATCCGCCGTACTCAAGAAGCTTGTCAAGATTCATATATGTTGAAGCTGTTGTACTTCCGTCAAGCAGGTTAATATTATTATGTATTACTGCTATTTTACCGCCATTGTCAAGGTAAGTCTTTAAAAGCTCAAGCTCAGAAGCTGAAATGTCGGTCTGAGGGAAGAAAATCACAAGTATATCAATATCGGAAGGCATTGATGCTGCCGCCGAAAGATCGAGTGCATAATCGGAAAGCCTGTAAGCAGACTTATCCAGTGCATCGGTCAGAAGCTCATAGTTTTCCTTGTTGATAAACAGTTCATTGTGTCCGCCGAGCTGGTATACCTTGATTTCTTTCGCAGTTGATACCTTATAAATGGCAGAGGTAAGAAGGCCCTCTCCATTGTAGCTTTCGGTTTTATATTTGGTATTGTCCTGGGTATTGTCATCACTTGTAGTCTGATGCATATCGTTGAAATCGATGAGAATAAACTTCTTGTTGTCCTTGTTTTCAACAATCACGCTTGAATCAGAAGCTGTTGCAGCATCATATTTAGAAGTAAACGAAGGATTTACAGCAGTATCGATTTTCTTGACTTTGATATGGCCGCATTCATCCTCATAGGATTCGCAAAGATTAAGGCTATAATCATCATAGCTGCCCATTGAATCGGAAAGGATATAAAGAGTTATATCAGACGAGACTTCGCTTTTCAGAACCTGCTTTGTGGTATCCGAAAGCGCATAGAGATCGATTCCACTTGTCGAATAGGTCATCTTATCGGTAGACAATGCACCGAAGATAAGATTTATGATTACAACAAGTGCTATTGCAATCACTGTAAGTACAAGGCTGAAGGAACCATTTTTAAATTGTATAGAACGGTTTACTTTCTTATTCATGGTTTCCTCCTAACTGTAGCGGCGCTTTGAAAGCGACTGGATTGTAAAAAACACAAACAAAGCGGCAACAGATATGAAGAATACAAATATCCTGATATCTACCATGTTATCGTTGACTATGCTCTGAAGATACATAGGAAGCGCAAGCTTTTCAATGAACTTCTGAATCAATCCTTCAAAAAGATTCTTGTTGATCACAAATATAAGCAGTATCACAAGCGAACCGATAAGCGTAACACCTGCACCGAAAAAGCCGTTCCTTGTAAGGATTCCAGCTATGATACCGAGTATAACACAAAGCCCTACAAACATGATCATTGAAACATAGGCTGAGGTTGTAATTCTTGATGAGAACTGTGAAGCTACACCGATAAGGAAAACAACTACAAGGGATGTGATAGCCGCAACAAGCTGGCTTTCTGTAAGCGATGAAATGAACATGCTGACAGCAATAAAGACACAGCCCATAAAGAAGTAGGCTACAAGCAAAGTATAGTCGGTAAGAAGCTCTGAATGACCGAAATAATTTATGATAAGCGGACAGGTGCAGAGCACGGCAAAGGTTGCAAACCAGACTGTACACATTGCAAGATATTTTCCGATAACGATTTTGGTCATGGATACCGGCGAAGTAAACAGAAGCTGGTCTATCTTCTCTTTTCTTTCTTCGGGAAGTGATTTCATTGTAAGAAGCGAGAAAAGGAAATATACCCAGTAAGAAGCAAGCATGGGATAACCGATGGTTGTCATGCCTGCGTCAAGATTATATACTTTGAAATATCTGCCGAAAATGACAAGATAGATTGCGATAAAAATATATGCAGTAAGTGAAGTGAAAAAGCTTTTTACCTCACGCTTATATATTGCAAACATTTATTCTTTCCCTCCGTCGGAAGAATTGGTATAATCAATAAATATATCCTCAAGGGACTTAGTCATTACCCTGCTTTCAAGAATAACGATCTTTTTATCCGCAAAAGCGAAGAATATATCATTCTGCAGTTTATCAGCATCAAGTGTGGTTTCAAGTTCACAGACAACACTTCCGTTTTCTTCGCTCAGGTTGTTGATCTTTACATAATTAAAGGAAGACAGAATCTCCCTTACGGTCTTTTCATCACTCTTGAATCTGTAATTCAGTACTGATGAAGCGGCGTTAGAAACAGTAAGATTGTCCGTACTGTCGTTTGCAACAAGTCTTCCGTCGTTTATTATCAGTATTGTATCGCAGACGGCATTGACCTCCTGCATTATATGGGAGCTTAAAATAACGGTATGCTTTTCACGAAGTGACCTGATAAGGTCTCTCATTTCGTTAAGCTGAATCGGGTCAAGTCCTACCGTAGGCTCATCAAGTATAATAACGTCCGGATATGAAACAAGAGCCTGTGCAAAGCCCACACGCTGACGGTAACCTTTTGAAAGATATTTGATAAGACGTCCTCTTACTTCGGAAATGCCGGTCTTCTCTTCTATCTCCCTTACATGTGCCTTTCTTTCTTTTCTCGGTACGCTCTTAAGCTCTGCAGCAAAAAGAAGATACTCTTCAACTGTCATGTCAGGATAAAGAGGCGGGATTTCAGGCAGATAACCGATGTTTTTCTTGGCTTTTTCGGGCTCGTCAAGTATATCATAACCGTTTATTTCGACAGTACCGCTGGTTGCACCGATATAGCCTGTCATGATATTCATGGTAGTTGACTTTCCGGCTCCGTTAGGTCCAAGGAAACCATAAATCTTGCCGTCTTCAAGCTCAAAGCTTATATCTTCAATGGCTTTTTTACTGCCATAATATTTTGTCAGACCGCTGACTTTGATCAAAGCTATGTCCTCCTAAGACTCAGATTTCCTTAGCGTCACACCAGATTCTTTCAAGATCATAGAAATGTCTTGAATCGGTGATGAAAAGCTGTACGATTATATCATTATAGTCCATAAGTACCCAGCCGGAATTCTTGTTTCCTTCAGTCATCTTCGGGAACTTTTCTTCCTTGGCCATGCTGTTGTAAACTTCGTCAACAAGTGTATCAAGCAGGTTCACGTTAGATGCATCGGCGATGATCATATAATCGCAGATAGTCGTCAGCTCCGAAACATCAAGTATCTTGATATCATTTGCCTTTTTATCTTCAAGTGCTGCCTTGATAAGATTTACCTCTCTGAGATCCATTAAATTTCTCCTTTATAACGGCTGTAATAATTCAAAGTATTTAAGCTGCAGGGATTTACATATCTTCCCTTGAAGCTGACATAATCAACCGTTGCCTTGGTAGCATAATATACTGCCTTGTCAATATCGGTTTTCGCAAGCTCTCTCATTACATCGAGACCGGGTTTGCAATTCTGTGTTCTTGTAGGTTCTATGAAATCCGCAACATATATTATTTTTTCAAGCAGACTCATTTCCGGTCTGCCAACAGTATGATAATATATGGCATCAAGTATTTCCTGATCCTTAATCTCATAAATGTTTTTTGCAAGCAGGGCTCCTACCTTCGAATGAAGCAGGGCTTCTGCTATATTATCATCCTCCCTTTCTTCAGGGAGAACTTCGATATTGTTCTGATCGCACAGATTCCTGAGCTTATCGGCATCGAGATTCTTGGCACAGTCATGAAGTATTCCGGCAATCTCAGCCTTTTCTTTATCTGCCCCGTAAATTTCCGCAAGCTCTACTGCCGTCTTCATTACGCCAAGAGAATGGGCAAAACGGGAAGGCTTAAGGGCTTTTTCCATTTCGGCTATCAGTTTTTCTTTTTCATATGCAAGCCTTCTGTCTTCCTTATATATATTATTGTTCTCTATATATGTCCTTACTTTATCAGGAACCAGTCCCTCTATGCTTTTGCCTTCCTTTACAAGCTCCCGTATCATGGTTGACGATATATCGGAAGGTTTGTAATCAATAATATGATAAACCCCGCCAAGCTCTTTTTCAAGCTTTTCCTTTAAAATTTCAAGCTCGTCCGTTCCGGTTTCGTTTCTTGAAAAGATTCCAAGCTCGGCATTCTGCATGATAATATCAGGCTTATACCAGTTATGGAAGTTCACAAAAGAATCGGCACCTATTAAAAAGATAAAAACCGTATCAGGATGTCCTTCTTTCAATAACTGCATAGTATTTGCCGTGTAGGTGAAGCCTTCCATCGTAAGCTCAGTTTCATTGACAAACACGTCGGAGAAGTCATCGGCATAAGCTTTAAGCATCTCCACCCTGTCAGTATTGCTTGCATATTCATAGGCCGGTTTATGGGGAGGCTTTTTTGCAGGCATAAGCCACAATTCGTCGGGCTTAAGTATTTCCCTCGCTTTCTCTATCATTTCGGCATGACCTATGTGCATAGGATTGAACGAGCCTCCGAGTATTGCTATTCTTTTCATTATTTTATTCCGTCAATATCAATCTTGCTTTTCTTTGCCTTCTTATAAAGTACAATTTTCTTGCCGATAACCTGTACAACCTCAGAACCGGTACGGTCGGCAAGCAGCTGGGCGATTTCCCTCGGATCATCGTCACAATTATTAAGAACCGATATTTTGATAAGTTCGTTTACTTCTATATTTTCCCTTATTGCTTCGGTATAGCCGGGGGTAATGCTGCCCTTTCCGACCTGGAAGCTGGGAGTCATGTTCATTGCAAGTCCTTTAAGATAGGCTCTTTGTTTACTGTTCATTGCCATCCTCTTCTATTTATAATAATCGAAAGAATGTCCGTACATTCTTACTGTATCTCCGTCTTTGATTCCGAGTGCCTCAAGTTCATCAAGCACTCCGCTTCTCTTAAGGAAGCCCTGGAAGAACTCGAATCCTTTTTCGGTATCGAGATTTGTGTATCCGAGCATCTTTTCGATTCTCGGTCCTTCCACAACATATTCTTCGTTTTCCTCGTCATATTCGACAGTGAAAGGAAGATCCTCATCCACATAGTCCTCGGGGAAATATTCCTGCTCGAAAACTATTGTTTCCTTCGGCTGTGTCTTCAAAAGTTCATTGATCTTAAAGAGCAGTTCTTTTACATTCTGTCCCGAAACCGCAGAAATAGGAACGATTTCAACATTTTCCGGAATCTTATCCTTGAGCCCTTCCTTTAAAAGATCGATTGCGATATCCTGTTCTTCGGAAGATAACAGATCCATTTTGTTAGCGGCTATTATCTGAGGCTTTTTAAGCAGCTCAGGATTATATTTTTCTAGTTCTTCGTTGATTTTTATTATATCTTCGGCCGGATCCCTGCCTTCAAAGCCAGCTCCGTCTACGATATGGCAGATCACTCTTGTTCTTTCAATATGTTTAAGGAACTCATGACCAAGTCCGACACCCTCCGAAGCACCTTCGATCAGTCCCGGAATATCTGCAATCACAAATCCGTCACCAGCAAGCTCAACAACACCAAGGTTGGGATTAAGTGTTGTAAAATGGTAATTGGCAATCTTCGGCCTTGCGTTTGTAACCCTTGAAAGAAAAGTGGATTTACCTACATTCGGAAAGCCCACAAGGCCAACATCCGCTATGGTTTTAAGTTCAAGGATCACGTCAAGCTCCATTGCCTTCTGGCCGGGCTGTGCATACTGTGGAACCTGCATGGTAGGTGTGGCATAATGCTGGTTACCTTTTCCACCGCGTCCTCCCTTAAGGACCACCTGACGACGATTGTCGCCTGACATATCGGCAATTATCTTGCCGGTATTAAGTTCACGTATTATTGTGCCTGCGGGTACTTTAAGGACAAGATCTGCCCCGTCTTTTCCGGAACAGTTATTCTTTCCGCCTTCTTCACCGTGCTCGGCACAGAATTTATGCTTATAACGGTATTCGTTAAGGGTATTGAGTCCGTCGTCAACCTCAAATATCAGGTCTCCGCCTTTTCCTCCGTCTCCGCCGTTAGGTCCGCCCGCAGCGACAAAAAGCTCTCTACGAAAGCTTACATGTCCGTCGCCACCCTTGCCTGAGCGTATATAGATTTTCGCTGTATCCGCAAACATTAATTAATAATTACCTTTCATTTTGAAAAAAAGCCCTGAAAATACTTCAGGGCTTTAATAATCCGGAATCTTACTCCTCTACGGGAACTACATTGGCATACTTCTTGCCTTTTGCTTTTGTCTGGAATCTTAAAACTCCGTCCGTAAGAGCAAAAAGAGTATCATCACCGCCGATGCCTACATTAACACCAGGATTAATTTTTGTTCCACGCTGTCTGTAGAGAATATTGCCTGCTTTAACGAACTGTCCGTCAGCTCTCTTGGCACCTAATCTCTTTGACTCGGAATCACGTCCGTTCTTAGTGGAACCAACACCCTTTTTATGAGCAAAAAACTGAAGGTTCATCTTTAACATGACCATTTTCCTCCTTACTGAGTCGAATAAACAATATTAACATGTTCGCCATATTCATCACAGATGCTTTTTATCCCAAGTTCATAGGATTTAAGAAGCAACTCAGCATCCTTAGACGGATCTTTAAGCGTTAAGCTCAGATACCCGCCTTCACTTTCATCTGCTGAATCAAGAAAAATCTTATCCCTGCAGAATGCATCAATACTATTTACGGTATTGAAAGAAAGTGCTGTAACTGCCGAGCAGACTATATCTTCTCCTTCTTCGGCATAGCCTGCATGACCTGAAACCGAAAATCCGGAAATTTTATCTGCTTTGTTTTTGAATATGGATACGGTAATCATCCTTGTTACCCCGATTGTGCCAATTAAGCTGTAATTGACTCGATCTGTACCTTTGTAAACAGCTGACGATGTCCGTTTTTCTTGTGATAACCGCTCTTTCTCTTGTACTTGTAAACGATTACCTTCTTTGCTTTTCTTTCGCAAAGAACCTTGGCTGTAACCTTTGCGCCTGAAACTACAGGTGTTCCGACTACAAGCTCGCCGTTGTTAACAGCAAGAACCTGATCAAAGGTAACGGTTTCGCCGACTTCAATGCCAAGCTTTTCAACATTAATGATATCGCCTTCAGCTACCTTATACTGCTTCCCGCCGGTTGCAATAATTGCGTACATATTAGGCACCTCCTATTATCATTACTCGCTGGCTATGGTGATCATCAGATACTTGTAAACCTCGCCAAGCGGCATACTCAAGTACTATATCAAAAATCAAGGAAAAAGTCAATAATTATTTTGAAATAAGCTTATATTTTTTTATTAAGGAAGAAATATCTTCATCCTCACGCTTTCTGGTAAGCTCCACAAGGCCAAGTTTGGTCATGTCTACAACCTGTGTACGCTTATCATTTTCAAATACCTTTTCAAGTTCCCTCATGAAAAGCGGAGCCGGAGTATTTTTGTCATTTATGAAATCAACTATTATAACGCCGGAATAATTTCTTAGTACCAGCTGCCTGGATATTTCCCTTGCCGCCTCAAGATTCAGTTCAAGAAAACCGTTTTTGAAATTTTTCTTCTCTGCCGAAGCCTTTGATGAATTGATATCAATCGAAACCAAGGCCTCGGTCTGCTGAATTATTATATGTGCCCCTGATTTGAGCCATACTTTTTCGGAAGTGATCTCAGTAAGGTTTTTGACCATATCAAAAATATTTTCAAGTGCCTGCTGTTCATCTGTATAAAACGAAAGCACGGGAAGCAGGTCCTGTCTGTAATCATTAAGATAGTCTTTCAGCTTAACATAGATATCCGGAGAATCTGTAATTAGCTTTTTGCATTCAAGTTTTCCGCTGTCCCTTATTTTTGTTATATATTTAGGCGGTGCTTCATATAGAAGGCTGCCCTTGGTCCTTTTTCCGTTAAGGGAAATAATGTTTTCAAGCAGTCTGTGTCCTCGTTCATAGTCCGCAACTATCTCATCAGTTGAAGCTGAAACCGCATTGGTTCTTAACAAAGCAACCATTTTTGTAGGTACTGCAGGGCTTAGGATCGAAGATAGCTCGTTCTTGAACTTCTTATCAGTAATCTTTGAAGAAAAGCAAACCTCAGTATTCTGCTTCTCTCCCATATATTTGACAACTGCAAGCCTTCCGTCTATTTCAATTGCCGGGCAGACCGTTGCAGGCTTTTTTCTTAGCGGCTGTTTTATCAGCTGTACGATTATATCATCACCTACGTGTAGCTCTTCGTCCGGATGATCCTTGTCAGTCAGATAGTCAAAGCCCTCTTTAAGTTCCATATAGCAGTCATCAGGCATTCCGATATCCACATAGGCTGCTTTAAGATGCCAGAGTATTTTGTTGATATGTCCGACATAAACATTACCGTTGCGGAAAAAATCTTGCTTTTCTTCGATGTCAAGGCTGATAAGCTTCCTGCTTTCAAAGCCTGCGTTTACAATTGCATTGTTCTTTTCATAGATGATTATGGTATCAGGCATAATGGCACGCTTTCCTCAGGAGTTCCACCGTAAAGCTCCACACGGTGTATCCTGAAATCATTTTTAGTAAGTTCGGTTCCTCCAAGTACCGACTCCAGAAACAGATCCGGAGAAATATTGGTCTCACTTCCGGCACTGAGGCTTACGATAAGGTATTGTCCGCTTTTAAATTCCGGAGCATGTAATTTCCCGTTTTTTACCAGCTCGATATTTACTACAGGTGTAGAATTCTTTGAAACATAGATTTCTTTATAACTGTCCAGCCCGTCGTCACTATAATAAATCTCATAGATATATTCTTTAAGATCAAGCTCTTTTTCACCCTTCTTGGTCTTCTTGATGATATTCAGCTTTTCTTTTGCGAGCAGTTTTCCAATATCTTCGTATGGTATGCTTAGTTCAGAACGATTTTCATCATCTTTAAGGATCAGAAGATATACTGCCCTGCTGATAAGTGACATGGAAGTAACAAGCTTTTTGTTTACCTCTCTGTCAGCGAGCTTTTCAGCCGATATGATATCAAAACCATGAGAAAGTGCCCCTCTCATCTTTTCAAGTATATGATCAAGCGGCAGTTCTTCCGTAAACTCTGTGTCAAGATATTCTCCGTCACTTGTAAGACCGAGGCCCAGTGGCTGCGCAAAGCTCAGTATCTGATGCGGATGATAACCTTCGGTATACTTTATCGGCAGACCTGTTCTTCTGAAAAGGCGCTGAAAATATCTCATTACGTCAAGGTGGCCGATGAAACGCATGGTATCAAATTTTGAAAATTTAATTCTTACTCTCAAAGCATACACCTCCACCATAGCTTGCGGCACCGCAGCCCGAGCATTTCTCACGGCAGTTCGGTGTCACTATAGCCTTCTTTGCATTTTCATATTCTCTTTTCAGGAAATTCCTGCTTACTCCGGCATCGATAAAATCCCATGGCAGTATTTCATCATAATTCCTTTCACGTCTGTTATAGAATTCGAAAGAAAGGCCATGATCTTTTATTGTTTTTTCCCAGACATCATATCTGAAATATTCAACCCATGCATCAAATATACAGCCCTGCTTATATACATCGTAAATAACGGAAGCCAGTCTTCTGTCTCCTCTTGCGAATACACCCTCAAGCTCTGAGGTGTCAGAGTCATGCCAGTTATATTTGATACTTTTGGCATTAAGCATCTTGGAAAGTTCGTCTCTAAGGGCACTTTTATGGGCCAGGTATTCTTCTTTTGATGCCATGGCTGTCCACTGGAAAGGTGTAAAAGGCTTCGGAACAAAAAATGAGGTACTGATAGTAACTGAAACCTTACCATTTCTCTGGTCCTTGGGGATTTCGTAATATTCTACGGCTATATCGTTTGCAAGCCTTGCAATATCCCTTGCATCCTCTTCAGTCTCGGTGGGAAGACCGAGCATGAAATAAAGTTTTACTTTATTCCAGCCGCCATGAAAAGCAAGACCTGCGCCCTTAAGTATATCCTCTTTTGTCAGTCCTTTATTGATCGTATCCCTCATCCTCTGGGATCCTGCCTCCGGAGCAAAGGTTACGGAACTTTTGTTTACATCTTGTACCTTGCTCATTACATCAAGGGCAAATGAATCGATACGAAGTGAAGGAAGCGCAATATTTATATTTTTCTTGCTGTATTCATCAATAAGATAGTATACAAGTTCCTTAAGCTTTGAGTAATCGCTTGAACTAAGTGAACTTAAGGTGATTTCCTCATACCCCGTGGAATCCAGCATTTTCTTTGCCTTATCCTTGAGGAATTCAAGGCTTCTCTCCCTTATCGGACGGTAAATCATTCCGGCCTGGCAAAACCTGCAGCCACGTATGCAGCCGCGTTGTATTTCAAGGGTCGCCCTGTCCTGGATTGCCTGGATATTGGGAATCAGAGGCTTTTCGGGATAGAAGGTATCGGACATGTTCATTTCGACTTCCTTCTTTACCTTCTCAGGCACAAAATCGTAGAGAGGCGAAAAACTTTTTATAGTCTGGTCATCGTTATAGCTGACTTCATACATCGAAGGTACATATATTCCGGGTATCTGGCAGGCTTTTTTTAGAAATTCTTCCCTGCCAAGTCCTTCCTTACGGCAGTTTCTGTAAAGCGTCAGAAGCTCGGCATATCTGGTCTCCCCTTCTCCAAGATAGAAAATATCGAAGAAATCGGCAATAGGCTCAGGGTTATAGGAACACGGACCGCCTCCTACAATGATCGGATCTTCAGCACTTCTGTCTTTCGAAAATAAAGGAATTCCGGAAAGATCGAGTATCTGAAGTATATTCGTATAACACATTTCATACTGAAGGGTGATTCCGAGAAAATCAAATTCTTTAAGCGGCCTTTGGGATTCAAGTGCGAAAAGAGGGATATTCTTCTCGCGCATTATTTTATCAAGATCGGGCCATGGAGAATAAACCCTCTCACATGCAACCCCATCCATCTGATTGAACATATCATAAAGAATCTGGATTCCGAGATGGCTCATGCCGATCTCATAGACATCGGGAAAGCACATACAGAATCGGATATCGACATCTTCTTTGTATTTTTCCGACATATTGACCTCACCGCCTATATATCTGGCAGGCTTTTCGATTGTCATCAGTATTTCTTCGGAAAGAGCAAGTCTGGTTTCTTTCATGTAATACCCCTTTGTTTTTAGGAGCCTTATACTCCATAACTTTAAATAATAATAACACAGCTTTCGTAATTCTTCAATGAAAAGCCTAAATTTTTAACTTGTACTTTACAAATCATATAAAAAAAGTTATTATTACTAAATGTAGAATAATGAAAAGAGGTATGATATATGCCCTGGTGTCCTAAATGCAAGAATGAATACCGAGATGGTTTTACCGTATGCAATGACTGCGGTACTCCGCTTGTTGCTTCTCTTGAAGACGTGAAATACAGACCTTTATGTCATTTCAACAACGACGAGGCCTATTCAAAATTTCTGAATTATCTGAGTTACAGTAAGATCAAATCGCATCCTGTTTATATTGATGATGTGGATTATCTAGGTTTTGATGATGATTCGTACAGCGATGCAAAAAAGGCTCTCTTTGCTTTTGTAAAGGTTGAAGGAAACATAGCCTGTGTAAAACAGATTGATGATACTTATTTTGTTGACCTGATTGATACTGAAGAAGTAATAAATGGACTAAACAAACTTAAAGAGGTTCCGGACCAGCTTTCAGAAATCCTTAATGAAGATGGAATTGATGCTGAAAACAATTCTGAAGCTGAGGAAAAAGAGGCTGATGAAGAAGAATTCGATGCTCTTAAAGAACTTGTATATGGTTCCGGTTCCATTGTCTATGAATCAAAGAAAACCAAGGCTGAGGAAATGTCCGGCAGCGGCTATATGCTTATCGTTATCGGAATAGGCGGTGCTGTATTTGTTGTGCTGCATATGTTGGGACTGATATCAATTATACAGACACAATTGTTTTCATATATCATGATGCTGTTCACCTTCGTGGCGATGGCTTACTGGGGATTTCATTCTCTGAAAAAGTCAAAGGAATATGAAGCAGATGCAGTCCAGGAGGAACAGCTCAGTAGTTATATCAAAGAATGGATGAAACAAAACATCAGCGCTGATGATATAAAATCCGCAGATATGGCGGATAACGGTCCTGAGGAGAACTTCCTCCTACGACTTGACTACATCAAAAACCGTATGACAAAGGGAGTCCCAGAACTTAAAAGTCTTGATGATGTATATCTGGATGCAATGATTGAAGAATATTATAACAGCTTATTCGATGAATAGATGAAAAGGCCGCCGGAAATCCGACGGCCTTTTCATTTAGTCCTTTCATTTATAAAAATGAGGAAGTCTTTTTACCAAGTATTACACAGCCCATGAGCGAAGCCAATGCAAAGACAAGGTATTTTATATCAAAATCATCAGCTGTTTTTGGTGATTTCGGTATATCGGGTGTTTCAGGAGTTTCTGGTGTTTCCGGTGTTTCGGGAACATCAGGTGTTTCGGGCGGAGCCGGAGTTTCCGGTATTTCCGGTACTTTTACGGTCTGCTCTTCATCCTCGATATCAGCATGAATAAATACCGTCTTTCCGTTATAGATGCACTCTTCGAAAACCACAAGAGTTTTTCCGGCAACCAGACTGCTGTCAATTTTCATCACAACATCGACTGATCCATCTTTTTCTTCAGGTATTAATTCCTGTTCAACAAAATATTCTTCCCCATTTTCAAGCTTTATACTGCTGTTGGTCTCTTTGTCCATAAGCATAGCCTTCAGTATATACTTCTTTCCTGGAGTAAGATTTGTGTATTTAACTACGTCTACAATTGTAGAAAGACCATCATTGTTTATGATATTACTGTTTTTCTGTTCGTTTCCGGCATTTGTTTTACCATCCGGGAAACTGATGGTCTGGTCTTTATCTTCGGGATCATCATGTTTTGCTATCATTTCACCTTCATGATACAGTTCTTCGAAAACGACAACATCCTTACCTTTTAGTTTGCTTGCATCAAAGCTGAATACCAGTTCTGTTTCGTTTTTTCCCGGCGATTTAAGTATTTCCTTTTCTACGGTATAGATACTACCATCTTCGTTAAGATAGAACTCTTTGTCATCCTTGATATAAAGATAGCCACGGATAAGATAATCTTCATCAGGCATTATACCGGTTATTTTTACCTTGTCAATCAATGTAACATTTTCTGAAGCCAGCGAAATATTGTCTCCAGTTTCAGAATCCCTTACTTTTGTTCTGATTTTCGGAATATAGCCGGTCTGGTTTTTGTCATTGATATCGGCATGGCAAACATAATTATTTTCAGTATCTTTCATGACTTCGCCCAAAATCAGCTCATCATTTTCATCAACCGAAAGCTTTGTTTCATCCCTGCCTTCATAAAGGTATTCATACACAACAAAACATATGCCGTCTTCGTTTTCTTCCTCAAATTCAAACGTAAGATATGTTTCGTCACAGATTTCAAAACGGCTCTTTTCATAATCCGATTTTGTTACAATATAATTGTTTGCTGTAATAAGATTTCCGTACTTATCTTTTAATGGCCTGACCTTCTCTCCGTCGTTATTCATCAATATTCCCTTGATGGTATATTCTTTACCGGCCTCAAGATTTGTATACTTTACAGTATCCTTTATTTTTATTTTTCCTGAGAAGCTGAAATGCTTACCCATTGTAACATCGGCCTCCAAGGTTCCGATCTTTGGCTCGGGAGCATTATAAATGACAAATTCCAGCTTCTGTTTGTTTTTACTGATCGTAAACTTCAGGCTGTCAGAAAGTACAAATCCCTTGTTTTCTTCACTTTTAATCTCGCTAAGTTGATATTTTCCATATACAAGACCTTTTCCGCCAGCAAATGAAAGTGTTTCATCAGTCTCGGAATCATATTTACCATTATTATCCGTTGTTATTACATGAGTTTCAAGCTTGTTGCCGGAATCATCAAGTAGCGAAAGCTCAAATTGAACATTCTTCATGCCTTCATCTGTATTTACATTCTTTTTTAACAGGCTTATATTTCCTCTTACCGCTTCATTGCTCATAGAAAGTTCGGCCCCATCCGGATAATCTTCAAAGTAAAGACTTCCCTGTTTACCGTAAATACCGGAAAGGATTGCTCTTTTTGCCTCGTCGGAATATTGGATTTTACCGATAAAAATATTTTCCGGGAATATATTTCCCTTACTGTCCTTTAATTCGCCGCTGTTTGCTACAAAACCTTCCGCAGCTTTAACCTCACGTAAAACTATGGTTCCGAGCGGAAGTATCGGTTTTCCTTCGTCCGATTTATATAATTCGTCACTTTCGTACTCTGAAAGAACAGAAAGGTAGGATTCGTCATATGCACAAATATAGCGTTCGTCCTGTGTCTTCTTTGGCTGAAGGTACCAGGTCTTCTTTGGACTTTCCGGGAGATCTTCAATACTATCATAATAATCATCATAATAATCCAGTCTGAAAACTGTTCCTGACATGTCAGTAAGAACAGATGCAACACCTTCTTTTTTTATCGAAAAAAGCATCGGATCATTGTAAGGAATATCACTACCTGTTATTTCAACAAGGTTTTCATGATTATCTTTAGTTATTTCAAATCTGTGTATTCTTTTTTCCACCGCATAACTCATATTATCCGGCGCTTTTGTTTCGCAGGCGGCATAAAACCCGAGAGGAAGGCCTGAAAGTATCAGCTTGTCATCAGAAATTGACAGTCCCTCCGAAACTGAAGTGTTCAGATTACTGATTTTACCTTTCCCATCTTCTCCGATGACAAAATCTGCAACCTTTGTTCCGGTATTGAAAATGTAACCGCTTTCGTTATAAACAGCAACCGGTTCACTGCTTTTCTGATAATAAAGCGAATATACAGCGCCTTTTAGTGAATAACAGTTGTTGTTATCGGTAACAGAAGGAACCGCCGATTTTTTGCTTACCGCTACCGATCCTGTCGGCTGCTCGGGAAGAACATATCTGTATTTATAAATGGCGGATGTAGTCTGTGTATTATCATTAGAAGATGTATAGGCAATATACATTGTGCTTTCTTCTTCATTGACTGCAATGACCCTTGCCATTACTTTTCTGGAATTGTTTGCACCATACGAAGCGCCTGCATGATTACATTTCAGGTAAATAACATAGGACTTGCTTAAAGGATTGATATTATTGGCGATCAGTTTATTGAGGTTTGCACTTCCCGTAGATGCATAAGCTTCTTTTATATCAGTTCCTATGCTGTTATAATAGTTTTCAATAAAAGTCTGGCCGGCATTATCATACCATCCGTCGTAGACATAGGTTCTTCCACGGGAAGTTTTGGTATACCAGTTTTTGCTTGCGGTTGCGACACCTGACTGAGGCCCTCCGACTGTAATAAGCTCACCGTTCATATTCGAGGATATCATGCTTACAGCCTGATTAAGTGAATAGCTTCCATTGTTGTTGATAACATAGTCCTGAACTGCTGTAAGTCCGTCAAGCACGTCACCGTCTACATCAAGTGTATAGGCATAGGCTCCGTCAACATTGATTCCGGCATTGAGAGAACTTGTACCTACACCGCTGTAAGCAACCGAGGCAGCGGCCCTGCAGTCATCATCATAGTATGTTGCATTACCTGAATTTGCTTTCAGATTATAATCTCCTATGCTTCTTCCGATATAATTGTACCACCATGTCATTTCCCACGAATCTCCGACAACAGGTACATCACTTGCTTTGATAACCTGACCGGAAATCGGAATGCTTCTCATTTTATCGGCCGGAGCTGCGCTCGCCTTTAGTCCGAGAACATCTGCAGCCTTTAGTATCAGGTTTTCAAACTTTGTATTACTGTCTTTTTCTTTATTGATGTCTATTTCAATCGTGTCTATTCCGGGAGCGCCTGCATTAAGTGCGATTACTCCGCTTTCCTCACTGTAGGAAAAATCATTGCTTTCCATACCATCAATATAAACATTCAGATTTTCTTCACGTATTTCAGAAAGCGCCTTACTGTCCTCTGCAAGCTGAATATATATTTCATCATAGACGGCATCTGTTCTGATGCTTCCGCTTTCTGCAATCTTTCCTTTGATGTTTTCCTTGTCAATTACTATATTTACTCCTGCAGTGGCATTTTCATCCGAAAAGACATGAAGAAGCTGAACCTGGATATTGAGCACACCAAGTCCGTTTTTATTCTCTGTGGTATATTTCTTTGGTACATAAGCCAGGCCTGTACTTTTATCAAAATTGCAGTCATATACCACTTCACCATTCATGTTTGTATAGGCAAAACATGAATCACTTACATAGCTTTCCTTATCCTTTACCATCTTGTCAACATAAGCAACATAATATTCAGAAGAAGGATAAGGATCATAAAGTATGCTTACACTGTCAGTCTGCGAAATAAGCGCATAGTTTTCAAAATCAGGATCATTACATTCCACAACCGAAGCCATAGCATCAATGGTCTTTTTCGTGAGCTTAGAACCGTCGGCCAGGGTGTCCTTTACCCAAATACCGTCTGCCGGCTTAAGTCCTATGATTTTATCCCTGCATATATATTCCGGACTTATATTATCAAGTATATATGTTATTGGATCTGTTATTTCTGCTTTTTTAACTTTATTTAAAGCCGTTGTTCTCATCCATGAAAACTCAGCTCTGATAATTGTTTTCTCATCAGGCTTTACAAAACTTATCTCGTTTGTATTGTTGTCAATATTAAACTTCAGTTCGCCTGATGCACAATACACTCTAACGTCACTAAGGGCATAGTCTTCTGTCGCATCATAATAAACTGACACTTTTTCGCCGGCAGAAAATGTCTTTTTAGAAGCTTTAGTATCTCCGAAATATAGTCTTCCGTTCTCTCCAGCATCCAAAATAACATAATTTGAATCATTTGTATGCATAGCTGACGCCCAAAGGACGTTGTCATTAAATACAAACATAGCAAAAAGAGATAAAACAAGTATTTTTGCTACCAGATATTTGATTTTATTCATTGTTTTTTCCTTTCATGCTTCATTATTCATAATATTTTTCTTCCATGCAATCGGGACATATCCATCCCACCTCCTTCTCATATTTATATTCAGGACTTGTTTCTTCCCATTCGGTATAGAAACCGACAGGAATGCGGTCCAGTCTGTAATTTTCATCATTATTGAAGCAATGAAGATAGAATTCGGAAATATCATTAAACTCATCTTCACGCTTTCCGCAATCACATACAAACATGTCTTTGTAAACAGGAATATCAACCCATCTTCCTTCTGCCGGTACTGTGACAGTTTTATATACATATTTCCTGTTTGTATGTATACAGCCAGTGATTATCGGTGTTTTGCTTGCCGGTTTTAATATTGGTGAAGGGCTTAAAGCTTTTACAGTTGGTGTCGGGTTTGGTAGCTTTTTTGTAGGAAGCGGACTCGGTACTTTGGCTGTTGGAACCTGGTTCTGTAATTTTGTTGTCGGTACCGGACTTAGTTTTTTGGTTGTAGGTATCGGTTTTTTAGTTGTCTGTTTTGTTGGAGTATTAACAGGTAAGCCGGGTATTTTAGTAACATTCGTGGTGGGTATGTTTGTGACTTGTACCATTGAGTTATCTGTTGGTTTCGTTGTCGATATCTTTGTTGGTATATTTGTCATTTTTACGGCATCCGTTTGTATTGTGGTTATCTTTACTTTATCTGATGCAGGAATATCTAAAACATTTTTTTTATTTTGGCCCTTGTTATTTAAAAGCGATTTTATGACAAACAATAACACAATAAATAATGTCAATAATAAGATTATTTTCCTCTTTTTCATCACCAACCTCACTTTTTTCTTTTATCGACTCACATAAAATTGTATCAAAAAGCATAAAATTTTTTCATTATGCAAATCAAACAAAAGTGTAAAATTTTTTTGTTTATTCGGTACATTTTTTAAGCACCTCAAAAAAATATGTCATTTTTGAAATGATATTTTCCTAAAATGTAAAATATTACGTCATTTGTACCGGTTATTTTGCATATACAATGCTTCCACTTGCTTATTTAACAAGACTTCGATATAATATATGAAGTGTTATTATACACAGGAGGAGAAAGAATGTCTAAACAATGTACAAAATGCAAAAAGACTTTTGACGATTCTGTTATGGTCTGTCCTGATTGCAAGATGGGGCTTATAACAATCGCCGGTGCTCCTGAGCCTGCAAAAGAAGAACCCGCTCCTGCCGAAAACGTTAACAAGACTATTTCCTTGTTTTCTGTTACCAGTGAAGAATCAGCAGAACGAGTTGTTGAATATCTTAATGCTCAGGGTATACCGTCAAGCTATAACATGAATCTTCGTGAAAGGAACTACAAGATCAATGTTGCTCCTGAAAAGTCAAAGGAAGCTTTGAAGGCTTATACTGCGTTCTATGCAATTGAAGCAAAACGTCTGAAAGCTGAAGAGGACAAACGTCGTGCTGAAGAAGAGGCAAAGAAACGTGCCGAGGAAGAAGCAAGACGTAAAGCTGAGGAAGAAGCAAGACGTAAGGCTGAGGCTGAAGAACGTCGTAAGCAGGAAGAAGAAGAAAAACGCAGACGTCTTGAAGAAGAAAGAAAGCGTATACAGGCTGAAGAAATCAAACGTGCCGAAGCCGAGGCTGAAAGAGTTAAAAATGAAGCTCAGAGAGCCCGTGAAGAAGCTGAGGCAAAGGTTCGTGAGGCCGAAGAATATAAAAAGCGTATTCAGGAAGAAGCAAAGCTTAAAGCTGAACAGGCCAAGGCTGCTGCTCAGGCAAAAATTGATGCCCTGAAGGCACAGGCTGAGGAAGCAAGGCTTCGTGCTGAAGAAGCTAAGCGTGCTGCAGAGGAAGAACTTAAAGCCCGCGCCGAAGAAGAAAGAAGGCGTGCTGCAGAAGAAGCTCTTCGTCGTAAAGAGGAAGAAGAAAAGCGTAAGAAAGAAGAAAGTGAACAGCGTGTAAACCGTTTCACCGATCTTTTCAAGCAGAGTGATTCAGAAAAGAAGCCCGCAAGGACATCTAAGGGCTTTAGTTTTGATGAGCTCGGAAAGTCCGATGATTCCCGTTTCGGTTATATTCCGAGAGTTGACGGTGAGGCTGTTTCTTCTGATTTCAATATTCCTGAAACCAATAATTTCTTTGATGATATCGAGCCTGAAGAAGGCCCTATCTTCGTAGAAACGGAACCTGTTGAAGAATATAATATCGGTGATACCATTGTTGTAGATGCAGTTGAGGTTGAACCCGGTTCCGAAGAAGATAATGAAGAAGCAAAGTCATTTGAAAGTGGCGATGAATATTCAAGCTTCTTCTCTTCTATCAAGCAGGAAAAATTCAATTCGATTTTTGGAAATCAAAAAGAAGAGCCTACAGAAAAACAGGAAGAGGAAGATTCCGGTATACCTTTTTTCTTAGAAAATGAGTCTGCTGCGTCTTCAGGTGAATCCACATTCTCATCTTCCATTCCTGCTCCCGAAGATATTGTTGTTCCTCCTGTAGAGGAAAAGAGACCCGAGAGTATTTTTGACAGCTTTATTCACAAGGAACCTGAATTCAGCCTTGATGATGACAGCCGTTATACAACAGAACCTATTGTTGAAGATATTTTTGCTGATAATCCTTTCTCATCAAAGGACAGCACAAAGACTACTGCTTCAGACAACAAAGTTTTTGAAGAAGTAATCAATAATGATCTTAAGAAATCCGGCGCTGATAAATTCAAAGCAGCATTTGATTCCGGAAAATCCAAATTTGGTGACACCGATAATCTTGATGATATCGACAATGGTATGTACAGAGGATTCGTTCCCGACTACCATGAAGATACCACAGATGATGAGGATACCAGGATTGCCCAGAGCATGGGCTTTGATCCCGAAGCTTACAAGAAGCTTAAAGCTAAAACCGAAAAACGTGCTATGGAAAGGAAAAATAATCCTAAGGCCAACAAGCCCAAGAAGGAAAAGAATCCTGATTTCGTAGTTGTTGATGAGGAAGAAGAAGTTAAGCTTGATTATACCGGTTTTGTTCCTGATTATTCAAATAAGAAGGATGACATGTCCTTCTACACTTCAAGAACAGAAATCGATTATTCAAAATATCGTAAAGGTGGTGCACAGGGCAGTTCTGATGATTCAAGCAACTCTCTCGCTTCCCTTACCGGTACTTTGAGATCAACCAATTCCTATGAACTTAACAAACTCTTCTCGGCTGAAGCTGTTAAGGGTTCGGCTCAGCCCAAGGATTTCACGGCTCTTAAGTCCACCAACTTCGTACTTGCACTTACAGGCGGACAGCTTAACTCACTGTTCACCTCATGGCTGATTACAAACTGCACAAAGACAACTGCAAAACAGTTTGAAAAAGCCACAGCAACCAACGAAGAAAACTATGATCTTAAGATTGAAGGTATCAAGTCCCTTCTCCGTTCAAACTTCGGTAAGCTTGATGAATATGCACTTGATATAATCGTCAAGAGATTCTATAACAAGTACATCGATGAGTAATTTGTACATTTGTAAAGACTATAAATAGTAAAAGGCAGGAACTTCAAGGTTCCTGCCTTTGTTTTTTATCTATAAATTATTAAGCTTATAAATTGTTCAGCTCGACCACATTGGTCTCATCCATTGCTTCTTTAGTAAATTCCTCAATCTTCTCGGGACTAATCACCGGAAGCTCATCTGTATCAGTTACACCAAATACCCTTAAGAAATCCTCTGTGGTTCCGAAAAGTATCGGTCTTCCGGGTACATCCTTTCTGCCAAGTTCCTGGATCAGATTATATTCCAGAAGCTTGTTTACAGCAAAATCACTCTTTACACCTCGGATGGACTCAATATCCTGTCTGGTAACAGGCTGTTTATATGCAATTATAGAAAGAGTCTCGAGCATTACATCCGTAAGATTATGCTTCTTGGGCACATGACAAAGCTTTATCAGGCTGTCATAGTACTCAGGCGCCGAACACATCTGATAGCTGTCTTCGAGTCTGATTATATTGATGCCTCTTCCGGCATTCTTATATTCTTCAGCAAGTTCATTAAAAGTATTTATCACTAGCTTTTCATCAAGTTCAAGAGCCTGTGCTACTCTTTTTACTTCCACTGCTTCACCGCTGGCAAAAAGTATTGCCTCAAGTGATGCCTTTAAATTCTCCATATCATAAACCTTTCGATTTTTTATCTATTAATACCAGCACTGCTTAAATCGAGTACTGTTCAACAGGCACAACATCCTCGGCAAGAAACTGTACTTCAATATCTCCGTAAGTGTCTTCCTGAGTGACAAGGACTCTGCCCATTTTAATAAGCTCCAGAATACCTAAAAAGGTGACGATTACCTCAACCTTACTTGCCCTGTTGTTTATAAGGCGGTAAAAGCTGCACTTTTTATGCTTTATGCCATATTCCTGTATTCTTCTGACTTTATCGTTAAAATTGACTTCCTCTTTGCTTATTTTACCGAACTGGCTTCTGATTGGATCAAGCTTGTTCGCATTACGCTTCATTATTTCATTGAAGAGGCGGTTAAGAAGCTCAAGCGTCGTATCTCCGATAACATCCTCAGGTTTAACCTCTTCCTTATAGGCAAGAACTTCTTTAGGATAATTCTCGGCTCTGTAAAGCTTCTTAGAAGCCTCCATTGACATATCCTTCAGTTCATAGGAAGCATATTTGTACATCTTATATTCAATAAGCCTCTGAGTAAGCTCGAGTCTTGGATCTTCCTCAATCTCCTCTTCCTCTTCATCTTTTGGAAGAAGCATAGCCGACTTGATCCTGAGGAGTGTAGCCGCCATTACCAGAAAGTCGGTCATTATATCAAGCTGTTCCTCCTGCATAGCCTGCTCGATATATTCAATATACTGATCGGTGATCAGGGCTATCGGAATATCATAGATGTCTACTTTGTTTTTTTCTATGAGATGCAAAAGAAGGTCGAGCGGACCCTCAAAAGCATCCAGTTTTACAGGAATCGAGTTCAACTGTCTCTCCTTTTTATTGTTATGAACGCAAGCTCAGGGCGGTTGAAAAGCCTTAAAGGTATCGTGTGTACGCCAAGTCCTCTTGAAACATACATATGACAACTGCCCTCTTTGTACAATCCCGCACTGTATCTTCTGCCGAAAAATGTCTGAGGTGACATGATTCCGCCGATAAACGGAAGTCTCACTATTCCTCCGTGTAAATGTCCTGACAGCACAAGATCTGCATTATAGTCCGCATATTCGCGTAAATATACCGGATTATGCGCAAGCATTATATTATATTTATCTTTTCTTATCAGATTTCCGTGCTTTTTGTTCAGCTCTGCCGAAAGTTCATCCTTACTTAATTTATATATGCCCCTGAACTTTCCGTACTGTTTCATTTTGTTCGTATATCCGATAAAATTGATGGTTTCAGTTTCGTAATTTTCATCATCAAGAATAACCGCACCATAAGCTTTTAATTCTTTTATGAATTGTTTGTAAGCATCAGGATGTACCTGAGACATGATCAGTTCATGATTACCATTTACATAAACAACCGGAATGCCCAGATTTTTTATATTTTTAACAAGCTTTATGCCTGTATCGGTATGATTGGCATATGAATTTGTCAGATCCCCGCAGATTGTGACATAATCCGGCTTTCTTTCCTTTATTGCACGAAGAAGAACAATATTATCCTTACCATACTCAAAATCATGAAGATCGCTGATAAGGCAGATAGTTGTATTTTTTTTTATGTCGGCATTAATCAGAGTATCGCTGATATCAAGCCATTTTCTGTATGATATACCGATACCCACAGCAGAAATTGCGGAAATTGTTAACAGTCTGTTGATTATTTTCATATCAGCTCATTATACCGTCTTTATCAAGATATGCATAGGCATGCCTGAAATTATTTCTTATCGGTTTATCAACTATCATATAGGAATCAAAAAGCATTTCGGCCGCCTTATCAATATTGGATTCCGGCATATAGTAAACATCGACCATGGTCTCGCCTTTTTTAACATAATCACCCTTCTTCTTATGAAGATATACACCTACGTAAGGGTTTATACTGTCACCGATATTTTTTCTGCCTCCGCCGAGTTCGACTATCGACATACCGATCATCTCGGTGTCCATTTCAAAAACATAACCGTCAAGCTCAGACTTGATCTCAAGCTTTTTACACTTCTTTACGTTGTGTTCAAGGCTGTCCATGTTCTTAAGATTTCCACCCTGTGCTTTTATGAACCGTTTGAATATCTCAAGTGCCTTGCCCGATTCAAGAGTTTCCGAAGCAACCTTCTTTCCTTCTGAAAAGTCCTGTACTTTACCGGCACCAAGAAGTATCATTGCGGAAAGATCGATACAAGCATCAGTCAGATCATTAGCACCTTCGTTTTTAAGAACCTTAAGTGCTTCATATATTTCAAGTGCATTTCCTGCGAAATTGCCGAGAGGCTGGTTCATGTCGGAAATAATCGCATATACTCTTCTTCCGGCTGATTCCCCGATCTTTATCATCTCTTTCGCAAGTTTCTCGGCATCTTCATATCTTTTCATGAATGCGCCGTTACCGCACTTTACATCGAGAACAATTACTTTCGAACCTGCAGCCAGCTTTTTGCTCATGATACTTGATGCAATAAGCGGAATACTGTCTACGGTTGCCGTAACGTCTCTCAGTGCATATATTTTTTTGTCAGCGGGAGCAAGGCTCTGGGACTGGGAAACAATGGCCATTCCGATCTTATTTACATTGTTAATGAAATCTTCCTCGGGAATTTCGGTTTTGAAGCCCGGAATCGATTCAAGCTTGTCAATCGTACCGCCGGTATGTCCAAGACCTCTGCCACTCATTTTTGCAAATGCAATGTCATTAGCGGCAACAATGGGACCAACAACAAAGGAAGTCTTGTCACCTACGCCACCTGTTGAATGCTTGTCTGCGGTTATCCTTTTAATGCCCGACAGATCAAGCGTATCACCGCTTTCAGTCATTGCTTTGGTAAGCTCAAAGGTTTCCCTCTCATTCATGCCTTTAAGCACTATTGCCATCAGAAGCGCGCTCATCTGATAGTCGGGTATCGATCCTTCAGTAAATCCCTTTACCACGTAATCGATATCCTCATTTGTCAGCCTTCTGCCACGTTTCTTTTTCGTGATAATTTCATACATCCCCATAGTTTTTACCCCAATAATATTTTACAGATTCTTTTTAGCCTTATACGAAAGAATTCCGCATATGGTTTTGGAATCCTGCAGTTTACCTTCAAATATCATGTTAACAAGCTCATCAAGGCTATGCTTTTCTACATTCAAAAACTCATCTTCATCCAGATGCTGATGTGTAGGAATAAGATCTGTCGCAAGATAAATCGGAATTCTTTCATCCATCAGAGCCACAGTGGTAAAAATATCGCACAAAAGCTCATGATGACCTGCCTTATAGCCCGTTTCCTCCTCAAGCTCTCGAAGTGCACAGGTTTCAAAATCCTCGTCAGGATTTTTCCCTCCGGCCGGAAGCTCAATGGTATAACGACCGAGTGCATTTCTATACTGGCGTACCATAATGATGTTTCCGTCCTTATCAACGGGAACAACTGCAGCTGCGCCGGGATGATGGAGAAAATCCCAGTCATGTACCGAGCCGTCATCAAGCTGCATTTTATCTTTGTACAGTTCGACTATTGCACCCTTGTGCATCAGTTCTCTTCCTATACGTTTATATCCGCTCATAGATTTACTCCTGAAACAATAACTGCTATTTAAGATTTGAAAGGCACTCTTCTATTCTGTCAAGACCTTTGTTGATCTGCTCAAGGCTTGTTGCATATGAAAGTCTGATATGGTCAGCAAAACCAAAGTCTGCACAAGGGATCACAGCAACAAGATATTCCTCAATAAGAATCTTTGCAAAATCAGATATATCATTGATAACAGTTCCCTTATGGTTCTTTCCGATTACCTCATGGCAGTCGATAAAAGCATAGAATGCACCCTGAGGCTTAAGCATTGAAAGATAAGGCATTTTGCTTACTCTGTCATACATTACAAGCCTTCTCTTGTCAAACTGCTGTCTCATCAGCTCAACTGACTCCTGAGGACCATTGAGGGCTTCTACAGAAGCGTGCTGGGCAATTGTGTTGGGATTTGAGGTCTGATGTGACTGAACCGAAGACATTGCCTTTGCTACATCCTTGGGCGCGCCACAATAACCGATTCTCCAGCCTGTCATCGAATAACCCTTTGCCATACCGTTACAGGTTATTGTATGCTTGTAGATTTCATCATTGAGTGAAGCAATGCTTATAGCTTTATTGTCATCATATACGAGGTTCTCGTAGATTTCATCGGAAATAACATAAATATCCTTGCGTACGATAACTTCGGCAATTGCTTCAAGTTCTTCCTTTGTATAAACCATACCGGTAGGATTGCTCGGGCTTGTAAGAACGAAAGCCTTTGTCTTATCGGTACATGCATCCTCAAGCTGCTTTGCAGTGATCTTATACTGCTGTGATGCGTCACATCTTACGAAAACCGGAACACCATCCGCAAGCTTTACCATCTCGGGATAGCTGAGCCAGTAAGGAGCAGGAATGATGACCTCATCTCCGGGATTTAAAATGGCCT
This sequence comes from Lachnospiraceae bacterium, assembly GCA_017437965.1. Lineage (GTDB taxonomy): Bacteria > Bacillota > Clostridia > Lachnospirales > Lachnospiraceae > UBA3775. Next base: position 51,915 of record JAFRWN010000040.1, read on the forward strand.
GAAAAGCATTCATAAGAGTATGCTTTCCTCCGTTACTGATAACAACCTGTGAAGGCTCGTATTTAAGATGGTTGAATCTTTCGAATTTGTCGCATACGGCCTGTTTGAGTGCAGGCATACCTGAAGCGGCTGTATATTTGGTATAGTTGTTGTTTATGGCATTGTGTGCCGCATCTTTAATGTTTTCGGGAGTCATGAAATCCGGCTCGCCTGCTCCGAAGCTTACAACGTCAAGACCCTGTGCCTTGAGTTCATTTGCTTTTGCTGAAATTGCAAGTGTTGATGAAGGTTTAACCTTTGTTGCTTTGACTGACAATGTAAGTGACATTTTATTTTCTCCTCCTGATGATACAAGTAGTATACAATAATACAATCCCTATTATGATACCTTAAAACCGTAAAAAAAGCAATATGCAAAATGACTATTATTAAGCAAAAATAAGGCTGCTTACTGTTAAAATAGTAAGCAGCCTCATCTTATTTGGCATAATCGGTAACTCTGGATTCCCTGATCAGGCTGACCTTGATCTGGCCGGGATATTCAAGCTCTGATTCAATCTTCTTAGCAAGCTCTCTTCCCAAAAGTACCATTTCATCGTCGTTAATCTGATCCGGAACTACCATAACGCGAACCTCACGGCCCGCCTGAATAGCAAAGGATTTTTCAACTCCGTTAAAGCTATTTGAAATATCTTCAAGCTGTTTTAATCTGTTAGTGTAATTTTCAAGTGTTTCGCGTCTTGCACCGGGGCGTGCAGCTGATATTGTATCGGCAGCCTGAACTATGCAGGCAATGAGTGAACCGAATTCAACATCACCATGATGAGCCTCAACCGCATTGATAACGATATTGGATTCTTTGTATTTTCTACAAAGCTCTGCACCTATCTGTACATGTGTACCTTCAACCTCATGGTCAACGGATTTTCCTATATCATGAAGAAGTCCGGCACGTTTTGCAAGTCTTACATCCTGGCCCATTTCTGCAGCCAGAAGTCCCGAAAGTATCGAAACCTCAATTGAATGCTTGAGAGCATTCTGACCGTAACTGAAACGGTATTTCATGCGTCCGAGAAGTTTTACAAGCTCGGGATGGAGACCATGCACTCCTGTCTTGATCACGGCAGCCTCTCCTTCTTCCCTTATGATATTTTCAACTTCTTTTCTGGCCTTATCAACCATTTCTTCAATTCTGGTAGGATGAATACGTCCGTCAATTATCAGTCTTTCAAGGGCAATTCTTGCAACTTCACGTCTTATCGGATCATGACATGAAAGGATAACTGCCTCGGGAGTATCGTCAATTATCAGATCAACACCGGTAAGGGTTTCAATCGTTCTGATATTTCTACCCTCTCGTCCGATGATTCTTCCCTTCATTTCGTCGTTGGGAAGCTGTACTACCGAAATTGTTGCCTCTGTTACACTGTCAGCGGCACATCTTTGTATCGCATTGACAACTATGTCTCTGGCCTTTTTATCGGCATCTTCCCTTGCCTTGGTCTCAATGTCCTTGACAAGCACAGCCATCTCATGTGTACATTCTTCTTTAACAGATTGTAAAAGATATTCTTTTGCTTTTTCGGAGGTGAATCCGGAAATTCTCTCAAGCTCGGCAAGCTGTTTGTCAGCACTGTCCTTAGCCTGTTTACGAAGTGCATCCAGTTCCTGTTCCTTCTGGTTCATTCGCTGTTCCTTCTTCTCGAGGGCTTCCGTCTTCCTGTCAATATTTTCTTCCTTAGATACCAATCTCTTTTCAGTGCGCTGAAGTTCAGCACGCTGTTCTTTTTTCTCGCGGTCAAAGTCATTTTTTGCTTTAAGAGCCTCTTCTTTAGCCTCAAGCAAAGCCTCACGTTTCATAGTCTCAGCTGATTTTTCAGCTTCTGCCTTGATTTCTTCAGCAAGCTTGTTGGCTTCACCTATCTTAGCTTCATATACCTTGATTCTATATGCAATGGCAGCTTTCCAGGTAATCAGAAAAACAATTAAAGCGGTGACAAGAACTGCGATAAGGATTTTTATCCACATTTATAATGACACCTCCATATTTAATTGTCAAATATCAAAAAATAAACAACATTATTATAATACAATACTATCAGTCAAATGTCAAGAACATAAATTAAAACATATTCTTATACTGGGCTTCAATAACCTTCCTCAGATGAAGCATTTCATCGGAAGTAAGTTTTTTCTGTCCAAGATAACTGTCAATGAATTCCGTAAGACTTCCGCTGAACACTTTGTCGATCAGTGCATCTGTCTCAATCTGCTGCACTTCCTTTTTTGTTATGCAGGCTTTGCAGATAAATCCGGGATCCACTCTTTTAACAGCACCTTTATCTATCAATCGTTTAATTACAGTATAAGTAGTATTCTTCTCCCAGCCGATATAATCCTTGATTATCTTCGCAATATCCTTAGCCGGAAGGCTCTGGTTGCTCCAGAGCATCTCCATTACATTCAATTCACCTTCATGAAGTCTGATTGTACTCATATCGTTTACCCTTCTAATACTTTAGTATTGACAAGCAGATTTATTCTACTATAATAGAAAGGCAAAGTCAAGAGGATTTTTAAGAAATGGAGCAGGCTGAAAAGCTCATTTTATACAAGATATTGACCTTGATATCAGACCAGTATTTCATCAATACAAGATATAGCATAATTGGGAATATATATTTTTTTGTTCTGTTTTTCAAAATTCCTGTTGCTGAGTATTACTGATGTTACATTAATATTTTCATTGGCATATACATCCGTTGAGCGGCTTCTTTTATCTTCTTTTTCTGTAATTTTGCAGGCAAAAGTACTGTTCTTGTACCTGATGACAAAATCAATGAAAGCCACATAATCCGAGCGCCAGTAATTGACAGCAATATCTGAACCGCAAAGTTCGCAAGCAACACTGTTTCTTTTAACCATATATGAAATATGTTCGAGACAATCGGTTCTTCCGATTCTGTTCGACAGCTGTAGAAGCTTATCGTATAATACTCCGCTGTCATAAAAATAAAGCAGAAAATATCTTTTGTCATCTATGCGTTCAACTTTTATCAGAAAATTATTATCGACAAGAAAATCTATGGCCTTTCCGAAGATTTTTAAAGTACCGCCCTTTCTTATTGAAGCAAAGTTGAATCTGTAATAGTTTCCCTCAAGCATCTGCATGAGTATGGAGTTACAGATCTGTCTGCAGTATTGTTTATTTACATCATCAAGACCCGAATGTTCAAGTAATTTTTCCAGGGCATAAATATATTGAGCCTCATGGATATTTTTCAGTTCTTCAAAAGTAAGTTCATTGTTGATATATGTATTGAAAGCATTGGGAAGTCCGCCATATGCCAGATATGCTTCATATTCCTTGCAAAGATCATTGTGATAGAGAGCCGGAAGTTTGCTTAATATGCTTGTATGACCGCTGATCATTTCTATATATTGAAGTCTTCTGGAATTTCTGAGGATGTCAAAGAAGCTGTTGGGACGCAGAACACAGACTGTATTCTCTTTTACAATATCAGATACAAGCTTGTTTTTAACCCTCATTGTCATTATCATGGTATAACCAAGATCGCGAAGGAAAGGATAGACCAAGTTACAGAAAAGTGCCGAACACTCGATGCTTTCAATGATCAGTATGGTATTTTTCATCTGGCTGTCCATTACTCCACAAAGTTTCCGGAAATCTTCATTGAAATTACTGCTTCCTGTCAGGTTTTTAAGCTTTGAAAGAAAAACCCCGTCATATTCACAGTCAATAAATACAAAATTCCTCTTGCTTTTTTTACATAGTCTATAACAGAACTGGGTTTTACCGACTCCCGGAAGCCCATGGATCAACACCCTGTTTTTATGCATGAGGGCATTCTTTACCTCTATTTCAAAACGATTATATTTATTGTTCATGATTCGTACTCTTTCAGATATATTAAATAATATTCTTTTCGGTTATAAGTCGTAAAACGTGATCGTATTCTTCCTTTGAACTGCAGATTTTTCTAATTATTTCAATAAAATATTCAGGAAGATGTGAAGAAAATTCAATATAATTGCCGCTTGTAGGATGGATAAAGCCCAGTACTGCGGCATGAAGTACCTGACCTTCTGTTTTGTAGGGCTGTTTTTTACTACCGTAAATATCATCACCGAGAAGAGAATGGCCTATACTTGCCATATGTACCCTTATCTGATGTGTGCGACCGGTTTCAAGAGTACATTCAATAAGTGAATATGGTGCATCAAAACTGTAAATCACACGGTAATGTGTAACTGCCCTTCTTCCGTTTTTAACATTTACAGCCATTTTCTTACGGTCAACAGGATGTCTGCCGATTTCTTTGTCAACAGTTCCCTCGTTTTCTTTAAAATGGCCGTTTACTATGCAATAATATTTTCTTGTGATATCATGGGTACTGAGCTTTTCGGCAAGAGTTACATGTGCCTTGTCATTTTTGCAGATCACGAGCAGTCCGGTAGTATTCATATCAATCCTGTGAACTATTCCGGGACGCAGTTCACCATTGATTCCCGAAAGACTGTCCTTACAATGATACATAAGGGCATTTACCAAAGTATCCGAATAATGGCCGGGTGCAGGATGAACAACCATACCTTTTGGTTTGTCAATTATTATAATGTCTTCGTCTTCGTAGATTATTTTTAATGGAATATTCTCTGCACTAATATTTATTTCCGAAACAGCAGGAATATAAAGAGTCAGCCTGTCGCCCTCTGCGCATTTATAACTGTTGGAAGTAACAACACTTCCGTTTACAAGAAGTTTTCCTTCACTGACAAGCTTCTGGATCCGGCTTCTGCTCAGGGAGTCATCGATTTTGGAAATTATTTTATCGATGCGCTCCCCTGCAAAATCTTTACTAACTGTCAATTCTTTTTTGTTTTCAGCCATTCAAAATCCTCATCCTTATATACAAAAAGGATCAAAATTATCAGCAATATAGTTGAACAGGTCACATATATATCAGCCACGTTGAATATCGGGAAATTGATCAGACTGAAATAAATGAAATCAGTCACATACTTAAAACACAACCTGTCGATGAGATTTCCGACAGCACCGCAAAGGATAAAAGAAAGAGCTATCACAAGTGGCAGATTTCTTTTACTGTAGGGCACGCGTAAAAGGATATACGCAATAACTGCAATAAGTATAACAGAAACAAGTCCGAGAATAATGGCCTTGCCCTGAAAAGAGCCCCACACTGCGCCTGTGTTTTTCAGGAACCTGAATTCAAGCACTTTTTTTATCAAAACCTTTTCGCCTGTTTTCAGACTATCCCTGGCAATATATTTAGTAAGCTGGTCAAGTATGAGTCCCGGAATGAAAATCAAGAGGAAAATAATGACATTTTTCTTAGTGCCTTTTTCCATTTAGTTTTTCTCTTCCTCTTTCCTGCCGGCCTGTTCTTTATATGCCTCAAGCCTGCTCATGTCAATCTTGAAGGAATCACTGTTAAGTAGCTGGATCTGGGCATTTGATGCAGCAATAAACTGTGATCTGTAGGTTTCATACTGTCTTACAAGATCACGTGTTGCGTCATAGACCTGTCCAAGCTGTCTCTTTGCGGTAAGAAGTATGTTCTCAGCCTCTGCCCTGGCTTCCTTTTCAATAGCCTCTGCATTAAGCTCAGCCGTCTTCTTCGTCTCTTCAGCAGATTTCTCGGCAAGAACAAGAGCTTTATGAAGAGACTTTTCCATGTTCTCATAGTAAGCAATCTTCTCATTCAGCTGATCTATTTTTTCACTTGTCTCAAGAGACTGTCTGTAAAGTGTTTCATAGTCCTTAAGAATAATGCTCTTGAATTCATCAACCTGGTTTTTGGAATAACCGTGAGCCGACATCTTGAATTCGGTTTTCTGGATCTCGATAGGTGTGATCATCTATTTTCTCCTTATTTATATTCTGTTGAAGGTAGGAACACCAAAACCGTTCTTCTGAACCATGCTCATGTAATCGCCGGAAACATCAACATCCTTGGGCGAGAAAAGATAAATCTTCTCAGAAATGGTATGAATGTTGCCTTCGATAACATAGATGCATCCGCAGATGAAGTCCATTATACGCTGTGATTCCTCATCAGAGATTTCATCAAAGCTTACAATAATTGCCCTGCCGGAAGTGAGGCTGTCACAGATCACCTGTGCATCCGAGAAATTTCTTGCCTTGTAAATACTTATATCAGATGCATCCTGAGTTCTTTTGACAGGCTTCGGATTTCTGTAAGATGAATATGAACTCTCCGGACTTCTCGGAGGTGTAATGTTCGTTGAAGTATAAGAAGAAAATTTCTCAACTGTTGACTGCTTCTTTTTATCCTTTGAAGACTTATTTAAAGCAGAATCATATGAATCATAATCATCAGTGTATGATGAATCATAATCAGTTGATTTTTTGCGTGGAGTATAACTGCTCTCACGTTTTTTTTCGGCATTTTCCTTTCTTTCAAGGTTTTTCATTTCCTTCTCATACAGTTCATCATCGTCATCTTCATCTTCATCCATAAAGATTGCATCCTTCAAGCTACTAAGCAGACCCATTTTTTTGTCCTCCTGTTATAATTTTATTATTGCTTGGCGCTGTAGTCCCTTGCGCCGAAAATTGCTGTTCCAATTCGGATATAGCTTGCACCTTCTTCGATTGCACATTCATAGTCATTGGTCATGCCCATTGAAAGTTCGGTAAGCTTAAGTCCGTCGATACCTAATGAATTTATTTTATCTTTGTATTCCCTGAGTCCTCTGAAGAACTCTCTGTTATCCTCCGGCTCATTTGCAAGCGGCGGAATGCACATAAGTCCTACAAGGGAAATATTTTTTAATTCTGAAATCTTAACAGCAGCGTCGAGGGCATCTTCTGGTTTAAATCCATGCTTGCTCTCCTCAGCGGCCATATTAAGCTCCAGCATTATTTTCTGTACTTTGCCGATACGTTCAGCTTCTTTGTCTATAAAAGCAGCAAGTTCCAAAGAGTCGACCGCATGAATATATTCTGCGTATTTAACGACCTTTCTTACTTTGTTTTTCTGAAGAGGCCCTATCATATGCCAGATAATGTCTTTCGGAAGTTCTTCAGCCTTTGCACAAAGCTCCTGTACATAGTTTTCTCCGAAATTTCTTTCGCCTGTATTATAGGCTTCAATTATCATTTCGGACGGTTTGGTTTTTGATACACAGATAAGGCTTACCTCGCCGGTCCTGCCACATTTCTCGGCACATGCCTCAATATTCTTTTTTACTTCCGCAAGTCTATCCGAAACAGATTCACTCATCTTCTTCACCTCCGAAATCATCAATAAATCTGAAGATTCTCATTTATAAGTTTTGAATTAAGAACAATATGATCATGAACACTGAGGCTTCTGTCAGCTCCCGCAGCAACGATACAGTATTCGTCACCCCGGTTTATCATCTCGGTTCTTCTGAAAACGGCATAGCCCTTGTTGACATTGAAAACGCCCTCAAGGGATTCAATAACGCTGACCTGGTAAAGCGTTTCATCCTCCATGCAGTAAACATACTGACCATGTTCAAAATCCTTGGTGTCTACATAAACAACACCTTTGTCCTTGTCTTCATAATAACATTCAGCAGGTATGAATTCATAGCTGGTCTGTCTGGTTTCTTTGTCATAGTTCATATAAGTGAAACCATATTTTACTTCATTGCCCTCTTCATAGGAAATGTAATATTCGGAAGGAATTACGTAAAATTCCTTATAGGTCAGGGAAGTAGTCGGAATTTTAAGGCCTTCCTGGTCGCTTATATCAAGCTCAATATCAAGGAAACGCTGTCTTAAATATCTTACTACATAGTCACTCATATCAACCTTGCAGAAATGTTCATTATCCTTCATGAAGAATGAACATTTCTGAGTGAGGTGAAAATCATCATTCCGGATCGTAAAAGAAATGCTTTGCTTTCCGGACAGTTTTTCATACTGCTCGTCAGTAAGCCTTATCACCAGGCTCCAGTTTTCATCTGAAATCAGCTTGTATACAAGTGAGTTCTGCTCTTTTATTTCGGAATCATAGAGATTCTTCGAATTGTAATTCGTTTTATCAAAGCTTTTCGGAGAAACATCATCTGCCTTTATGCCGTCAAGCGAATCGGAAAAGAATGAAACAACACCCGATGCATCTGATTTTACGACATTGAAATTGACAGTTTTTTCCTGTCCTTCCATTATTTCGCTGAGATGTTCCATTACATAGGTATCGGAAATACCAAGGATCTCGGATTCAATATTTTCCCTGAGTTCATATACATCGGAATAATCATCACTTTCAAAGCTGTCAGAAAACCTAGAAACATATGATTTAAGGGAATTGACATCCGATGTAGAAAATGAATAGCTGTAATTATAGTCGGCAAGATAATCATGGATATTCTTGCTTTCGTCTATGGAATATACAGTATTGCCGACTGCGATCCTTGCACCGTTACGGACATAAAAGTTAGTGTAGCCAGCCTTGTCGGTATAATACCCCTGTTCATTTCTTATAATGATTGCTTCTGTTCTGCGGTTAAAGGACATGTTTTCTGCCTGCACCTCATAGATGGAGAGATGCTCTTTTCTCAGGCTTACAACAATATTAACAACCATATAAATAAAGACAAGAATAATAACAAGAATTCCGATATTGAAATTTCTCACATTCCTGGTCCGTTTTATCTTCGGCGGTTTAATTTGTTTTGATTCCCTGTCCTTCACTGCTTCCCTCCGGCAAAACATTCAAATACATTATACAGTATATGAGAAAAAAATAAAAGCCCCTATATTGTATTTTTTTATATTTTTTTCAAAAAAAGAAGGCGTACAATAAAGTACGCCTTCCATTCAACCACAATACATTTATTAAAGAGCTACAACCAGTTTGCTCTTGATAAATTCCGAAAGCTCATCAGATTTCTGTGAGAACGAAACAATAATATCCACATTGAATTTCTGGGAAACATAATCGATCTTTTCAACAAATTTATCAGCTTCAGCTGCATCAAGCTTTGCAACCTTTAAGAAACTATCAAGATAGATCTTTTCAATATCATTGTCCTGTGAAAGAATACCGCAGATAAAACCTACAAATTCATCTGCACCGTCGATGCAATATTCGCGAACATTTATCAGACGGATTTTGTTATTCAGCTCATATATGTGCTGATTGTCTTTATCGAGATAAACAATGGTACCTCTTGCCGTTTTGATATCGGTATTTGCCTTGTCGAGAAGGATTTTTGTTTTACCTTTACCTTTTTCGCCTGCAATAATCTGAACCATTTATTTGTCCTCCTTATGAGTTCTTTATGTTTATATTATAGAGCATAATCCACAAAAAGACAACAGGAAAATGCTGTTTTATATAAAAAATTTATAAATCACCCGAGACCTTATTCATCAGGTAGGTCATCTGTGTATACAGATCCTTGTTATCTTTTGCACCGAAGATGGCAATGATGAATTCCTCATTGTCCTTGTTTCTTACACACTGGATAAGACAAGGTCCGGCAGCATAGGTATTTCCTGTTTTTCCGGCAATTATAGTCACACCCTCGGGTACTTCATATATGCCAAGCTTGTATTTATTTGTGGTCTTTACGGTCAGGTTCCTGAAGCTGCCCTCTCCTGTCTTATATGAAAAATCATATTCGGTCAGCTCGGAAATCTTTCTGAATATATCATATTCCAGACATTTCTTTAAAATAACATATTCATCATAGGCTGTTGTATAGTGATCGGAATCATGTAATCCGTGAGGATTCGTATTGTGGGTTCCGATGCAGCCGAGACTTATTGCCATTTCATTCATAAGCCTGCAGAAATCAGTTTCGCTCTGGCAGAGATAGTCGGCAAGGGCTGCTGCAGCATCATTACCTGAATAAAGTAGCAGACAATAAAGAAGATCTTCGACTTTGATCACATCGCCGGCTTTGAAGCCCATGAGCTGGGCACCTTCCTCTGTAATTCCACAGTTATCCTGCTTAACAGTGTAATATTCATTAAGATTTCCGTTTTCAAGAATAACCAGAGTCGTCAAAAGCTTGGTTATAGATGCAGGATAAACCTGCTTGAAACAGTCTTTTGCATATACAAGCTCATTTTTTGTTATATTGATAACAAGTGTGGCTTTGTTTTTCAGGTTTTCATCATCGCTCATTTCTTCCGGCTTTACATAACAAAGAGAACCTTCGGTCAGAAATGATGCGGAACGCCCTTCAATATACTCTCCGATATCAGAGCTTATCAGGTTGTCATCATCAGAGTAAAAAGCATAAAGCTCGTCCTCCGGTTTTGAGCAGCCGCTTACCTGCAGTAAAAGTATCAGGCTTAAAAGAATTGCTGTTATTCTTTTCATGATCAAATCTCCTGTTTATGATATTTACCAAAAACTATGACGTCATCGTCAACCGGATTTACATCCTTGTTCTGCATTCCTATATTAAGAAGTATTCCTACTACCATGAAGTTGGTCAGAAGTGAACTCAGACCATTACTCATAAACGGTAACGGAATTCCTGTGTTCGGCAGAAGTGAAAGAACAACGCCGATATTAACAAATGCCTGTATAGTTATCATAACCGCTATTCCGGCAGCAATATATTTCCCGAGCTTATCCTTTGCCTCAAGTGCAATATGAAGGGAAATGAACAGAAAGGCAAGGAAAAGTATTACAACAAGCATTGTACCAACAAATCCGAGCTCTTCTCCTACGGCGCTGAAAATGAAATCACTTTCAACGACCGGAACATAGTCAGTCAGTCTTTTGTCACCAGGTGCCGTGATCATTTTTCCGAATATTTTGCCGGCTTTTATTGCTGCTTTGGCATTGTTCTGCTGATACATAAGGTCCGGATAATCTTCAGGATGAAGCAGGGAAATAATTCTGTCCCTTTGCCATGGCTTCAAAAGTTTGCTTCCGAAATCCTGCTGTATATACCATATGAATGCTATTATGCCGGGAATGGTAATACAAAGGAAAGGTATTACTATCTTAAGTGAAAGCCCGGCAATGAACAGCATGATCAGTATCGTAGCCATGATAACAATACTTGTCGAAAGATCCGGCTGCATGAAAACAAGAAGTACAGGAACGGAACTTACAAGTGCGATCAGAGCAAGCGAAGAAACTTTGTTTATCTTGCCTTCCATAAACACGAAAAGCCTTGCCAGACAAACAATTATTACTATTTTTGTGATCTCGGACGGCATTATGTCAAGACCGCCGTTGGGATTTCCTATATGTATCCATCTTCTTGCCTGGTCGACACTTTTACCATAAAGTTTCGGGCTCATGGATCTGTCAACAAACTTGCAGAAAAGCATCAGCAGGATATTGAAGATATAAAGCGGAATACAAAGCTTTCCTATCCAGTGGTAATCAAAAAGCGAAACTATAAGCAGGATGAAAAGACCTGCCGCAACACCAAGGAGCTGTTTCTTGAACATGGTCTGGTTCTGGTTAACAGTAAGGGATCTGAGAACTACAAGTCCGATGGAAGAAAGCATACATATGACGATCAGAAGTGAAAATCTGAAGTTTTTTATATTGTAACCTCTTTTTCTGAACATCCTAATCTCCTATTTTCGTTCCGTCAGCTTCACCGGCATAAACCTTTCCTGTAAGAAGGTTCTCTTTATTGTTTCCGTTGAAATAAAAATCATAATATTCCTTAGCAACCTTTGCCGCATTAGACGAGGTATATCCGTTGGGAAGTACAACCGCAACAGCAATTTCGGGATTTTCATAAGGTGCATAGGAAATAAAAAGTGCATTGTTGGGCTGCTTCAGGCTTACCTGCTGGGTTCCTGTCTTTCCGGCAACATGGACATTGAAGCCCTTGAAAACCGAAGGAAGTGAGTTGAGCACAACCTTTCTCATGCCGAGATGGACTGCATCCCATGAACTTTTTGCAACCTCATCAAGTTTATAATATACCGAGGGTTCCTGCTCATATACGATTACGCCTTCTTTTGATTTTACCTGGTCAATCAGAGTAAGGTTATAGCAGGTTCCGCTGTTGGCAATCGTACTGACATACCTTGCGATATGTACAGGCGCAAAATTATGATAATAACCGATTGCAGTTCTTACCGCATCAGTATTTGATATTTCCGGCATTGATTCCTGTATTTCAACTCCGGAAAGGGAATTGAAACCAAATTTATCAGCATATTTATGGATTACAGAAAGACCTCTGTCATCGCTGTAGTTTCCTCCTTTTGTGGAGAACCTGTATGCTGTTTCAAAGAAGAAATAGTTGCACGAATACATTATAGCATCCGAAACATTGATATATCCATGCGAACGTGTACTCCAGCACGAAGGAGAAGGCGTGATCTTCTCAAACTTTACATCATCATGTATTGTAGTGCCGGTAGTTATTGTGCCTTCAGTAAGGGCTGCAATCGCAGTAAGCGGTTTGAAGGTAGAACCAGTAGAGGTTCTTGACTGAGTGGCGCGGCAAAGCATCGGATATGATTTGTCATCGGTCAGTTCCGAATAGTAATCATAATCAATGCTGTTGGTAAGCCGGTTGTTGTCATAGCTCGGATATGAACAAAGAGCCAATACATCTCCTGAAAAAGGATCAGTGACTACCATCGACCCGCTGCACGGACGAAGTGCAAGCATTGCAGGTGTTATTTCAAGGTTATTTATTTTTCTTTTAATGAATTCAAAGGTAGTAAGCCTGTAATTCGCGAGCAGGCTGTAGCTTTCCTTGTCTTCCTTTAAAACTCCCTGATCATAAAGGACAAGACAAAGATCCTTGGGCGAAATCTTACCATCCATTATCAGCATTTTATATATTTTTTTACCAAAGCCGTTATCATCAGGCAGTTTATCCATGATAAAACTGTAGATAATCTCATAGAGCTCGGCAGTAGAATAATAACCATCTTCCATCTTAAGAACTGAAGTATCAACATTGCCGTTCTCTATGCAGTCATTTATAAATTTGGCCAAAGAAATCTCACCTGCAAGATATTTCTTGAAGTGGTCGCTTTCGTTATCAACATTCTTGGTGATAATTCCCCAGTTGTTTCTGAGTGCAGAATAAATATAATCAAGTATCTCCTGCATTTTTTCATCACACTCATTGTAGCTTAAAGTATTATCCTTCTTCAGTATTTCACCGAGCTTTTCAATCCATATGCCTTTTTCGGACACAAAGGGCTCATAGATATTTTTCTCGTTTTCCGTAAGCTCACGGGTGGAAAAATCAGAAATCTTAATTACATTGTTTTCAATCAGCGCAGCATATACATCATAGATAGGAACCGTAATATCATCTGCATTTGTGCCCATTGAACCATGACTCTGGGAATTAACAAGCTTGCTAAGAAGTATAGCAGCAATATTCTTCTCAAGAAGATAATAGCCTGCAATCTGGGATTCCCTGTCAATCGTAAGATAAAGATCATTACCGTCAACAGGCTCCTGGACTCTTACTTTTTCTACTATCTGACCAGAAGAATTGAGTGTTACTCTGACTTCCCCAAGGCTTCCCTGAAGATAATTGTCATAGGACTGTTCTACTCCTAATTTGCCGACCTTACTGTCAAGAGTATAATTTGTATAGCCTTCCTTTTCAAATTCCGAAAGCTCAGCTTCGTTGATCGTTCCTATATAACCGATTATATGTGAAAAATAGATTGAATCGTTATAAATTCTTTTATAGGTCTTTTCTACCTCCACACAAGGGATGCTGCTAAGGTTTTCAAGCAGTACTATCCTGAACTCCTCACTTATGCCGGTAACCAGCTTAATCCTCTGATATGATGGATTATTGATATACAGCTGGTAACGGAATTTCATTATTTCAAGAGCTTCTTCAGTGGTATATTTATCATCGATACCAAACATTGAAGTGATCTTGTTACCTTTTTTCAGATATTCAAAAAGCTGGGTCGGATTTGTAGCCTTCTGTTCTTCGGTAAGATCATTTGCAGAAGGAAGTCCGAAACAATTCTTAAGAAAACGAAGCAGTGCATTGTCGCTTACGGTATAACGCAGTCGTCCTCTCCCGTCTAAGACAAGAGGAAAAGTAAATTCAGGCTCATAACCATATTCCTTAAGAAGCTTTGAAAGACCGAGCATCGCTTCATTTTTCTCAGCATTATTCTTGAGTGATGCGGAATTGATGAAATATAGATTATATTCCTGGGTATTATATGCAAGCAGATTTCCGTTTTTGTCATAAATATTGCCTCTTGCAGGAAGGACATATTCGGTAACATATTTATATCCTGCTTCGGCATCATCTTTATTTATCTTTTCAATCTGCTGCATTTCTGCTTCGGGATCCTTCTTTTCATTTACCACCTGAAGTTTGAACAGTCTGATAGCAACAAGCATGAAAAGAACGATCATCACTATAAACACGATGACCGACCTTACAAGAATTGAATCTTTTGTTTTTTCTATCAGAGTGCTAAGCATCAGTTGTCCTCTTCATCCTGAAGTAAGATGGATATATAAATATAATCAAGCAGCTTATAGACTATTACCGAAAGAAGTAAAGTATAGGCCACCTTTGGAATCATTATTCTCTTGAAATAATATGCAAGTGAAGTGTCTCCGTATATCAGACGGTTTACAATATAGCAGTAAAAAGAGAAAACAAATTCCGAAACCGTGATCACGGCAAGCGGCAAAATCAGGTCTGATTTGATATAGTAGGTTGCAAGAAATCCGCAGAAATAGCCTATGAACATATAGCACAGAGCATAAACTCCAAGAACCGAACCAAAGGTCAGATCAAGCATCAGTCCACAGGAAATTCCCACAAAAATACCTGCAACCTTGCCATTCTGATATGCAACTGCAAAAATCAGTATGATCAGCAGGTCGGGAATGATATTTCCAATGCTTAAATTCGTAAAAACCGTATGCTGAAGAAGAAAAAGGATTATCATTTCAACAGCATAGACTGCAACACTTAACAATATTTCAAATATGTGTACCTACCTGGTAACACTCTCCTTCATAGTAGTAATGACAAGTACCTTATCAAGCCTTCTGAAATCCACAACAGGTGTCAGGTAACCTTCCTTACTGAGCCCATCAGAGCTGACAGTAATGTTTGAAACGTAACCGATCAGTATGTCAGGCAGGAATTTGCTGCTCTGATTTGAAGTTATAACCTGATAATTGTTTGCTGCGGTACTGTTGATCGGGATTTCCCTTATCTGAATGTAGCCCTGATCAAAAAGCTTAAGGCTTCCGGATACGATACAGGAATCCGATGACTTAAGTATCGTTGCGCTGACATTGCTGTTGTTGTCAATGATACTTCGGACAAGGGAATAATTGTCATTTACCTGGTAAATAATACCAACCAACCCATTACCGGCGATGACATTCATGTCTTCCTTGATACCGTCCTTTGAGCCCTTGTCTATCGTAAAAGTCCTGTTGAAACCTGTGGTGTCGGAAGCGATTACGGTAGCGCCCACAGTTTCATATGAAGAATAGTTCTGGGACAGCTTGAACAGCGCCCTCAGATTTTCAAGCTCATATGAATCCGGAAGCAGCTCATCATATTTCTTCTTTAACTCGTCATATTCGGCCTGCAGATTTTCGTTCTGCTTCCTGAGTTCTTCCTTGGTTTTCATATCTTCCTTGAGATCTTCAAAACCGTTACCGATCACGGAAATTCCTTTTTCCATCGGTTTCATAAAGGATGCTACTTTTGACCTTACAGGGACAAAAAGATAATCAAATTTATATGAAAGAAGAATCAGGGCGATCAATATGACAGTAGCAAACAGAAGTATATATCTCGGTTCTAGTTTGTATCTGAATCTGCTTTTCAAAGTATGAACCTTCCTTCTGCAACAGCCGCAAGTCCGTTAATTACCGAATCTGTCGGCTCAACTATTGTCTTTACTTTAAGTCCTGTGCCATCTTCGATCAGATCAGCAATACCGGGTATCTTGGATGTGCCACCGGTAATTACAAGACCGTTTTTGTATATGTCGGCAGAAATCTCCGGCGGAGTTCTTTCAAGAACGGACTTTATCGCTTCAACAAGAGGATTCATCTGTTCGATAACATAGTCACGGAACACAGAAGAATCAATCTTACATTCCTTGGGGAGACCGCTAACGACATCTCTTCCATATATCTTGCATTCTTTTTCGGTATTGTCGAGTGCAACTGTCTTTCTTTTTGCACTCTCTGCAGTTTTAAGCCCGATAAGTATATTGAATTTACGTCTTATCGTATTGATAACAGCTTCATCAATATCATGACCACCGAACTTGAAAAGCCTGCTAAGTACCAGAGTTCCTGCACTTACAACAGAAATTTCCGTAGTTTCAGCACCTATATTTACTATCATAGTTCCTCTGGTATCATAAAAATCAACACCGCAGCCGATAGCATCAGCAACAGGTTTATCAATCATTATGATGCTTTTGGGTCTTATGAAGCTTCCGTCAATAATATCGTAGAAAGCCTTTTTTTCAATATCTGTGATGTCAGCGGAAATTGCTATATAAATCTTTGCATTCTTGATCTTTCCGTATTCCTTTGAAAGATCAAGAAATACGCAGTTTATAAGTGACTGCATGCTGTCAATGCTTGCAATCACACCGTTCTTTAGCGGAAATGTCACTTCAATCTTATCCGGTGCTTTACCGAAGATTTCATAGGCATCATTTCCGACGGCGATTACCCTTTTCTTGTTTTTCATCGCAAGGACAGTCTTCTGAAAATAAATAAGTCCGGCTCCCTTGCGGTAGATTTTTATACTATCGGTTCCGATATCAATTGCAAATGCTCTCGAAGCCACTTTTTTCCTCCGTCAGTTTATATACCCGCGTTCTGCCATGCTGGTATATGTATTGTCTCCTATTATAATATGATCAAGCAGTTTGATACCAAGTAAATCACCGGCTCTTTTTATACGTACGGTGGTGCTTACATCTTCGTTACTGGCAGTTGGGTCTCCGCTCGGATGATTATGAAGAAGTATGATATTTACTGCTTCATATTTCAGAGCCTCGAGAAAGA
This sequence comes from Lachnospiraceae bacterium, assembly GCA_017437965.1. Classification (GTDB taxonomy): domain Bacteria; phylum Bacillota; class Clostridia; order Lachnospirales; family Lachnospiraceae; genus UBA3775. The sequence goes on from JAFRWN010000040.1 coordinate 68,951, forward strand.
TTTCCCTTGGCGCCAGAAGTGATGCATTGACGGTGCCGATGCTGATATCCTTTTCTTTTATCAGCTGGCCCTTGGTATCAAGAAACAACACTCTGCTTATTTCTACTTTTTTAGTTCGTAACTCCTGCATATAATAATCCGCAACAAAACCGGGATCCGTAAATTTTACGCCACCCGATCTTTGCATACGCCATATTCTTTTTGATAGTTCCATAATGCAGGATAACTGTATTGCTTTTACCTCTCCTATTCCTTCGTTTTTGGCAAATTCGGGAACGGTAAGTGAAAGTAGCCTTAAAAGACCCATTCCGTCATTGTTTTCGCCCAAAAGCTTTCTTGCTATATCAAGACATGAGCTTTTTTTACTTCCGGACCGGATGAAGACAGATAAAAGCTCTGCATCCGTAAGATATTCCGGACCGTATTTCAGACATTTTTCATAGGGTCTTTCATTAATGGTTATCTGGTTTTTAAGTGACATTTTTTACTCCATTCTCTCTCCGTGAAAAAACGTCAACTTATATAATACCATATTTTCGCCAAAATGTATACACTACAACTCTATAATTTTTTTGTTTACAAGAGACTGTAAAGACATCATTATGCCGAATTTCGCATGATACCAGGTAAGACCGCCCTGGAAATATGCTGCATAAGGCTCCTCAAGAGGTCCGTCTGCCGAAAGCTCGATTGAAGCTCCCTGAATGAAATTTCCTGCAGCCATTATTACATCGCTGTGGTAACCGGGCATCGGCCAGGGCTCGGGAACTACAAAGCTGTCAACCGGAGCCGCCTTCTGAATGCCTTCACAGAAAGCGATGAGTCCTTCCGGTTTACCGAAAACAACCGACTGAATGATGTCATATCTCGGCTCAGTAGCGCTCGGAACGCAGGAAAATCCAAGCTTTTCATATATGGCTGCTGCAAACATTGCGCCCTTAAGAGCTCCGGCAGTAACCGTCGGTGCAAGGAAAAGCCCCTGGTAAAGAGAGGTATTAACGTTAAGCGAAGCACCGACCTCCTTACCGAGACCCGGAGTCGTCAGCCTGTAGCCACACATTTCGACCAGATCTTCCCTGCCGCAGATATAGCCTCCGATGGGAGCAAGGCCGCCTCCCGGATTTTTGATAAGTGATCCAACAACAAGATCGGCACCAACATCACCGGGTTCGATTTCTTCTACAAATTCTCCGTAGCAGTTGTCAACCATGCAGATGATATCATTTCTGATATTCTTGATGAAGGTAATCAACTCTCCTATCTGTTCAACTGAAAATGTAGGTCTGGTCTGGTAGCCTTTTGAACGCTGTATGGTAACCATTTTTGTTTCCGGTTTTATGACTCTTGCAATGTTTTCGTAGTCAAAGCTTCCGTCTGGTAAAAGATCAACCTGGGCATATTTTATTCCGAATTCTGCAAGGCTTCCCTTGGATTCTTTGATCCCTATGATTCCTTCCAAAGTATCATAAGGCTTTCCGACAGGTGACAAGAGTTCATCACCAGGACGAAGTATTGCTGAAAGTGCGGTTGAAAGGGCATGTGTTCCACAGGTTATCTGGGCTCTTACAAGTGCTGCTTCTGTATTGAACACAGAAGCATATACTTTTTCAAGTGTATCCCTTCCGATATCATTGTAACCATAACCTGTTGAACCGTACATGCATGCCTCAGAAACATTATTGTCCTGCATGGCCTTAAGTACCTTCAACTGATTATATTCGGCAATCCTGTCAGCTTCTTTGAATCTTTCTTTAAGGCTTTCTTCAGCCTCTTCACAGAAGCTTACAACCTTTTCGGACAGCCCCATTTTTTCATACATCTTGTTATTCATTATTACTCTCTTTCCAAAATATTTATTTCAATATAGCATCTGATTCTTCAAGCATCTTTTCAAGTATGAGCTGATCATTTTCATAATCTTCTCTTGAAATCATCATCAGCTCTTTTTCATGCCTGAACCATGTGAGCTGGCGTTTGGCAAAGTGCCTTGTGTCCCTTTTCAGAATATATACTGCTTCATCAAGCGTATATTCTCCGGTAAGATATTTATAAATTTCTTTATAGCCGAGCCCCTGCATTGACACGTAGCTAAGATCCAGTCCTCTATCCATGAGACCTTTTACCTCATCCACAAGTCCGGCCTCAAGCATTTTATCTACTCTTCTGTCTATCCTGTCATAGATCTTATCACGCGAGTCAGAGAGGACAAAATACCTGAAATCATAGGGCGATTTTCTTTCCGACTGGGTTTTATTATGCTCGGAAATTGGCATATGATGCAGTTCATAAAACTCAAGTGCCCTTATCACACGCTTTACATTGTTCTCATGAATGATCTCCGCGGAGACAGGATCAATTTCTTTTAATCTTTCATGTAATGCATGTGAGCCAAGCCTTGTGCTTTCTTTGGTCAGCCTTTTCCGTATTTCATTGTCATCTTCTTCCGAAAACTCCACATCATAAAGCAGGGCCTGAATATAAAAGCCTGTTCCGCCGACCAGAACAGGTACTTTACCCCGGGAATATATGTCATTTACTGCTTTTTTTGCATATTCGGCAAACAGTGAAACATTCCACTCATCCTCCGGCTCGATAATATCGATAAGATGATGTGGGATTCCGTCCATTTCGGACGGTTTGATCTTAGCAGTTCCGATGTCCATCGTCCTGTAAACCTGCATGGAATCCGCACTGATGATTTCACCATCTGCTTCATGCGCCAGCTTGATTGATAGCTCGGTTTTTCCGACTGCCGTAGGTCCCGACAGTATGATCAAAGGCTTCATATTCTCTCCGGATCAAAGGATTCTCTTGAATTTCTTTTCAATTTCATATTTGCTCATCGAAATGATCACTGGCCTGCCATGAGGACAATGATAAGGATTTTCAAGAGACAAAAGTTCTTTTATCAGAGCTTCAGCTTCAGCCGTTGAAATCCTTGTATTTCCTTTGATTGCAGCCTTACATGACATGGTCGCAATCTTATCTATCACTATATCAATTTCGCCCTTTAATGGACTGTTTGTAAGCTGATCAAGTATGTCATGGAAAAACACATCCGAACTGTAATCGAAAAGATCGACAGGCACAGCGGAAATCTGGTATTCGCGGTCACCGAAGCTTTCGATTTCAAAACCAAGTCGGGTAAAATAATCCATGTAACGGTTAAGAACCTCTATTTCCGAAAGTGAAAGCGTCACAATAAGTGAAGGAAACAGAGCCTGAGACCCCATCCTGTCTTCCTTATAGCGTTTCATTGTTCTTTCATAGAGCACTTTTTCGTGTGCAGCATGCTGGTCAATCATGAACATATTGTCGTCCATCTCAACTATCCAGTATGTACCGAAAACCTGTCCGACAATGCGATGTTTTACAAGATTTTCCTCTTTTAAGAAGTTTTCCTTGCCGATGAATGAAAGCTGTTCGAAATTATCCGGTACATTATTTTCATAAGGTTTTGAAACTATTGTGCTGATGGTTTCCTTGATATTAGTTTCTTCTTTATGATAATCAGATAGCTTTTCATCTTTTTCTCCGGACGCATTGCTAATTAAGTCATTTTCCTTAGCCTGATCAATTTTTACAGAGTAAACCGGCTTCTCCCTGATGATATCCTCTTCGTTTTTACTGCCGAACATATCCTTCTGCAGATTAAGGTTTCTTGCTGTATTTTCAAGTCTTTTTTCCTCAAAACTCTGAGGCACGGAATTGAAATCGGGCTTTGTGACTACCGCTTCGCTTTTTGTTTCTTTGCCGATAGTTGCATCCACAATAAGATTTGAACTGTGAAGTGCATCGCTTACAAGCTGGAATATCTTTGCATAATAAAAGTCACCGTCCGCAATCCTTACTTCCATCTTTGCAGGATGAACATTGATGTCAAGCTTTTCAAGAGGGAAGACAAAATGAAGGGAGGTGAAGGGATATTTATTATGCATTGCATAGCCCTTGTAGGCCTCTTCTATTGACTTTGTGATTATCGCAGACTTTGAATATCTGCCATTGATATAATAATTCTCACATATACGGTTTCCGCGAAGTATGGCGGGCTTTCCGACATATCCGTTTACAGAAAAAGCATCAGTATTATAATCAATTTTAATCAGATTGGAGGCAACATCTCGTCCATAGATCTGGTAAAGAGCATCTTTTTCATTACCATTACCGTTTGTAAAGAGCATGGTCTTGCCCTGGTTTATGAAACGGAAGGAAATCTCCGGATGTGAAATTGCGAGGCGGTTAACTATATCCGAAATATATCCAGCCTCGGTATTTGTGGATTTAAGGAATTTTCTTCTTGCAGGAGTATTGAAAAAAAGCTCTCTTACAATGATAGTGGTTCCATCAGGGCAGCCTGCTTCGGAAAAGCTCTTCTCAGTACCACCCTCGATAACATATCTGTTTCCGAGAAAATCATCTTTTTTCTTTGAAAGAAGCTCAAGCTTTGAAACTGAAGAAATACTACTTAAGGCTTCGCCGCGGAATCCAAGGCTTTTAATATGTTCAAGATCTTCTTCACATGATATTTTACTCGTGGAATGGCGCAGAAAGGCAAGCTTTATATCATCCTTCTCGAAGCCGGAACCGTTATCGGATATCCTGATATAGCTTTTACCGCCTTCTTTTATCTCGCAGGTAATGATATCGGCACCGGAATCGATTGAATTTTCAATCAGTTCCTTGACAACCGAGGCGGGGCGTTCAACCACCTCACCTGCGGCTATCTTATTTATAGTATCCTTGTCAAGAAGTTTTATGCTGCCCATCTGTGCTCCTTTGTCTTACATCGGAAGTCCGTTCTGCTGTGCAAAATTTGTAAAGCTTGCTGCATCCATCAGTATCTGTCTCGGCTTTGTGCCTTCCTCAGGTCCTACAACACCGGCCTCAGACAGCTGATCCATTATCCTTGCGGCCCTGTTGAAGCCGATTTTGAACTGTCTCTGGAGACTTCCTATCGAAGCCTTTTCTTTTTCGATAATGAACATTCCCGCCTTATAGATCAGCTCATCGACATCAGAACCGTTGTCACCGCCTGACGAATCTCCGCCTTTACCGGAGGAAGAACTGCTTTCTACTGTCGCTGAATGAATTCTTGCTTCCATCTCAGCAGTATCGCTCTCACTGTTATGAGCCTTTACATAATCAACAATGCTCATAACTTCGGAATCCGAAATGAATGCGCCCTGAACACGTACAGGTTTAGGCAGTCCTACAGGACTGAAAAGCATATCGCCCTTGCCCTGAAGCTTTTCAGCACCGGCCATGTCAAGTATTGTTCTCGAGTCAACCTGTGAAGCAACCGCAAATGCTATACGTGAAGGAACATTGGCCTTGATAAGACCTGTGATAACATTTACGGAAGGACGCTGCGTTGCGATTACAAGATGGATACCGCAGGCACGTGCCAGCTGGGTAAGACGGATGATATAGTCTTCCACTTCGCCAGGTGCAACCATCATCAGATCGGCAAGCTCGTCGATAACGAAAACAATCTGAGGAAGCTTCTCGTAGATTTCTCCATTATTGCTCTTGAGTTCACCGTTTGATTCTTCGACCTTCTTATTATATCCTGCAAGATCCCTTACACCAAGGTCTGCGAACTTCTTATATCTGTCGGTCATTTCCATTACTGCCCAGTTAAGTGCACCTGATGCCTTCTTCGGATCGGTGACAACAGGAATAAGCAGGTGGGGAAGTCCGTTATAGACACTAAGCTCAACAACCTTAGGGTCAACAAGTATAAGCTTGACATCATTCGGATCAGCCTTGTAAATGATACTCATGATCAGAGTGTTGATACATACTGACTTACCGGAACCTGTAGCACCTGCAATAAGGAGGTGAGGCATCTTCGCGATATCAGCAACTATTACCTGTCCGCCGATGTCCTTACCTACTGCAAATGTCAGCTTTGATTTACTGTTTTTGAATTCGTCACTGTTTACAAGTGAGCTGAAGTATACTATCTGGTTTTCCTTGTTCGGAACCTCGATACCGATTGCGGATTTACCGGGGATAGGTGCTTCCATTCTGATATCGGTTGCTGCAAGGTTCATCTTTATATCATCGGTAAGGGAAGTGATTTTACTTACTTTCACACCGATTTCAGGCTGCAGCTCATATCGTGTAACACTGGGTCCGCAGCTGATATTTGTTACTTTAACCTTGACGCCAAAACTCTCAAGAGTAGCCTCAAGCTTCTTTGCGGTTTCATTAAGCTCTGCCTGTGAAGTTCCTTTTGCACCTGCCGGAGCTTTTGCGAGAAACGAAACCGGAGGGAACGAATAGGGTTTGACCACTTTCTTCACCCTCTTTACAGGTGCTGCTTTTGCTCCGTCATCAAGCGGAGTGTTGCTTGCCATGTTCTGCTTTCCGGCAAGACTATGGCTTTCTATCTCGCCATGACCCTGTGGACGAAGGTCTCCTCTTGCAAACAATCCGGGAACCTTAGGAGTTTCAATTTTTTGCTCGGGGACATTAAATGACCTCTTCGGTTCCTCCTTTATCACATTGCCTGTGATCACCGGTTCCGGTTCATCCTCCCTGTCGTTATAAATATCAGAAGGATAATTGTTTTCTTCGGCAAACACATCATTATTTGATGATTTACCGAACTTTCTTTCCAGTTCCTGCTCATAAACGGACTTTTCATTGTAATAGGCAAATATTTCATCAAGACCCGAGATTTCAACCATATCCGTCTCGGCATTAATTACCGCGGCATTAGTCTGGGCAGTCTGGATTTCCTGGTTATTCTGAGTATTATTACCATTTCCCACAGGAACAGAATAAATGGTCTTACCGCTCTTTCTTTCGACCTTTTCACCGGGCTTTACGCCACCGTTTTTAAGTCTCTCAATGAAAGAATCATTACCTGCAGGTCTTGGATTCCTTTCAACCGTATATGAATTTTCGGGACCGACTTCCGCCTTATAAAGCTTGGGTTTGTCCTCCATCAGCTTATCAAAGGCAATTTTCCCTTCCCTTGCATTTCTTTCAAGGCGTTCTCGTTCCCGGTCTTCTTTTCTTGCCTTTCTCTTTTCTGCTATCTGTTGATAGGTCTTTTTGTTCTTCTGATGAATGATCGACATTATTGCCTTACCAGTAAGAAGGTAGATCACTATCAGAAGAATAAGAACAATAACGACAACAGCAAGTATCTTGCTTCCGATTTTCCATAAGGGCCATGAAATAAGGGCACCCAGGAAACCGCCACCTGACTTGTTCTTATAGCCCTGCTTGAAGGCTTTGAAAGGTCCGTTCAGTTTACTCTTGCTTGAAAAAATATGGATAAGCGCCGTTATACATATTATTCCGCTCAGACACACGAACAATTTGTTCTTTGCCATGGTATTTCTTCTGTTGCTGATAAGATAATATATCATTGCAAAAAGTGCAAAAGGGAATATATATCCAAAAAGGCCCATGAAACCGAAGCAAAGGAAATTGACGAACTTTCCTATCGGGCCGCAAAGACCGATATAACTGAGTATCAACAGAAACGAAACTGCGCCTGTGATGCTCAGTATGATCTCATCCTTTACCTTGTTGGATTGTTTGAACCCAAGAAAAGTAGTTGCCCTTTTGTCATAGTTTTCGTCCTTCTTTTCAGGTTCATATAATTCGCCCTTACCGTCGGATTTCTCCTTTTTTTCATCATCGCTGACAATTCCTTTCCTGCGATTCTGAAATTCCTTGAATCCGGCTCCGTTTTTGGCGCCCTTAGGTTTTTTACTTCTTTCTGCCATTTTTAACCTCTTAAGAAATAAACATAAAGTATGAAAGAATTACTGTTCCTGCGGCTATTCTGTAATAACCGAATATTCTGAAATCATGTTTCCTTATATAATTCAGGAAAAACCTGATAACATAAAAAGAAACAATGAAAGCAACAATCGATCCTGCCATCAGCATGACAATTTCATTTCCGGAAAAGCTGCCGTATTCACCAAGGTATTTTACTACCTTAAGAAGACTTGCTCCGGCCATTACCGGAATGGCAAGATAAAATGTAAATTCCGCTGCCACTGCCCTGTTTGTTCCAATAAGTAAAGCTCCTAGTATCGTGGCACCTGATCTGGAAGTCCCGGGAATCAGTGCAAGCAGCTGAAAAAGTCCTATATAAAATGCAACCTTCAGAGGAAGAGTCGCTAGCTTGTTGTAGACAGGCTTAATATCCTTTCGTTTGTTTTCAACAACTATAAAAAAGATACCATAAACAATAAGCATCAGGCCGACAGTTATCGGGCCGCGGCTTCCTGTATAAAAAACAGAATCAAGGAAGTCATCAAAAAGCAGTCCTATTATCGCAGCCGGAAGACATGCAACCAGTATCTTGACCCAAAGGGCAAGTACCGGTATCTTCACATGGTTCTGCTCCGGATCCTTTGTAAACGGCCAGATGTTGTTCCAGAACAATAGAACAACTGCCATTATCGCACCGAACTGTATTACAACAAGGAAAACGTTGAAAAAGTGTTCGCTTACATCCGGTTTCAGAAATTCTTCAGCGAGCATAAGATGTCCGGTACTGCTGATCGGCAGCCATTCCGTAATGCCCTCAATGATTCCGAAAACTATTATTTTAACAAACTCAGCAAAATCCACCGTTTTCCTCCGGCTTATTCATCATATATTTCAAAATGAGCACATTCACCGAGTTCCATGTCCAGCTTGAACTTCTTGTTCTGATATACTACAGTGCCATGGTATTCGGTACGGCCTGCCGAAACCGAAAACTCACTTAAGCTGCCATTATTCCAGACAAGAGAAAACATTGCGCCACCCGGAACTCTCAGTCCTTTGATGCTTCCATCCGGCCATTCCTTAGGAAGTGCTGGTAAAAGAACAATATTGTCTCCGTCTGCCTGAAGAAGCATTTCACCTATCGCAGCCGTAGCTCCGAAATTCCCATCAATCTGGAAAGGCGGATGGTTGTCAAACAGGTTATCAAGTGTTGACTGCCTGAAAAGAGCCACAAGATTTTCATAACACTTTTCTCCGTCATGAAGTCTTGCAAACATATTCATTATCCAAGCTCTTGACCAGCCTGTATGTCCGCCACCAAAGGAAAGCCTTCTTTCTATCGTTTTTCTTGCAGCTTCTGCAAGCTCAGGCGTCTTGTAAACATCAATCTGATGCGAAGGATGAAGTGCATAAAGTTGGGAAATATGTCTGTGTCCGGGCTCGGCTTCATCATAGTCATAAAGCCATTCCATTATCTGGCCATGCTTTCCGGTTTTTATCTGCGGAATCATCGAAAGCAGTTTCTTTGTCTTTTCAAGGAATTCCGGATCATCATCCTCAACCAGCTCATAGGCTTTAATGAACTGTTCAAAGTGATCGCGCAGTATTTCATTATCCATGCTTGATCCCGCACATATGCTTCCCCTGCTGCCGTCCGGAAGTATATAGGTGTTTTCCGGAGAAACAGAAGGACAGATAATAGCCATTCCATCGAGTTCCATCAGAAAATCATGGAAAAACAGCACAGAATCCTTCATCAGAGGATACATTTCCTTAAGAAAGTCGAGATCTAAGGTATAAATATAATGCTGCCAGATATGTGTGCAAAGCCAGGGCACGCTCATCACCCAGTAGGTACCGGGTATCCATTCATCCTGAGGTGCTGTATCACCCCACAGATCAGTGTTATGATGACATACAAAGCCTCTGCAGCCGTACATTTCCTTTGCGGTCTTCTGTCCGTTTGCCTGCATTTTTTTCATCAGGTCAAAAAGTGGCAGATGGCATGCCGCAAGTCCGAACATTTCTGCAGGCCAGTAATTCATCTGGGTATTGATATTTACAGTAAATTTGCAGCCCCACGGCGGATCGATATCCTTATTCCATATTCCCTGAAGGTTTGCAGGAAGTGATCCGGGTCTGCTCGAAGAAATCAGAAGATATCTTCCATAATCAAAATATGTCTTTATCAGACCGTTATCAGTATTGTCTTCCGAAAATCTTTTCAGTCTTTCATCCGTCGTCAGACTGTCTAGTTCTTTATCATAATCAAGTAAAAACTCACATTTTGAGAAATACTTACGGTAATCCTCGATATGATCATTTTTTACTTCATCATATGATTTTTCTCTTACAGTATTAAGGCGCTCTTTGACATATTCATAAGGATCGTCTCCCCTGTAGCTGGTCGCCGCACTTATATAAATAACGAGGTTTTTAACATTTTTGCAGACAAGGAAACGTCCGTTCGGAACTATCTCTCCCTCTTCTGCCTTTGCGGTAATTCCTGCACAGAAAGAATAGGGAGTTCCTGCTGTTTTACCGCTGAAATAAACATTGTAATCGTCATGAAAAGCCTTGTCATAAAAACTCATTCTTCCACAGTCGACATCAATATTCATCAAAGTATCATCAGCAGTCCTTATATTGACCGCAATGACATTTTCAACAGCAGTTGCGAAACTTTCTTCAACAAAGCTTATATCATCGAAGCTTCTGTTTACAACATGCATGGCAGTTTCGAGAAAAAGCTTCCGGCTGTAATCGGTACACTCGCCCTCGATATCCTTGAAATTTATAAATACTTCACCAAGTGGCGCGTAAGGACGCATGCTTGGAGGATTTCCCGAAAAGCAGTGAAGCATGATATCTTCGGCTTCCTTTATTTTGCCCGAAAGAATAAGGCTTCTGACCTTTTCAAGATTCGGATAGGCATCCTTATTGATACGGTTCATCGGGCCGCCATACCACAGAGAATCTTCATTCAGCTGAAGTCTTTCGTTCTTCTGGTTGCCGAATATCATTGCTCCGAGCTTGCCGTTGCCTATCGGAAGGGCAAAATTCCAGTCCCATCCGGCTTCTTTTTTATAATACAATTCAGACATCTGAACTCCTGTTATTGTATGTTTATCCAAAAATCATACTCAAAATCTTTATCATTAAGCCTGTATTCTTCCTTCAGCTCAGGACCGCAGGATGCCGAACCGACGCCGCTCATCATATAGTCGATGCAAAGCTCGGTAAGTTCATCCTCTACAAGCTTATAATTATGGTCAGCCCTGATCTTGCTTTCCTGTCTGTAATGACTTACTGAGAATGAAAAATCATTTTCGGAAAAGATATTCAGGTTCTGAATTCCGCGGGTCAAGGTCAGGTACTCAGTCTTAAAGTGTGAACCGTTTTCCTGAGGCATGATATAATCTTCATGTTCATCTGTTACCGTTGAAGTAAAGAGATCGATATAGGAAGCCTGGTGCTTGTCAATATAGCTCTCAAAAGGACCATAACCATAGTACTTAAGGTTTTCAAACTCATCATCAAGGAAAAATCTGATGCCGAACCTCGGAAGAAAAGGCATGTTGCTGCCGATGTGTGCCTTAAGTTCTACATGAATATCCTCACTCGGATAGAATTTGTAGATCAGTTTTACCCTTGCGATTTCAGGAACATTGTCACTTGTAAGGCCAAGCTCGAAAATGACCGTAATATCCTCACCGTTATCGATCACTCTGTGGGAGTAATGCTTGATGGTAGGGTCATTAAATCCATACTTCTTCCATTCAACATCGATATTCCGATCGTTGTCAAGTGGAGCACGGTAGATATTAAGTTTTGAAGGAGCCCTTAAGATATCCTTGTGGCTCTTTACAATCTGCTTTATCATACCGCATTTTTTACATATTGAAACTTCCATAAATCCGGCTGTGATTTTATAACATCCGTCTTCTTCTCTGGCACCAAGGAATTTCTTTCCCTTTACCTTTACAGGCTTGAAACGTCTTGATGAAGAATCAAGTTTGAACTGGTCAAAACCAAGCTCGGTCTCGGAATCAATATATTCTGTGGATTTCTTAAGCTTTGTAATAAATCTTACATATACGCTCTGGCCGCTGAGTGAGGTCAGTCTCGGAATATGTAGGGTTACATAGGCATGAGGTTCAGCGTCAACCTCCAGCTCGCCGGTCTGGATAACCGCACCGTTATCCTTTACTTCGTAGTATATGGTAAATACATCCTTGATGTTAAGGAAGTCCATGGTATTGAAGAAACTGTAAACGCCCTTCTTGATGTCTTCCGCATATATTCTTACAGGTCTGTAGACATTTCTCATTTCATACATACCCGTATGGGGCATTCTTTCAGGATACATCAGTCCGTCTATGCAGAAATTACCGTCATGTCTCTTCTCTTCAAAATCTCCGCCGTAGGCATATTCAGGCTTGCCTTTTCTTTCTCCGACAAGTATTCCGTGATCGGCGAACTCCCAGACGCAGCCTCCACAGAGCTTTTCATTCTGGTAAAAAGCATTCCAATAGTCCTCAAGGTCTCCGGGGCCGTTACCCATGGCATGACAGTATTCACAAAGGAAATAAGGGATTTTTGAATCCTTTACTTCCTTTTTATAAAGGTCAGTTACACTCGGATACATGTAGGATACCATGTCAAGCGGTGAAAGATCTGAACCATCCGCATTACACCACACGCTTTCATAGTGCACAAGCCTTCCTGCATCAAGTGCTTTAATCATCTCTGCAGCTTTCTTGAAATTCTTTCCGTAACCGCTTTCGTTACCGAGAGACCAGAAAATGACGCACGAACGGTTATAATCCCTGATCACCATCTTTGTAATTCTGTCGATTACAGACTTTTCAAATTCCTTTGAAGCAGGAACAATGGGAATATCATAATCCAGTCCCTTCTTCTGATAATCAAGGAATATATCAATCTGACCATGTGCCTCTACATCAGCCTCATCAACAACATAGAAGCCCATTTCATCACAGATCTGATAGAAATAAGGGACATTCGGATAATGCGAGGTACGTATGGTATTTACGTTGAAGTTTTTCATTATGATAAGGTCAGAAATGATTCTTTCCCTGTTCACAACGCTTCCGGTATCCGGATAGCTTTCATGGCGGTTTACACCTTTAAGCTTTACGGGATGACGGTTTATCTTCAGTATGCCATTGTCATTCTTTACTTCACGAAGTCCGTACTTTTCTCCGATAAGCTCTTCGTCAGTTTCGAACACGATACTGTAAAGAACGGGAGTTTCAGCACTCCAGAGTGAAGGATTTTTAACGGTAAAGCTTACAATGCCTTCACTGTTCAGATTTTTCTTTTCAAGTTCATTGCCCTTGGGATCATATAATCTTACTTCAACCGAAGTGTCGGTGAAAACTTCAACCCTGATATGTGCTTCTGACATATCATCATTGAAAATAGTACTTATCCTGAAGTCTTTAAGGCATTTTTTCGGTCGGCTAAGCATATAAACATCCCTGATTATACCTGTGAGCCTCCACTTATCCTGATCTTCAAGATAGGTTCCGTCACACCATTTGAGCACAATAAGCCTGATCTCATTGCTTCCGGGATTCAGCGCATCAGTGATGTTGAATTCGGAAGTTGCATGAGTTACCTGTGAATAGCCGAAAAGCTGTCCGTTTATTAAAAGGTAAAAGCAGCTGTCAACGCCTTCAAATACGAGAAGTCTGTCTTTACCGTCTTTTTCATAGTTATAGAAAGTTCTGTAAACCGCAACCGGATTATCATCCGGAACAAAAGGCGGATTATATGGAATCGGATATTGAACATTTACATATTGAGGGAAATCAAAGCCTCTCATCTGAATACATGAAGGCACATCTATTTTATTTTCGAAATCAGCCTGAAGCAGCTGTCTGTCACTTATCTCCCTAAAACTTTTGTAAAACTTAAAATCCCATTCCCCATTCAATAATTCAAATACTGATGATTCTTCCCTGTCTGCAAATGGATACTGATTTCTGTCGAAGGGAATGTAATAACAATGATCATCAGCTGTATTAACATGAAGCACGTTTAAATCTTCATGGTAACGCATTAGTTCTTTCATTTCTTCTCCGTTCTGATTATAAACAAGGGCACCAGTAATGATGCCCTTGTAAAAATCAATAATTATTTTACATCCTTGATTGAGAAGCTAACTCTTCCCATCTTGTCTTTGCCAAGGCAAACTGCCTTAACAACATCTCCAAGAGTCAGGACATCCTCTACTCTGTTGATCCTGCGATCAGCAATCTTTGAGATATGTACCATTGCCTCTTTACCCGGAGCGAACTCAAGGAAAGCACCGAATTCTTTTATGCTTACAACCTTGCCTTCAAGAACCTGGCCCTCTTCGAAATCACTTGCGATGATTTCAACATACTTCTTTGCAAGCTGCATAGCCTCGGGATCTGTTCCGCAGATTGAAACATTGCCGTCATCGGTAATATCGATCTTAACGCCGGTCTGCTCAATAATTGTATTGATGGTCTTGCCTCTCTGTCCGACAACATCACCGATCTTCTGAGGATCGATAGAAAGCTGAATGATCTTGGGAGCATATTTGCTGACCTCAGCTCTGGGCTCTGCGATAGCGGGCTTCATACATGTATCCATGATGAAGAGTCTTGCTTCACGGCATCTTGCGATTGCACCCTCAACTATCGGTCTGGTAA